>VGPW01000068.1 GCA_016882545.1 Cyanobacteria bacterium M_surface_10_m2_179 | reverse complement strand
GAGCAGGGCGCCGACGATGTCATCGACATGGATCCGGCAGAACACCTGCGCCGGTTTGTGCACCAGGCGAGCCGTGCCGTTGCGCAGCTGCGTGAAGGGGCAGCGACCGGGGCCGTAGATGGCCGGCAGCCGGAAGCTCTGCACCGGTAGGCCGCTGCCCAGCCACTGCTGTTCGCAGCACAGGCGCGCCTGGCTGCGGGCCAGGTTGGGCTGGGTGGGGGAGCGCTCATCCACCCAGGCGCCCTGCACATCGCCATACACGCCGGTGGTGGAGAGGTAGCCCAGCCAATGCAGGGGCTGCTGGCGCAGGGGGTCCAGCAGATGCGCCAAGGCCGCGTCGCTGCCGTCGCTGGCGGGCGGCAGGGTGACCACGGCCTGGGTCAGCCCCGCGGGCAGTTGGGGTACGCAGCCCTGATCGGCATCGAAGCGCAACCAGTGGAGCTGCTCCTCGAGGGGGGCCGTGGCGGCGGGAGCCTGCTCGCTGCGGTGGGTGAGCCACACCTCGGTGCCCTGCTGGGCTGCGGCACGGGCCAGGCGCAGGCCGGTGTAACCGCCCCCGATCACCAGCAGGCGTGCCGCGCTGTTGACATCTCTACCCGTCATGAGTACACCTGTATCACTGCCTCGATTCGGTGATGACCGCTTCCTGTCTCTCTACATCCCTGCCCCTGCCCCTGCTGGCCTCTGCCCCGCGCCAGCGCCGTCCGCTGAAGACCGCGGTGCACCCCCACCAGCTGCTGCTGTCGGCGGTGGTGGCGGCGGTGCTCGGTGCCGCCCTGCTCGTGCCCGAGCAGCCCGCCGCCCAGGCTGAGATCTGCCAGCGCTACAACGGTGCTGCGGCCTGCCGGGTGTGGTGAGGCGCCGGGGCTGCGTTCAGGCCGCCTGCAGCGCCACGCCGCTCACCTGCGGGCTGGCCCACTGCAGTAGGCGTTGGGCCAGGCGCAGATCGCCGTCGGTCCAGGCGCGGATCGCCATGGCCCGCCGCGGGTCATAGAAGCGCTGGCGCCGATACCACTCGAAGGCGTCGGCATCGCTTTTGCGGCCGTTGCAGGCCAGGCAGGCGGGCACGCAGTTTTCGGTGGTGCTCAGCCCGCCACGGCTTTGCGGCAGCACGTGATCAATGGATTCAGATGGTTTCCCGCAATAAATGCAGGTTTTGTGAGTAAACGTGTGGAGAGATTGTCTCCAGCGACGAACACGAAGTTTGGGGCACAGATCCTCAAGGAAAACTGCATCCCTGGCGTGCATCCGCTTGATTCGGTTGGGGAGAGTTTGCCTGCAGTGCCTGGGATGTCAATGTGTCGAGCGATGCAGTTTTCAGGCTTTATTGCGTTGCTTGCAGCAGGTTGTAGCTTCGTTAGAATTGGAATCGCTGCGCGGCCGTGGCTCGGTTTTCAATGTTGGTTGACACGAGGCCGGCTCCATCTGCTCTTTGCCTGCGTTGTCCTCCCGTCGCCCCGCTGCGAGCTCGCCCGCTCGCTGTTTGATGCGGTTGGGGGAGTCCGGCTGTATCGAGCTGCAGCTTCCCTTTGATGCCGTCACCCAGGCGCAGCTGCGGGCCGTGCGGCCACGGGGCCAATGGATGGCGCGGCGCGGCTGCTGGCAATTCCCGCTGGAGGCTGCGGCGGTGCTGCAGCGCCAGTTCGGCCGGCGTTTTGCGGTGGAGCCCGAGCTGCAGCGTTGGTTCAGTTGGCTTGAGCAGCCGCTGCCGCCGCTGCCACCGCACCGCGAACTGGTGGCGGCGGCGGCCTTGGAGCAGGTTCTGCCCGATGGCCGTTGCCTGTTTGCCCACCAGCGGGCCGCCGCCCGCTGGCTCCTGGCGCGGCGTGGTGCCGTGCTGGCCGATGCCATGGGCCTCGGCAAAACCCTCACCGCCCTGGCGGCCGCCAGGGCCATGGTGCGCGCCGCCGACTGCCGCATCGTGGTGGTGGCGCCCGCTGGCCTGCACAACCACTGGCGCCAGGAGGCTTCAGCCCTGCAGTTGCAGCTGGAGCTGTTGAGCTGGGCCCGCCTGCCTGCCGAACTGCCGCCCGCTGGCACGGTGTTGATCGCCGATGAAGCCCACTACGCCCAGAACCTGCAGGCCAGCCGCACCCAGGCCTTCCTCCGCCTCAGCCGCCATCCGCGCCTCCGGGCTGTCTGGCTGCTCAGCGGCACACCGATGAAAAACGGCCGGCCGGTGCAGCTCTTCCCGCTGCTGGCGGCCATCGGCCATCCCCTCGCTGTTGACCAGCGGGCCTATGAGGAGCGCTACTGCCAGGGCCATTGGCTGGAGCGCGGCGGCACCCGCCAGTGGCAGGCCCTGGGGGCCACCCATCTGGAGGAGCTGCAGCGGCTCACCCGCCCGCTGGTGTTGCATCGCCGCAAACAGGATTGCCTGGATCTGCCCCCCAAGCAGCGCTTGTTGGTGCCGGTGAGCCTCAGCGAGGCGGAGGGCCAGGGCTTCCAGCACCGCCTGCAGCTCAAGGTGGACGACTACCGCCGCCGGGCCCAGGCGGGCCTGGTGCGGCGGGATGCCGAAGTGTTGGCGGTGTTCACCGCTCTGCGCCAGATCAGCGCTGAATACAAACTGCCCGCGGCCGCTTCACTGCTGCAGCGCCTGCAGGCCGAGGGGGAGCCGGTGGTGCTGTTCACCGCCTTTGTGGCGGCGGCGGAGCTGCTGCACAGCCAGCTGGGGGGCGGGCTGCTCACGGGGCGCCTGCCTCCGGGGGCTCGCCAGCAGGTGGTCGACGCCTTCCAGGCCGGGCAGCAACCCCTGTTGATCAGCACCTTCGGCGTCGGCGGCCTGGGCTTCACCCTGCACCGGGCCCGGCATGTGGTGTTGTTGGAGCGCCCCTGGACCCCGGGTGACGCCGAGCAGGCGGAGGATCGCTGTCACCGCATTGGCATGCAGGCCAGCCTGCAGTGCCACTGGCTGCAGCTGGGGGTGGCCGATCAGCTCGTGGACGATCTGATCGCCAGCAAGGCGCAGCGCATCGAGCTGCTGCTCAGGCGCCGTTCCTGGCCGGGGATGGTGCGGACCCTGCTGGAGCAGTGGTGAGGCTTCGGCAGCTCGCCGCGCGGATGCGGATCTCTTCCACCATCAGCGGATCCGTCGCCGGTGTGGCCGGCAGTTGGGCGAGCAGTTTGGCGGCCGCTGCGCTGTCGCGACAGGCGGCCCGGTTGTCGCCCATCAGGCTGTAGAGCAGGGCGCGTTCGTTGCGCGGCTGAGGTTGCTGCGGATAGGCCTGCACAACGGCATCACAGCTCTTGAGTGCCCGGCGCAGCCGCTTGATCTCCACCTGGCGCAGGCAATCCCCCACCCCCAGCTGGGTGGCGGTGGGATCGGCCGGTGCACTGATGCAGCCCCCCAGCAGCAGCGCCAGGGCGACCACCGCCCCGATGGCGTTAGTTGGCGTAGCGCTCGGTGCCGGTTGCAGGCGCGCCCTGGGTGCTGCTTGGCGTGGCTGCGGCTTCACGCTTCTGCTTCTGCTCCTGGGCTGCGCTGGCATAGAGGTCACCGAGGTATTTGCCGCAGTCGGGAAAGGTTCCCGGGCTCTGCACCACAGCTTCGGTGATCATCACCGCCGCATGTTCCGGTGAGGTTTTGAACAGGCTGGCGCTCTGACGTTTGATCAGGGCATAGGCCGCCATCCAGCTCACCTCGTGGTTGTTGCCCGAGTTGCGCATGAAGCAATACACCTGAGCACCTTTGGCGGCAGGGCCCGTGATCGCTTCAGCGGCATGGACGGCCGCTGTGAGGCTGAGGGCGCCGGCGCTGAGCAGCAGGGCGGTCAGCGTTGGGGCGAAGCGAGGGCGCGGCATCGTGGGAGCGGTGCAATGGGGCCCAACGTATCGGGCCGGATCGCCTGCATCCAGCCCGGATCAGCCAGCCGGTGGGGGCGTGAGCCCGCGGGCCAGCAACACCCGCACCGCCAGCGGTAGCACCAGCAGCACGGTGATTAAGCGCACTGCGTGCAGGGCCGCCACCGCCGCCCCCACGCCGAATTCAGCCCCCACCAGGCTCATGCCGCTGATCCCTCCCGGAGCGGCGCCCAGTAGCGCCACCACCGGATCCATGCCCAGCAGCCGGCTGCACCACAACCCCACCACCAGCCCGGTCATCACCAGGGTGAGTGTGATCAGCAGCGCGGGTTTCCAGAGCTGGCGCAGTTCCGTGAGGGCGGTGGGCGTGAGGCTGGTGCCGATCACGGTGCCAATGGCGATTTCCAGAGCGGTGCGGCTGCCGGCGGGCCACTGAGCCAGCTCCAGGCGTCCGCTCAGGCTCACCAGGCCAGCCCCGATCAGGGCTCCGGCCAGAGGAGCAGCGGGGATGCCGGTGCGCAGAGCCAGCAGGCCCCCCACGGTTCCGGCGAGCAGATAGGCGAGCAGCTGCAGGGGCATGCTCATGGCAGCGGAGCCGCGGTTCGAGCTTCAGTCTGCTGGCTGCCGGTGAGGATCTGTGTTGTGATCGGCGCAGTTGTTCTCCTCACCATGACCGCCGAATCGGTCTCTTTCCGGATCACCCGCACCACGGAAGATCTGGCCCAGACTGTTGCGGCGTTGTCGCAGCGCTTGGTGAAGTTGGAGCAGCGATTGGGGGCTCTGGAGCTGCAGCTTGATCGGCTCCGTGTGGATCCCGAACCGGATCAGGAAGAGTTGCGCCGCCTCGACCATGTGGCCAGCCTGCTGGCCGATTGCCGCAGCCTGCTCAACGACGAGAGCGACGACGACCTGCCGATGGCGGCCTGAGCGTTCCCTTGGCAGGGGTGCCACAATGGGAAGAAAGCGAACTATGGCCTACACCAGCAGCCATCGCACCGCTCCTTCTGCCACCAAGCCCTCCGGAACGCCGGCTTGTCAGAACCGCGGCTATGCCGAAGGTGGTCATCAGCTCGAGAAGCTCGAGTTTGCTCTTGCTGTGGCGATCACCCGCGGTGATCAGCCGCGGGTGGATCAACTCAGGGCCGCCATCGATGCCCTGGGTGGCAATCGCGAAGAGCCCGGCACCTGATTGATCTGCGCTGAAGCCGTCTGCGCTTCGGCCATCTGTGCTGATTCGATGATCGGGCCTGGCACCGTGGTGTCGGTTGCGCCAGGCCCGGTACGATCAAGGCACGCCAATGTCGAGGCATGCAAGCGACACGTCAGGCCCCGGCACCTGCCGCTCGCCGCGAAGATTTATTGAACGAAGCATCCAGTCACGCGGATGCTGCAGCTCAAGCTGCGGAGCAAGGAGAGATTGAACGAGCCGCCCGGTTGATTTTGCGCTCCCTCGATTGCGAGCGCCGTGCAGGCAGCGTGGGGCCCCAGGTGTTGCAGCTGATCAAGCCGCGCAACTGATTGCGGACCTGAACAAAAGCGGGTGACCGGGCTCGAACCGGCGACGTTCAGCTTGGGAAGCTGACATTCTACCACTGAATTACACCCGCAAATCCGAACATTCTCTGTTCAGATTGGCTGGCCAGAGTGTTGAGAAAGCTCTCAAACTTGGCTCCGGCCAACCCTAGCAATCCTGCGCCCGATCAGCCGGCGAGGGCTGCGGCGCAAGCGGCCACGCCGGCCCCTGCGGTGCCCTTGTGTAGGCCCAGCTCCTGCAGGGTGGCTTCGATGGCGGCCACGGCGGTGAGCACGTCGCGATCGCACACAAAGCCCAGGTGGCCGATGCGGAACACATGGCCCTTGAGGTGGTCCTGTCCACCGGCCAGCAGGATGTCGAAGCGCTCCTTCACCTTCTTGCGCAGGCTCTCGGCGTCGATGCCGTCGGGTGCCACGGCGGTGATCGCCGGGCTGCCGCAGCCCTCAGCGGCATAGAGGGGCAGGCCGATGGCCTTCATGCCGGCCTGGGCGGCGGCGCGGTGGCGGGCATGGCGGGCAAAGATCGCCTCGAGCCCCTCGGCTTGCATCATCTCCAGCGCTGCTTCCAGCGCGAAATAGAGGTTGATGGCCGGGGTGAAGGGGTTGCTGTCGGCGTGGGCCGATTTGCGGTATTTGGCCAGATCCAGATAGAACTTCGGCAGGTCCGAGCGCTCGGCCGCAGCCCAGGCACGATCGCTCATGGCCACGAAGGCCAGGCCCGGCGGCATCATGTAGCCCTTCTGGGAGCCGGAGCCGATCACATCGATGCCCCAGGCATCCATCGGCACGCTGCAGGCACCCAGGCTGGTCACGCAGTCGGCGATGGTGAGAGCGGTGCCGTGGGCCCGCACGTGCTTCGCGATCGTTTCCAGATCGTTGATCACCCCGGTGGAGGTTTCCGAGTGGGTGAGGATCACGGCCTTGATCGCTTTCGCGTTGTCGGCCTCTAGGGCGGCGCGGAAGGCTTCGGGGTCGAGGGGCTGGCCCCACTCGGCCTTCACCACCTCCACATCCAGGCCATAGGCCTTGGCCACCTTCACCCAGCGCTCACCAAACTTGCCGTTATCGCCGCAGAGCACCTTGTCGCCCTTGCTCAGCACATTGATGATTCCGGCTTCCATGGCGGCGGTGCCGCTGCCGGTGATCACCAACACATCGTTCTTGGTTTGATGCAGCCACTGCAGCTGCTCGGTGGTGCGGCGCACGATCTTCTGGAAGTCGGCGCTGCGGTGACCGATGGGGTGCTTCCCCATCGCCTGCAGGACGGTTTCCGGCACCGGAGTGGGGCCGGGGATCATCAGGGTGAGCTTGTCCTGCATGGAAGAGGCTGGTGGGGCGGATCTGGAGGCGGCTGCGCAGCCCGATGCGGCGCAATCCACCACCTTAAAAAACAGCCTTCCCGGTGCCTGCGATGACCAGTTGCGGCTACACCCTGCCGGTGTGGGTGGCGGCGGCAGCCGTGGCGGCTGTCCAGCGCTTGCGCGGCGAGGCGTCGGCGATCGATCAGGTGCCGCTGAGGCTCGAGCCTGATCAGCCGGAGGCGCTGCCGCAGCCGGTGCCCGTGGAAGCGGCTGCGCTGCTGGCACCGGGGCGGGCTCTGGGCGTCAGTCGCTGCGATCCCGGTGAGGGGCTGGATCTCACCCGCGGGCTGGCGGTGTGGGTGGAGGCCTGTTGGGCGGAGCCGCTCTCCGAGCAGCCCTGGCTCGAGCTCGAGGCCGGCGAGGGGGTGGGGGTGTTGGCCGGCAGCGCCGACCTGTGCGTGTCGGGGTTTGCCCGCGCCTTGCTCGCGTGCAACCTCCGGCCCTTGCTGCCGGAAGGCCAGGGGCTGCGCCTGCGGATCACCTTGCCGGGGGGGCGGGAGCTGGCCACGCGCACCAGCAATGCGGCCTTTGGCGTGGTGGATGGCCTGGCCCTGATCGGCACCCAGGCGGCGGTGCAACGCAGCGCCGACCCCCACCAGTTGGCCAGCGCCCGCGCCCAGCTGGCGGAGCGGGCCGCCGATCAAGCGCTGGCCGGAGATCTCGTGTTGGTGATCGGCGAAAACGGCCTGGATCTGGCGCCTCAGCTGGGTCTGCCGGCGCCGCTGCTGCTCAAGAGTGGCAATTGGATCGGCCCTCTGCTCGTGGCTGCCGCCGAGCAGGGGGTGCAGCGGCTGTTGCTGTTCGGCTACCAGGGGAAGTTGATCAAGTTGGCGGGCGGCATCTTCCACACCCACCACCACCTTGCTGATGGTCGCCTCGAGGTGCTCACCACCCAGGCCGCCCTGCTCGGCCTGCCGCTGCAGCAGTTGCAGCAGCTCGCTGGCGCCGCCAGCGTCGATGAGGCCTTGCGTGGGCTGGCTGAGGCGGATGCGGCGGTGGCTCGCCAGCTGCAACAGCAGCTGGCCGCAGCGGTGGAGCAGCGCAGTGAGCGCTACGTGGCTCGCCATGGCCAGAACCGGATGCGCGTGGGGGCGGTGCTGTTCGATCGGGAGCGCCGCATCTGTGCGGAGGGCCCCAGCGGTGCGGCCCTGTTGGAGGCCTTCCGGGCCCGAGATCTAGGGTGATGGGATTGCCCGGGCCGCAGCAGCTGGCCGCCCTATGTCCAACGTGAACCCCACCGCCATCGGCGAAACCGATCGCCATCCAGCGATCGTGATTCTCGATTTCGGTTCTCAGTATTCCGAGCTGATTGCCCGGCGCGTGCGGGAGACCGAGGTCTACTCCCTGGTGATGGGTTACAGCACCACCGCGGCAGAACTGAAGGCGATCAATCCCAAGGGGATCATTCTCAGCGGCGGGCCCAGTTCGGTGTATGCCGAGTATGCGCCGTTGTGTGATCCGGAGATCTGGAATCTGGGGATTCCGGTGCTGGGTGTTTGCTACGGCATGCAGCTGATGGTGCAGCAGCTGGGGGGCTCGGTGGTGGCGGCCGGCCGCGCTGAATACGGCAAGGCGCCGCTCTACGTGGACGACCCCACCGATCTACTTACCAACGTGGATGAGGGCTCCACGATGTGGATGAGCCACGGTGATTCCGTGGAGCGCCTGCCGGATGGTTTTGTGCGTTTGGCGCACACCGACAACACGCCTGAAGCGGCGGTGGCCCACCACGAACGCCGCCTCTACGGCGTGCAGTTCCACCCGGAGGTGGTGCATTCCGTGTGCGGCATGGCCCTGCTGCGCAATTTCGTGTATCACATCTGCGGATGTGTGCCCGATTGGACCACCGCCGCCTTCATTGATGAAGCAGTGGCCGATGTGCGCCGCCAGGTGGGTGATAAGCGCGTGCTGCTGGCGCTCTCCGGTGGTGTGGATTCCTCCACGCTCGCCTTCCTGCTGCACAAGGCGATCGGTGATCAGCTCACCTGCATGTTCATCGACCAGGGCTTCATGCGCAAAGGGGAGCCTGAGTTTCTGGTGGAGTTTTTCGACAAACGTTTCCACATCAACGTGGAATACATCAACGCCCGTGAACGCTTCATCAACAAGCTGGCTGGTGTCACCGATCCTGAAGAGAAGCGCAAGCTGATCGGCACGGAATTCATCCGCGTGTTTGAGGAGGAGAGCAAGCGCCTCGGCCCCTTCGATTACCTCGCCCAGGGCACCCTCTATCCCGATGTGATCGAGAGCGCCGGCACCAACGTGGATCCCAAAACGGGTGAGCGGGTGGCCGTGAAGATCAAGAGCCACCACAACGTGGGGGGCCTGCCCAAGGATCTGCAGTTCAAGCTGGTGGAGCCGCTGCGCAAGCTCTTCAAGGATGAAGTGCGCAAGGTGGGCCGCAGCCTTGGTTTGCCCCAGGAGATCGTGGGCCGCCATCCCTTCCCGGGCCCAGGCCTGGCGATCCGCATCCTCGGCGAGGTCACCGACGACAAGCTCGACATCCTGCGCGATGCCGATCTGATCGTGCGCGAGGAGATCAAAACCGCCGGGCTTTATCACGACATCTGGCAGGCCTTTGCGGTGCTGTTGCCGGTGCGCAGCGTTGGCGTGATGGGCGATAAGCGCACCTATGCCTTCCCGATCGTGCTGCGCTGCGTGTCGTCGGAGGACGGCATGACTGCCGACTGGTCGCGCCTGCCCTACGACCTGCTGGAAACGATCTCCAATCGCATCGTGAATGAGGTGAAGGGCGTGAACCGGGTGGTGCTCGACATCACCAGCAAGCCCCCCGGCACGATCGAGTGGGAGTAGTGGGCTACAGCTGGCCGTAGCTGGACGGCTCCGTTACCCTCGGGGCCCCGGCTCAGGAGCCTTGACCGCCGCCCCCCAGCAGGACCTCCAGCTGCAGCGCCGCCTCCAGCAGGACAGCATCCAGCTGGCCGGCAAGGTGATCTACCTCAACCCCTTCCTCTATTGGCGCCGCTTCGATGCCAATACCGATCGCTGGCTGCGCGAGCCCGGCCAGCTGGCTGAGGATCAGGTGAGCGCTAACCGGCTGCGCTTCTATCCCGAACTCGATTGGGATCTGCTCAGCGATGACGAGCGGGTGATCAAGGATGGGGCTGTTGAGATGTTTCTCAAGAGCCTGGAGCTGATCAGCACCTTCAACCCCGAGCTCACCCCCGGCCAGCTGCTCGAGGTGGAGCGCAAGATGGCCGTCACCAAGAAGCGCGCCTTTGAGCGTTGGGTGGCCAAAGCGCTGAAGCGCCGACTCCAGCAGGAGGTGAGTGAGCGCCGTCGGTTTGATCGCGAACGGCTGCTGCGCGACTGGAGCGAGTGGATGGTGCTGCCCGTGACCCGCCAGGCGCTGCTGCCGTTCACGGCCCTGGTGGTGGTAGCCGTTGGAGCTGGCTGGTGGTGGGGATCGCAGCAGTTCTGCCGGCAGCAAATCGTGCAACCACCCGTGGAAACCGGCGCCCGCTGAGCAGCCCGCCTCTGCACGCCAGACTGTGATCACTTGCAGCGCCGCCGCTCGGCTCCGATGGCTTCTGATCCCCTCGATGCCCTGCGCCTCACGCTGATGCAAGCC
>VGPW01000067.1 GCA_016882545.1 Cyanobacteria bacterium M_surface_10_m2_179 | reverse complement strand
CCTTCTACACGAAGAACATTCTTCTGAACGAAGGTCTGCGTGCCTGGATGGCACCGGCTGACCAGCCGCACGAAAACTTCGTCTTCCCTGAAGAGGTTCTGCCTCGTGGTAACGCTCTCTGATTGATCAGACAGCATTCCCATTCAGTGATTGCAAGGCCCCCAACGGGGCCTTTTTTAATGCTGCAGGCCTGGAATCAGCACAGTCGCCTGGTGCCGATCGATGCGACGAATGTTGTGATCCATCAAGCCGGCTAACGGATTTGAACCGATGGCCTTCGCTTTACAAAAGCGCTGCTCTACCACTGAGCTAAGCCGGCAATGGAGCCTGCACTCCGGCTGGGAGCTTATCGCTCGGCCAGGGCCCAGAGCAGCAGCTGAGTGCGGCTTTGGCAGCCGGTCTTGGTGAGCAGCCGGGAGATGTGGCTTTCCACCGTGCGGTGGCTGAGCAGCAGCTCGGCGGCGATCGAACGGTTGTTCAACCCCCGCAACAAGCGATGCAGCACTGCCTGTTCAGCGGGGGTGACGGTGGTGACGGGCATGGCGCGGGTGGCGGCAATGCCCTGAGCATTCCCCTCAGGCCTGGCTGGCGCTCCACACGGGATCAGGTTCCGCCTCGGGCAGCGGTTTGGTGCGCCGAATCGGCAGGTTGGCCACCAGGGCGGTGACCCGGTCTTCGGTTTCCAGGCTCACATCGCCTTCTTCGAGGTCGATTTCCACGTAGCGGCTCACCACCTCGAAGATCTCGCGGCGCATCTGCTCCAGCAGCTCAGGATTGAGGTCGCTGCGGTCGTGGGCGAGCACCAGTTGGAGCCGCTGCTTGGCTGTGGTGGCGCTGGCGGGCTGACGACCGAGCAGCTTGTTCACAAAGTCGCGCAAGGTCATCGGCTCAGAAAATTTTGGTGTGCATCAGGCGGCCGATCTTGGCCCGCAGGCCGCGCCGCACCTTGGCAGGGTCGAGCAGGGGCACGTCCTCACCGCAAACGCGGCGGGCGATGTTGTTGTAAGCCTGGGCGGCAGGAGAGCCGCTGCCATTGAGGGTGAGCGGTTCGCCGCGGTTGGTGCTCACGATCACCTGCTCGTCCTCGAGCACCAGCCCCAGCAGGGGCAGGGCCAGGATGTCCGTCACATCGTCGACGCCCAGCATCTCCTGGTTGGCCATCATCTTGGGGCGCACCCGGTTGAGCACCAGCTGGATCGGCTGGATGCCGCGGGTGTTGAGCAGGCCGATCACCCGGTCAGCGTCCCGCACAGCGGACACTTCCGGGGTGGTGATCACGATCGCTTCCTCCGCGGCGCCGGCGGCGTTCTTGAAGCCGTCCTCGATTCCGGCAGGGCAGTCGATCAACACCACATCGAAGTGCTCCCGCAGCATGCCGACGATCGTTTGCATGTCCTCGGGCTTGAGCCACTCGAGCATGCGCGGATTGCCCGCCGGCAGCAGCGCCAGGTTGGGCTCTTGCTTGTGCTTCACCAGGGCCTGGTCGAGCCGGCAGTTGCCGGAGAGCACCTCCTGGGCGGTGTACACGATCCGGTTCTCGAGCCCCAGCAGCAGGTCGAGATTGCGCAGGCCGAAATCGGCATCGAGCACAGCGGTGCGCATGCCCTGCCGAGCTAGGGCAATGCCCAGGTTGGCGGTGAGCGTGGTTTTTCCCACGCCCCCCTTGCCTGAGCAGATCAGGATGGAGCGGCTCCCCGAGGTGGTCACGGGCACGGTCTGGAATCGAGGCAGGTTAAGGCCATTTGCCGATGGCGCATGGTGTTGCGCTTGCTGGGCAAACCCTGGCTCAGTCCCTAGAACAGAGCCACTGAGTTTCGTGGTCATGGTTGCCGCCGCCAGCGGTCAGCGCCTGCTTGTGATGCCCGATGACGGCGATGCGGCGGTGGTCGAGCTCATCGACCAGGCCTCTGACGAGCTGTTGTTGAAGCAGTTCAAGCTGTAGAGCGAGTCGATCGAGCTGGCGTTGTTCCGCGCCCGGGAGCGGGGGGTGCGGGTGCGGGTGATGCTCAACCCACACACCTCAGGCGGTGACCGCTGGAACGATGACGCCTTCGCCCTGCTGCAAAGCCAGGGGGTGGAGGTGGTCTGGACCAGTGAGAGCTTTCCGGTGACCCACGAGAAATCGATGGTGATCGATGGCCATGCAGCCCTGATCGCCACCTTCAACCTCTCGGACAAATATTTCACCGAAACCCGCGATTACGGCGTCGTGACCCACGACCCTGAGGTGATTGAGCAGGTGCGGGCAGGTTTTGAGGCCGACTGGCACCGCACCTTCTTCGAGCCGCGGTTGGATGTGGGCCTGGTGTGGAGCAGTGCCCATAGTCGCGGTCAGATGGCGCGGGTGATCGACTCAGCCCGCAAATGCCTTTGGATTCAGCACCCCAAATTTGTGGACGCGGTGATCCTCGAGCGGATTGTGGCGGCCCGCGACCGGGGTGTGAAGGTGCGGGTGCTGTGCGGCGGCAAGCACGGCCTCAGTGATTGGGATGTTTACGACACCTTCAGCTCCCTGCGGGTGATGGCGCTGTGTGGGGTGAAGATCCGGCGCCAGAAGCACCTGAAGCTGCACGCCAAGCTGATCCTTGTGGATGGCCAGTCGGCCATGACCGGCTCGATGAACATCGACCGCAGTGCCTTTGATGTGCGCCGCGAGCTCGGCATTGAGATCGATTGCCCCACGGTGATTCAGCGGTTGGAGGCCACCTTTGAGGCCGATTGGCAGGCCTCCAAGCGCTACAGCGCCCCCGACCCTCTGGATCCCACCTATCCCGAACACGGTGAGCTGGCGCCCGACCCTCACTTCGTGCACCACTGATGACGGAAGGCGTGCATCCCACCCGTCTGCAGCTGTTCCTCGGGATGCAGCAGGTGGCGTTGTCCTCCTTTGGCGGTGGCTTGTCCGCGTGGAGCGAGCGGATCGTGGTGGAAGACCGTCAGTGGATGAGCAAGGAGGAGTTCATCACCGGTCTCACCGTGGCGCGGCTGTTCCCGGGCCCCAATCAGATCAACATGGCCGTTTACATCGGCAGCCGTTTTCATGGACTGGCCGGCGCCATCGCGGCCCTGTGCGGCATCCTGCTGCTGCCGTTCAGCCTGCTGCTGCTGCTGGGCCTCGGCTACTTCTACCTCCACGAAACCCTCGCGGTAGATCGTGTGCTCGCTGGGGTGATCACCGCCTCCGCCGGCATGGCCTTATCGATGGGGTTCAAGATCGCGGGCGCTTACAACCGCGATCCTGTGGCGCTGCTGCTGGCGGCCTGCAGTTTCATCGCCATGAGCGTGTTCCATGTGCGCCTGGTGCCGCTGGTGCTGATCGCCGGTCCCCTGGCGATGGCCTGGTATTGGCCGCGCACCGAGCAGCGATGAGCCCGCTTCTGGCGAGCCTCAGCACCACCGTCTGCCAGCCCGTGTCGCTGGGGGATTGGCGCAACCTGCTGGCGGTGATCTGGGATTTCCTGAGCCTGTCGCTGTTTTCGCTCGGTGGCGGCAACACCCTGCTCAGCGAATACCACCACCTCGCCGTCGACCAATACTGCTGGCTCAGCTCGCGCCAGTTCGCCGACATCTACGCCTTGGCCGAGGCCGCGCCAGGGCCCAGCTCGATGATCGTGGGCTTGCTCGGCATGGGGGCCGCGGTGAAGGAAGGCCCCCTCTGGGGTGTGCTCAGTGGCCTGGCGGCGGAGGCGGCGATCCTGCTGCCCTCCACGCTGGTGATGGTGGCGGCGGCGCTGAGCTGGAATCGCCTGCGCAACAGCCCCTGGCGCGTGGCCTTCGAGCGGGGGCTGGGGCCGATCACGCTCGGCATCCTGTTCGCCGTGGGCCTGAAGATCCTGCGCATCTCCGACCACGACACGCCCGCCTATGCCGTTTCGCTGGTGGTGTGTGTGTTGATGCTGCGCACCAAAATCTCGCCGCTGTGGTTCATGGCGGTGGCCGGCTTGATGGGCGGGCTTGGTTTGGTGAATCGCTAGGGCTCGCGGCCCGCTCCGGGCCCCAGCTCCAGCGGCCATTGCGGTTCGGCCGGTTCGATCGCGATCACGCCATCGCGCAGCACGGCTTGTTCGCAGAACCCCGGCGGTGGCTGATCCTCCGGCCCGCGGGCCAAGGCATCGGCGATGCGCAGCTGCAGCGGCCGCAGCTGCAGGGCCACGATCCGGGCGCGCTGGTCGCCCCCCTGGCCGGCATGGGCCACGCCCCGCAGCCGCCCCCACACGCGCACATCCCCAGCGGCGCTCACGCGTGCGCCCGGATTCACATCGCCCAGCACCAGCAGCGATCCGCTCACCTCCAGGTGATCCCCGGAGCGCAGGGTGCCGCGATGAATGGTGAGCGGGTCGCTCGCCGGCTCGGACTGCATCACTGGGGATGGCCCCTGCTGCAGCTCCGTCTCCAGCCCCAGCGCCGCCGGGGCCACCAGCGCCAGGGGCTGGCAGGCCAACACCCGCACCAGCGGCTTCGCCGCTTCCGCTAACAACTTCTGGATCTCCCTGAGCTCCGGCAGCGTGAGCACACGGTTATGGCAATCCAGCCAGCTCACCCCAGCGGCGGTGGCATGGCTCAGCTGGGCTTGCACCTCCTCCAGGGCGGAGGCGCTGCTTTCGGCCTCGGCCTTGAGCTGCAAGGCGACCAGGGGTCTGTTGTGCATGCCCAGCAAGTTAGGCAGCACCATCGCTCGCTTCCAGCGCCAACTGGGCCCGGAGCGGCACGGTGATCTCCGGCGGATGGATCAGCCAGGCGCTTTCACGGGCCTCACTCAGGCTCTGCACCAGGGGAGAGCGCTGCTCCAGGGCGGTGAGGTGCCGGCCATCCCACAGCCTCAGCCCGCCGCGGTAGGGGTGATAGCCGCGGTTTTTCTGGCTTTGCAGGCCGCAGCAGAGATCGGCGTGCAGCCCCGCCTGCTCGCTCAGCCGTTGGGCCAGGGCCAGGAGCTCCAGCCGCCGCTCGCGGGGCAGCCCGCTCACATCGCTGGCCTTGAGCAGGCGCCGATCGAGCAGCCGCACGCAGAGCTCTTGCAGCTCCTGCGGCCCCTCCTCTTTCCACCGCTGCAGGTGATAGCCGGTGCGGTGGTCGTCGTTGCCCAGGAAGTCGTCCAGCCCCAGGGCATCGGCCTGCCAGAGCCAGCGCGCCATCACGGCATCGGCCCACACCCGCTGCGGCCCCAGTTGACGGGCCACGGCGATCGTGCGGTTCAGCAGCCAGTTGCACACCACATTGAGGCGGTGGTTGTACACGCTGCGATACATCAGGTTGCGCACCACCAGGTAGTGCTCCACCGCCATCAGCCCCTTGGGGTGCAGCGCCAGGTTGCCGTCCGGCGCCAGGGTGAGGCTGGCCAGGATCCGCTCCAGATCCAGCTGCCCGTAGCGGGTGCCGGTGCTGTAGCTGTCGCGCAGCAGGTAGTCGAGCCGGTCGCAGTCGAGCTGGCTGCTCACCAGGGCCTTGATGGCGGCGTTGGGGGAGCGGCCGTGCAGCAGCAGGTCGGCCACGGCAGCGGCGATGCCGGGTGCGAAGGCCTCCAGCGGTTCCCGAAGGCTCGGGTGCTCGCGGATCAACCGCGCCGACCAGGCTTCGTGGTGCAGGCCATACATCTCTTCCCCGGAGTGGCTCAGGGGGCCGTGGCCCACGTCGTGCAGCAGGGCGGCGGCGTAGAGCAGGCCCGCGTGCTGCTCCAGTTGGGGGTGGAAGTGGCTCAGCTCCCGCAGGGCCCGCCGCGCCAGATCCAGCACGCCGAGTGAATGGGTGAAGCGGCTCGATTCGGCTCCATGAAAGGTGAGTGAGGCCGGGCCCAGCTGCCGGATCCTGCGCAGGCGCTGGAACGGCGCTGTGTCGATCAGGGCGATAGCCAGGGCCTCGGCCGGGTGCTCACGATCCAGCCGAATCGCCCCGTGCAGGGGATCGTGGTAGGTGCGGGAGCCTGTCATCCGGGTTGCTCCAGCTGGGTTGTGAGCTGCTGGACGGCCGCTGTCAGCCAGCTGTCCTCGGCGCCGCCGGGTTCCAGCGGCTCTGGCTGCGGTAGCAACCGATCCGGCTCGATGCCCAGGTTCTGGATGTCGCGGCCATTGGGGGTGACGTAGCGAGCCACCGTGACCGCCAGGCCGCTGCCATCTCCGCCGAGGCCGATCAAGGTTTGGATCAGCCCTTTGCCGAAGGTGCGCCCACCCAGCAGGCTGGAGCGTGCGTCGTCCTGCAGCGCTCCCGCCAGGATTTCGCTGGCGCTGGCGGTGCCGCTGTTCACCAGCGTCAGCATCGGGCCGCCATAGAGCAGGCCGCGGTTGGCCTGCTGAGGGTCGCTGAAGCCATCTCGGTTGCGGGTTTCCACGATCGTGGCGCCGTCGAGCAGTTGATCGGCCACCGCCAGCCCGGCGCTCACCAGGCCGCCGGAGTTGTTGCGCAGATCCAGCACCAGCGCTTCCATCCCCTGCTGCTGCAGTTGGGCCAGGCTCTCGGCCACCTGCTGCGGCACCGGTTCCGCGAACTGCGTGATCCGCAGGTAACCCAGCTTGTGGCCCGCAGCCTCGATCAAGCGGCTGCGCACCGGCAGCAGATCCACCTGGCGGCGCCGCAGTTCCACTTCCCGCAGCCGGCCTCCGGGGGGGAGAACCTCCAGCAGCACGGTGGTGCCGGCTTGGCCCCGCAGTCGCGCCGCCGTGCTTTCCAGTCCGAGATCAGCGGTGGGCGTGCCATCCACCCGCAGCAGCTCGCTGCCGCTCACGATGCCGGCTTCTGCGGCGGGGGAGCCCTCCAGGGGCGCGATCACCACGATGGCGGTGTCGTTCTTGGGGATGCCCAGCTGCAGCCCCACACCGCTGACGCTGCCTTGGGTGCTGGCCTTGAGCGCGGTGAAATCGCTCGGGCGCAGCAGGCGGGTGTAGGGGTCGCCGATCGGCGCCAGCATCCAGTCGATCGCGTCGTAGGCATCCGTGCTGCTCTGGATCGGTCGTTCCAAGGCTTTCTGGCGCAGCCGTTTCCAGTGGATCGTGTCGAAGCGATCTGGATCCACGTAGCTCTGGTTCACCAGACGCCAGCTCTCCACCACCAGTTGCTGGCCGTCGTTGAGGGCGCTGGCGCTGGCACCCATGCCCAACAGCACCAGCCCGCAGAGCGCCAGCGCCGCAGCGTTTTTGGCCTGTTTGAGCAGAAACCGGCGGAGTCGCTGCGCCATCAGTGTCAAAGGCTGTGCAGCGCTCACGGGCGGCCAGAGGTGATCGGTAGACTCTGCCAACCAAACCCTCTCGCTGCATGGCGAACTCCTCACCCGCCGCCGGCGGAAAGTCATCGCCCGTTTACGACTGGTTCAACGAGCGCCTGGACATCCAGGAAATCGTTGACGACGTGGCGTCCAAGTACGTGCCGCCCCACGTCAACATCTTCTATTGCCTGGGCGGCATCACCCTGGTCTGCTTCCTGGTCCAGTTCGCGACCGGCTTCGCGATGACCTTCTATTACAAGCCGACCGTGGCTGAGGCCTATGCCTCGGTGCAATACCTGATGACGGATGTCAGCTTCGGCTGGCTGATCCGCTCGGTGCACCGCTGGAGCGCCTCGATGATGGTGCTGATGCTGATCCTGCACGTGTTCCGCGTGTACCTCACCGGTGGCTTCAAGCGCCCCCGTGAGCTCACCTGGATCACCGGCGTCACCATGGCCGTGATCACCGTGTCCTTCGGGGTTACCGGCTACTCCCTCCCCTGGGATCAGGTTGGTTACTGGGCCGTGAAGATCGTGTCCGGTGTTCCCGCTGCTGTGCCCGTCGTGGGCGACTTCATGGTTGAGCTGCTGCGCGGCGGCGAGAGCGTGGGCCAGTCCACCCTCACGCGCTTCTACAGCCTGCATACCTTCGTGATGCCCTGGCTGCTGGCCGTGTTCATGCTGATCCACTTCCTGATGATCCGGAAGCAAGGCATCTCCGGTCCCCTCTGATTCGTCTTGGGTAGCAGGGGTTGCGCATTGTTGCGATCCCTGTCCACGGCTCCTCGTTCAACCTCGTTCCAACCAGGTCGCTACCTAGCCTCCTGACACCAGGCCACCTCATCGGTCACTGTCATGCACATCCTCAAGAAGCCTGATCTGAGCGATCCCAAGCTGCGGGCCAAGCTGGCCAAGGGCATGGGCCACAACTATTACGGCGAGCCGGCCTGGCCCAACGACCTGCTCTACATCTTCCCGGTGGTGATCCTGGGCACCCTCGCCTGCCTGGTGGGCCTGGCTGTGCTCGACCCCGCCATGCTCGGTGATAAGGCCGATCCCTTCGCCACTCCGCTGGAGATCCTTCCTGAGTGGTACCTCTACCCCGTGTTCCAGATCCTGCGCGTGGTGCCCAACAAGCTGCTGGGTATCGCTCTGCAAACCATGATCCCGCTGGGTCTGATGTTGGTGCCCTTCATCGAGAGCTTCAACAAGTTCCAGAACCCCTTCCGTCGCCCCGTGGCCATGGCTGCCTTCCTGTTCGGCACCGTGTTCACCATCTATCTGGGTATCGGCGCTGCTCTGCCCATCGACAAGTCACTGACCCTCGGTTTGTTCTGATCGGTCTGTTCTGATCGTTCTCACCAGCGCTCTGCGCAGTTCACCCCGGCCCATGGCCGGGGTTTTTTTTGCCCGCAGGCGGTTGGGGCTCAGTTGCTGTTGATGTCCAGCAGTCCCACATCGCTGGGTTCTACCCGCAACAGGTGGTGCAGCAGCAGGAAGCCCACGATGGTCCAGGTCTGATAGGTGCGTGCCTGTTGTCCCACCCAGGTGCCGGTGGGGCCATCGAAGTATTCCGCCCATTGCTGGCGCGGCAGCTGGTTGAGCTGCATCCAGTAGCACTCCTCCAGCATCGCCTTCATCTGCCCCATCAGCAGCACATCCGCCTGGGGGTAGCGCTGCTCGTGCAGCAGCACCGCACCGCCGAGATACCAGAGCAGGCTGGGCCAGTGTCCGCCGTTGTGATAGCTCCAGGGCCAGTTCTTGGGATCAGAACCGGTCTTGGCACTCCATTCCTGCGCTTCCAGTGGCGGGTGGCAGATCCGCATCGGCATCTGCGCCATCAGGTGTTCACGGTTGTGCAGCACCAGCCGGAACAGAGCCCGCTGCTGGGGTGCGGTGATCAGTTCAAACAGGCAGGCCAGGCTGTTGCCCAGGCTGTAGAAGCGAAAGTCCGGCCGACCGGTGCGCATGTTGCCGATCAGATAGCCGCCCCGGTCCTCCAACCAGTCCTGCAGCCAGGGTGGAATCACCTGGGGTTGCACATTGAACTCGTTGAGGGCCTGGGTTTCGCCGTATTGCTCGGTGGGCCGGCGCCGCAGCACCTGCATGGTTTTGCTCGTCACCCAGTAGTGCTTGAGCAGGTAACGGCGCAGTTCGTGCTTCCACTCGCGGGTGAGCACCAGCCGCTGTTCCAGCAGGCGGCTGTTGTGGTTCTTCTGCGCCAGTGCCATCAGCTGGCAGCAGCTGCCGAGGCAGCCGAACAGCAGCACCTCGATTTCCAGCGGTGCACCCCACACATCCATGGGGCGATCAATCATGAAGGCGCAATCCGGCACAAACAACACCGGTGTGCCTTCAAAGGTGGGATGCAGCACCAGATCCAGCAGGAGCTGCACCCCCCGTTGCACGCGCTGGCTGCTTCCAAATTCCCAGTCGCGGCTGCGGCGCACATAGAGCCAGCACAGCACGGGCCACCACAGGCTCGCGTCCACGGAGGTGATGCGCCCGATTGAGCGTTGGCCGTAGTCGGCGAGCAGGTTGCCGTGTTCCTCCACAAAGCTGGTGGGGAACACGCCACGGGTTTGGTAGGCACTGCTCTGGAGTTCCAGGCAGGTTTCCAGGAAGTTGCGCACAATGGCGTAACGCCCCTGCACGAGCAGCAGCAGCATCACGGGCACGTTGTCCCGCAGGAACACTTCGCCGTAATTGAGAGCGTCGTCCTTGCCGCCGGGATGGGTGAGCGCGGCCACCGATCCCACCCACTCACCGCGCACGCGGATCAGGGTGCGTTCGAAGTGATCGGTGGCCGCAGCCACCACGGCTTCTTCCTTGGAGCTGGGCCGAACCCGCAGCCGTTCCTGGCTGAACTGCTTGGCCATCTCGGGTCCAGCCTCAGGCCTCACTGCCCCAAACCCTAGAAATGGCGGCCGATCCCGTCAGCTCTTCTGTAGGGGTTGACACCAACGGACCACCCGGTGTTATGGTTTTGGACTGCGCCGTCCCCGAGAGGTGGAAGGAGCAGGAACCGAAGACCCCCGAGAGATCGGTGTTGTAGGTTCATTTGGCGGTCGCGAGATCGCTGTGAACCGAAAGCCCGGGAAGCCGGTGGTGTAGGTTCAACAAGCGGTTGAGAAGCCGCAGATCCGAGAGCCGATTGAAAGCCGCGAGGCTGAGATTGGGTTGAGGAGCACCTGGACAACTGAAACGTTT
>VGPW01000066.1 GCA_016882545.1 Cyanobacteria bacterium M_surface_10_m2_179 | reverse complement strand
CGGAAAGACAACAGCACCAGGGGGACGGGCAGGCGCGCCAGAACACTGGCGTGCGCTTTCAGGCTGCAGAGGGCTCGGATAAACCACAACCCGCTGCCAGGCCAATGAAACATCATACATTGTGAAGAGCGGGCCCAAACAGGGCGCAGGCGTTGGCCGTGCTCTGGCGAGCCACTGCCTGCAGGGTCTCTCCGCGCAGCTCCGCCACCCGCTCCGCCACCGCCGCCACAAACGCTGGTTCGTTGCGTTTGCCGCGCCGCGGTACCGGCGCCAGGAACGGGCAATCGGTTTCCACCAGATAGCGATCGGCCGGCACCTGCTGGGCGCAGGCGTGGGTGTCGCTGGCCTTGGGGAAGGTGACATTACCGCTGAAGCTGATGAACAGGCCCAGCTCCAGGAAGGCCGCCATCTCCTCCGGCGTGCCGCTCCAGCAATGCATCACACCGCGGGGGCAGACGCCGCGACTGGCCCGCTCCCACAGCTCGGCGAGCATCGGCTCGGCCGCATCGCGGCAGTGAATGATCACGGGCCGATCCAGCTCCACCGCCAGATCCAGCTGGGGCCGAAGCATCGCCAGCTGCTGCTCAAGGTTCTTGTCGCGAAACAGATCCAGGCCCAGCTCGCCGATGGCCACCACGCGGGCGTCATCCAGAGCAGCGGCCCGCAACACCGCCGGCGTGTCGCTCTGCCAGTGCTCGGGATCGAGCGGGTGCACGCCCACGGCGTAGCGGAGCTCGGGGAAGCGATCGGCCAGGGCCCGGATCGCCGGGATCTCGGAAGGCTCCACACAAGCGTGAAGGAGGCGGCCCACACCAGCATCGCGCCAGCGCTGGGCCACCTCCTCCAGGTCGTCGTCGAAATTGCGGAAGACGATGTGGCAGTGGCTGTCGATCAGGGGAGCATCCAGGCTCTCGAGGGCGACGGCCGCAGCCATAAAAAAAGGGTTCAGGCGATGCCCGAACCCTAAACAAGACAGCAACTCAGAAGCCGATCAGGCCTTGGCTGCGGGCTCAACCACCTTCTTCACAGCGGCGCTGAGGCGCGACTTCTGATGGGAGCCGTTGTTGCGGTGCAGCACACCCACCTTCACGGCTTTATCGATCTTGCTGAAGGCAGCGTTCAGCGTGGTCTGAACGGTTTGCTTGGCGGCATCACCGGGCTCCTGGGCGTAGGCCACACAGGCGGCGAAGCAGCGCTTCATCAGGGTGCGCACCGCAGATTTGTAGGTGCGGTTGTGCAGGCGATTGCGCTCAGCGATCAGAACGCGCTTCTTCGACGACTTGTTATTGGCCACAGGCGGTACTGCGCTGGCTCGGCAAACGACGACTCTACCCCCAGGCCCGACCGGGGGACACCACACGGGCCTCTAGCTTGACCAGAGCCCAGCCTCCGCCATGACCGCCTCTGCCGCCTCTCCAACAGCCAGCGACAGCGCTGTGCTGCGGATCGAGGTGTTGCATGACGCCCAGGCCGCAGGAGATCGGCTCGAAGCCATCGCCGAACGCACCGGTGGCGGCCAGAGCCAGGAGGCCGCCCAGCGGGTGGACGCCATCATTGAGCAGGTGCGGCAGCAGGGCGATGCAGCCCTGATGGAGCTCACCGAACGCTTCGACGGCGTGCGGCCCGACCCGCTGCGGGTGCCCACCGCCGCCCTGGCTGCCGCCTGGCAGGCCACCCCTGCCGACTTGCAGGAGGCCCTGAAACTGGCCCACCGCCGCATCGTGGATTTCCACCAGCGCCAGAAACCGGCGGATCTGGAGGTCACCGGTGTGCATGGCGAGCGGCTCGGTCGGCGTTGGCGGCCTGTGGAGCGGGCCGGCCTGTATGTGCCCGGAGGCCGCGCCAGCTACCCGAGCACGGTGTTGATGAATGCGGTGCCCGCCCGCGTGGCCGGCGTGCAGCGGCTGGTGATGGTCACTCCGCCCGAGCCGGACGGGCAAGTGAACCAGACCGTGCTCGCCGCCGCCCATCTGGCGGGGATCGAGGAGATCTATCGGGTGGGCGGTGCTCAGGCCATTGCCGCCCTGGCCTACGGCACTGAAAGCATCCCCCGGGTGGATGTGATCAGCGGCCCGGGCAACCTCTACGTGACCCTGGCCAAGAAGGCGGTGTATGGCCGGGTGTCGATCGACTCCCTGGCCGGCCCCAGCGAGGTGCTGGTGATCGCCGACCACAGCGCCAACCCCGACCACGTGGCCGCCGATCTGCTGGCCCAGGCCGAACACGATCCCCTGGCGGCGGCGATCCTGCTCACCACCAGCCCCGAGCTGGCAGCCGCCGTGCCCGCCGCAATCGAGGCCCAGCTGGCCGGCCACCCCCGCGCCACGATCACCCGCCAGGCCCTCAACGATTGGGGCCTGATCGTGGTGTGCGACAGCCTCGATCAGGCGGCACGCCTCAGCGATCGCTTCGCGCCGGAACACCTGGAGCTGCAGGTGGAGCGTCCCGAGCCGCTGGCCGATCAGATCCAGCACGCCGGCGCCATCTTCCTGGGGGCTTGGACGCCGGAAGCCGTGGGCGACTACCTGGCCGGCCCCAACCACACCCTGCCCACCTCAGGCACCGCCCGCTTCGCCGGCGCCCTGTGCGTGGAAACCTTCCTGCGCCACACCAGCCTGATTCAGTTCAACCGCCAGGCCCTGGAAGCCACCGGTGCCGCCGTGGGCACCCTCGCCGACAGCGAGGGGCTGCACAGCCACGCCGAATCGGTGCGGCGCCGGCTGAACTGAACCGGCTGCCGGCTCAGCGCTTCACCAGGTCGCGCACACCGGCCACGCCATCGGTGATCTCACCCACCAGCACCTGGTCGGTGATGTTCACGAAGAGGCCGTTTTCGAGCACGCCGGGCAGGTTGTTGATCTCCTTCTCCAGGCCTGCGGGATCGGTGATGCCGCCGGCGAACTTCACATCGAGCACCAGGTTGCCCTGATCGGTGACCACCGGGCCCGCCTTCTTCACGGCCATGCGCAGCTGGGCATCACCGCCCATCTGCTTGAGCTGCGCCTGCACCTGACGCCAGGCGCCGGGCAGCACCTCCACGGGCAGCAGGAAGCCGAGGTTGAGGGTGTCCACGAGCTTGGTGGAATCCACCACCACCACAAAGCGCTCAGCCCGCACCGCCACCAGCTTTTCCTGCACGTGGCAGGCGCCTCCACCCTTGATCAGCTGGAAGGAGGGATCCACCTCATCGGCGCCATCGATCGCCAGATCAATCCGGTCAACGGCGTTGAGGCTCTGGAGCGGAATCCCGAGCTCAGCGGCCAGCACCTCGCCCTGGAAGGAGGTGGTCACGCCCACGATGTTGGTGAGCTCGCCGCTCTTGAGCTTGGCGCCGAGGGCCTTGATCATCAGAGCGGCCGTGGAGCCGGAGCCCAGGCCCACCACCATGCCGCTGCGGATCTGCTCGGTGGCAGCCGCAGCCACGGCCTGCTTCATCTGATCCTGCAGATCCACGCGTCTCAAGCCAATAGAGGGGCAGACCGTAGCTCAGGCGCTGGGAAGGGCCTCGGGGCGGATCGAAAGCGCCAGCTCCTGTTCCCCGCGCAGCACCGTGAGCGGCAGAAGCTCACCCACCTGCGATCCCTCCACCAGGCGTAGCAGCGCCGCCGGATCGGGCACGGTTTGCTCCGCGGCGGCCACCACCAGATCGCCACGGCGCAAGCCCGCTTTCTCGGCGGGGCTGCCCGGCATCACCCGTTGCACCAGCGCGCCCTCGCGCTCGGGCAGTTGCAGCAAGGCATTGGGATCGCTGTTGTTGTCGCGGGCGAGGCGCGGATTGAGGGGCACCAGCTGCAGCCCGAGGTAGGGATGCACCACGGCCGTGCCATTGCCCAGCTGGGTGGCCACACCCTTGGCCAGGTTGATCGGGATGGCGAAACCCAGGCCAGCCCCAGGGCCGGAGCGCACCAGGGTGTTGATGCCGATCACCTCGCCGCTGGCGTTGATCAGCGGGCCACCGGAATTGCCTGGGTTGATGGCGGCATCGGTTTGGATCAGCTCCAAACGCTTATCCGAAAAACCGAGGCTGGTGATGTTGCGGTGCAGGCTGCTCACGATGCCGAGCGTCACCGTGCGCTCCAGGCCGTAGGGGGTGCCGAGGGCAATGGCCCAGTCGCCCACCTCCAGGGCTTCGGAATCCCCCAGAGGGGCAGCCTTCAGGCCGGCGCTGCGGGGGATGCGCACCACCGCCAGATCGGTGATCGCATCAGTTCCGAGCACGGTGCCCTCGAGATCGCGGCCATCGGGGAGGGTGACCTCCACCCGATCCGCGCCATCCACCACGTGGGCATTGGTGAGCACCAGCCCCTGGGCATCGATCACGATCCCGGATCCCTGGCCCCGTTCACGGCTGTGGGGCATCTGATCGCCGAACAGCTCCCGCAGCAGCGGATCGCTGAAGGAGGGATCGAGGCCAACCCGCGGCACGCTGCGCTCGGTGTCGATCCGCACCACCGCCGGCGCCACCCGCTTCACCGCAGCGCTCACAAAACTGCTGCCCGGAGCCGTGGCGTCCGCCCAGGCGGGCAGCGCCAGCGCCAGGCTCAGCAACAGCACCAGGGGCAGAGCAAGAACGCGGCGCAAGGCGGCCCAGGCGAATCGGGTGCAGGCTAGGCAGCTCGCCAGGGCGCCCAGCGCAGCAGGCGGGTGGTGATCCCCCCATCGGCAGCCAGCTGCAGGCAACGGCCACCGGGCCAGTTGGGGCGGCCCAGCGGGCAGGGCTGTGCCGCCGGGAAGGCCGCCAGGGTGGAGGGACACCCCCAGAGCGGCAGGGAGGGCCCCGGGCTGGGGCGCAACAACTCCCCCTGCCAGTGCTGGTGCACATGGCCGAACACCACCCCCCGCACCCACGGGCTGGCGCGCAGGAGATCCAGCAGCTCCTGAGGCCGCTGCAGGGCGATGCGATCGAGTTCGGGGCTGCCGATCGCCAGCGGCGGGTGGTGCAGGGCCACCAACAGCGGCTGATCGGCCGTGGCCAGCTGCTGGCGCAACCAGGCGAGCTGAGCGGGATCCAGCCACCCCGCCACGGCGCCGGGGCGATGGCTGCTCAACAGCAGCAGCGACCAGCCCGCCAACGGCACCCGCGCAGGGGCAATCCAGGCCTGGCGGCCCAGGGCGGCCCGCAGCAAGGCCCCATGGTCGTGGTTGCCCGGCAGCAGCGCCACGGGCAGCTCCCATCGCTCCAGAAGCTGGCGCAGCTGGATGTAGCCACCCCAGCTTTCGTCCTGGCAGAGATCGCCGCTGATCAGCAGCAGATCGGGGGGTTGACCCAGCTGAGCCAGGGTCTGCTCCCATCCGTGCTGCAGGCAGGCCAGGGCCGGGCGGCCCCGGCAGAGGCCCCCGGGATCAGCCAGCAGATGGGGATCGCTGAGTTGAAGAACGCGGATCACGCGCAGGCACCTGTGGCGTTGGCCCTAAGTTGCCGTCTCCGCATCGCACTGGCATGGCTGCAATCCCTCCCGGCACTCGCCAACGCTGCGCCCTCTGCCAGGTGGAGATCCAGGGCATGGCCGGCGGGCTGGATCTGGTGCACTTCAGCCAGGGCGGCCCCTCCACCCGCTCCAAGCTCTGGGCCCGGGTGTGCCAATACCTGCGCACCGATGAGCAGAAGGGCCAGTGCCTCAACCAGGACCCCAGCCTGCGCGGCGAACAGCAGCCCGGTGATGCCTACCTGGAACCGCCGGCAGTGGACCTCAGCTCCCTGGGCGGCTAGAGCCAGCTTCACCACGATCCTTTAGGGTTGTTTTGTGCCCGGCGGGCACCCCTGCTGTTGGTGCGTCTTCGGGCAAACCTCCATCAGGATGCAGATCCCTGCAGGTGCCGGACGGGTTGCCCGTCCCCCCACCAGCGATCCGGCTTGCCGCATCCCCTCATCCCCGATCTCGAGCGCCTGGCCAGCCAGGTGGCCGCCGACGCCGGGTTTCAGGTGTGCGGTGTGCAGCTGCTCACCCACCGCATCCCGATGACGCTGCTCGTGCAGCTGCGTTTGGCGGACGGCGGCGACGTGAACCTCGATGACTGCGCCACGTTCAGCCGGCTGCTGGACGAGGCCCTGGAAACGGCCAGCCTGATCGAGGAGGCCTACGTGCTCGAGATCAGCAGCCCGGGCATTGCCGAAACGCTGAACGACGACCGCGATTTCCGCAGCTTTCGCGGATTTCCGGTGTGCGTTCGCTACCGGGATGCCAAAACCGGAGCAGAGGCCGAACGGGAGGGCCTTTTGCTCGAGCGGAACGACGACAGCGTGCAGATCAATGTGCGCGGCCGAACGGTTCGCTTCCCCCGCGCCGATGTGATCACGGTGCGCCTCACCACCCCATCCGAGGACTGAGGCCTCACCGGCCGCTTCCCTCCCCCAGCAATCACCCGTTTCTCCTTCCACCCATGGCCCTGGTTCTGCTCCCCGGTCTGTCGAACCTGATCGAGGACATCAGCCAAGAGAAGAAGCTGCCCCCCCAGGTGGTGGAGTCGGCCCTGCGCGAAGCGCTGCTCAAGGGTTACGAGCGCTATCGCCGCACCCTCTATCTCGGCATCAGCGAAGACCCCTTCGAGGAGGACTACTTCTCCAACTTCGACGTGGCCCTCGACCTGGATGAAGAGGGTTACCGGGTGCTCGCCTCGAAAATCATCGTGGAGGAGGTGGAGAGCGAAGACCACCAGATCGCCCTGGCTGAGGTGATGCAGGTGGCGGAAGACGCCCAGGTGGGCGACACCGTGGTGCTCGACGTCACCCCCGAGAAAGAAGACTTCGGCCGCATGGCCGCCGCCACCACCAAGCAGGTGCTGGCCCAGAAGCTGCGCGATCAGCAGCGCCGCATGATCCAGGAGGAGTTTGCGGATCTGGAAGATCCGGTGCTCACCGCCCGCGTGATCCGCTTCGAGCGCCAGAGCGTGATCATGGCCGTGAGCAGCGGCCTGGGCCGCCCCGAGGTGGAGGCCGAGCTTCCCCGCCGCGATCAGCTCCCCAACGACAACTACCGCGCCAACGCCACCTTCAAGGTGTTCCTGAAGGAAGTGAGCGAGGTGCCCCGCCGCGGCCCGCAGCTGTTTGTGAGCCGCGCCAACGCCGGTTTGGTGGTGTATCTGTTTGAAAACGAGGTGCCCGAGATCCAGGAAGGATCCGTGCGCATCGTGGCTGTGGCCCGCGAGGCCAATCCCCCCAGCCGCTCGGTAGGTCCCCGCACCAAGGTGGCCGTGGATTCGGTGGAGCGCGAGGTGGATCCGGTGGGTGCCTGCATCGGCGCCCGCGGCTCCCGCATTCAGCAGGTGGTGAACGAGCTGCGCGGCGAAAAGATCGACGTGATCCGCTGGTCGCAGGACCCCGGCCAATACATCGCCAACTCCCTCAGCCCGGCCCGCGTGGAAGCGGTGCGCCTGGTGGACCCCGAAGGCCAGCACGCCCACGTGCTCGTGCCGCCCGATCAGCTCAGCCTCGCCATCGGCCGTGAGGGGCAGAACGTGCGCCTGGCCGCCCGCCTCACCGGCTGGAAGATCGACATCAAGAACAGCACCGAATACGACCAGGCCTCCGAAGACGAAAAGGTGGCTGAGCTGATCGCAATGCGCGAGGAAGAGGAGGCCCTGCAGGCTGAAGCCGAAGCCCGGCTGGAGGCGGAACAGGCCCTGCGCGCTGAGGAAGATGCCCGCCTGCGCGAGCTGTATCCCCTGCCGGAAGACGAGGAGGAGTACGGCGATGAGGCCGCCTACGACGAAACCGCCTACGAGGAAGAGCCCCAGGCTGCGGCTGAAGACGTCAGCGAGGAAGCCCCCGCAGACAGCACCGATGAGGATGGAGCCCGGTGAGTGAGCGCAGCGTCCCCAGGCGCTGCGTGACCTGCCGTCAGCTGCTGGATCGCCGGCAGCTGTGGCGCGTCATCCGCCTGGCGGACGGTGGACTGGCTCTCGATCAGGGCATGGGCCGCTCGGCCTACCTCTGCCCCACCGAAGCCTGTCTCGAGGAAGCCAAACGCCGCAAGAAGCTGCAGAAAGCCCTGCGTTGCCAGGTTGCAGATTCCATCTACGCGGCATTGGAGCAGCGCCTGCACGCCACCC
This sequence comes from Cyanobacteria bacterium M_surface_10_m2_179, assembly GCA_016882545.1. GTDB lineage: Bacteria > Cyanobacteriota > Cyanobacteriia > PCC-6307 > Cyanobiaceae > Vulcanococcus. Next base: position 2,648 of record VGPW01000066.1, on the reverse strand, counting down.
CTTCCGCAGGCTCTGAGGCAAGATGAATGTTGGCCTCACCGTGTGTGGAGGCCCGGTGGCACGCGGCACCGACCCTTTGGAGCACTGAATGACCAGCAGCGGCAAAGTCAGGATTTACGAGCTGTCCAAGGACTTGGGCCTTGAGAACAAGGACGTGCTCGATGCCGCCGAGAAGCTCTCGATCGCCGCGAAGAGCCACAGCAGCTCCATCAGTGACGACGAGGCAGCTCGCATTCGCAGCCTGATCAAGACCGGCGGAAACGGCTCGAAGGCCGCCGCCGCGCCAGCCCCGGCTGCGCCGCCCCAGAAAGCCATTCTCTCGGTGAAGAAAGCACCGTCTGCCCCGGCGCCTGCCGCTCCTCAGGCACCGAAACCGGCAGCCAGCGCCCCGGCCGCCCCGGTAAAGCCAGCACCTGTGCAACCGCCTGCCGCCGCAAAGCCGGCCGCTGCCAAACCGGTTGCCGCCAATCCGCCCGTCACCGCGCCGGCCCGCCCTGCGGCGCCCGCACCGGCTGCTGCCAAACCCGCTGCTCCCGCTCCCCGGCCGGCAGCCCCAGCTCCGCAAGCGGCCAAACCTGTTGCGCCCCCCGCACGGCCTGCCGCTCCGGTCGCACCGCCGGCTCGCCCTGCAGCCGCCAAACCAGCTGGTGCCCCAGCTCGCCCCGGCGCTCCGGCCCCCGGCCGCCCCGCTCCGGCGATCGTGTCGAGAGCGCCTGCCGGTGCTCCCCCAGCACGGAAGCCAGCGCCCCCCAGTGCCGCTACACCTGCACGTCCCGTGGCACCGCCGCAACGACCTGCAGCAGCGCCACCACGACCCGGTGGACCGGCGCCCAGCCGGCCTGCAGCCGGCGGCGGCGGTGGCAACAAGCCCCAACTCGTTGGGCGTCCCCAGAGCGGTCAGGGCGGCAGCCGCCCGGCTCCTCCGTCGGGCCGCCCATCCCTGAGCCAACGGCCGGGCATGCCCACCCGTCCTGGCGCGCCTGCACCGGTACGCGCCGCCAAGCCCGGCACTCCACCACCGCGCCCCCAGGTGGAATTGGTGGGCAAGCCGATCCGCCGCGACACCAACGCGCCCAGTGGCGGCAATCGCCCGGCGCCGCCGACACGGCCTGGCATGCCCGGCATGCGCAAGCCCGTGGCCCCCGGCGAGCTGATGCAGCTGCAGAAGCCGGGTGCTCGGCCTGCCGCTGCACCGCCGCGCCGTCCTGGCGCCCCCGGAGCACCCACGCCTGCGGGCGTGGGCGCCCCCGGCGGTGATGAAGCCGTTCGTCCCACGGCAACGCCACCTTCGGCACCCCGCCGCCCGAATTTCCGTGCTCCCCAGCCCCCCGCCGGCGGTCGCCCCCGGCGCCCCGACTGGGACGACAGCGCCAAGCTGGAAGCGCTGCGCAGCCGCTCGCCGCAGAAACAGCGCCAGAAGGTGCACATCATTGGCGAAAACGACGATGCGCTAACGGCAGAAACCGGCGGCTTTGCCGGCGAACAGGAAGCAGTGGTGCTGCAGGCCTCCCTGGCCCGCCCCGCCAAGCCGAAGGCAGCAGCCACCGCCCAGCGCAAGCCCACGGCTGTTACCCGCAAGCGCAAGAAGGAAACAACCCGTCAGCGTCAGCGCCGCCGTGCCATGGAGCTGCGGGCTGCCCGCGAGGCCAAGCAGCAGCGGCCCGAAATGCTGGTGGTGCCGGAGGGCAACCTCACGGTGCAGGAACTGGCCGATCGCCTGGGCGTGGACAGCTCCGAGATCATCAAGAGCCTGTTTTTCAAGGGCATCATTGCCACCGTCACCCAGACCCTCGATCTCTCCGCGATCGAGACGGTGTCGGACGAGTTCGGTGTGCCCGTGCTCGAAGACGACGTGGAGGCTGCAGCTGCCAAGACGGTGGAAATGATCGAGGAAAGCGACCTCGCTCACCTGATCCGCCGCCCGCCCGTGGTGACCGTCATGGGCCACGTGGACCACGGCAAAACGAGCCTGCTCGATTCGATCCGCAAAACCCGGGTCACCGCGGGCGAAGCCGGGGGCATCACCCAGCACATCGGTGCTTACCAGGTGGAAGTGTCCCACGCCGGCGAGCAGCGCAAGATCACCTTCCTCGACACCCCGGGCCACGAGGCGTTCACCGCCATGCGTGCCCGCGGCACCAAGGTGACCGACGTGGCCGTGCTTGTGGTCGCCGCCGACGACGGCGTGCGTCCCCAGACGCTGGAAGCGATCAGCCACGCCCGCGCTGCCAAGGTGCCGATCCTGGTGGCGATCAACAAGATCGATAAGGAAGGCGCCTCACCGGATCGGGTGAAGCAGGAGCTCTCCTCCCACGAACTCGTGGCTGAGGACTGGGGCGGCAACACCGTGATGGTGCCGGTGAGCGCCATCAAGGGCGAGAACATCGACAAGCTGCTCGAGATGATCCTGCTGGTCTCCGAAGTGGAAGACCTGCAGGCCAACCCCGACCGGATGGCGAAGGGCACCGTGATCGAGGCGCACCTCGACAAGGCCAAGGGCCCTGTGGCCACCCTGCTGATCCAGAACGGCACCCTGCGCACCGGCGATGTGCTGGCGGCGGGCCCGATCCTGGGCAAGGTGCGCGCCATGGTCGACGACAACGGCAAGCGCGTGAAGGAAGCCGGCCCCTCCTATGCGGTGGAGGCCC
>VGPW01000065.1 GCA_016882545.1 Cyanobacteria bacterium M_surface_10_m2_179 | reverse complement strand
CGAGCTGCCGCGGCTGTTGATGCTCTCCGACCAGGATGAGATTCGTCGCGGAGCCGTGGATCGCGCTCGTGCGGTGCTGCGGGGCCGCGAGGATCTCGACCAGCGCCTCGATGCCGTGATGGAGGGTTGGCGCCTCACCCGTTTGCCCCGCATCGACCGCGACATCCTGCGCCTGGCCGCCGTGGACATCGAGCAGTTCAAAACCCCCCCTGCCGTGGCCTGCAACGAGGCCGTGGAGCTGGCCAACCGCTACAGCGACGAACAGGGCCGCCGCATGATCAACGGCGTGCTGCGCCGCTTCACCAGCGCCCCCGCCAAGGGCTGATCCGGAGCTGCCCATGGTTTACGACTGGTTCAATCGCAGCGCGGCCCCCCAGAACCCCGAGGAGCCCCAGCCGGAACAACCCCCGCAGCCGCCTGCTGCCGACGAGGCCCCTGCCGCCGCCGCTCCTGCCGTTGGTGCGGTGGATCAGGACGCCCTGGAGTGGGCCCGCCAAGCCTACGCCCGCCTCAAGGCCCAACAGGAAGCCGAGAAACAAGCCGCTGCCGCTGCCGCTGCTGCCGATGAGCCACCGGTTGCTGTTTCTGCCGCCGCACCGACAGCTGCCGCACCGACTGCCGCTGCAGCGACTGCCGCAACAGCGTCTGCAGTCTCTGCAGCGGTTCCCTCAGAGGAGAATCAGGCTTCTGTACAGCCCGTACAAAACCCTGGACAGTTTTCCGAGGACTCTTCCCCGGAGCTGGTCGCTGAACAGGATGTTGCTGAACAGGTTGCCCCAAGCGTCGTATCAGCCCCTCAGGCCGCTGAGTTGGCGCCTGCCCCCGGCCTGTCGCTGCTTGAGCAAGCGGCTGCTCAGCGCGCTCAGCGCCAGCAGGAGTTGCTGGAGCGCGCTATTGACACCGCCCCGCCTGCCGCGCCCGCCGCACCTGCCACCCCCGCAGCTCCGGCGCCTGATGAGGCCGCGCCGCAGCTGGGTGCTTTCGACGATGACTTCACCTGGTCGGCTGAGGTGTTGGCCGCTCAGGGCCGTCAGCTCAGCGAGATCTCCCTTGAGGAGATCGATTGGCTGGGTCGGCTGCGGCGAGGCATGGAAAAAACCCGTCGCGGGTTTGTCACCCAGCTGCTCGACAACCTCGGCGACGATCCCCTCACCCCCGAGGTGCTCGACGATCTCGAGAGTTTGCTGCTGCGGGCCGATGTGGGGGTGCAGGCCACCGATCAGGTGCTTGATGCCCTGCGCAAGCGCCTCAACGAAGAGGTGGTGGAGCCGGCCGAGGGCATCCGTTTTCTGAAGGAGCAACTGCAGGCGCTGCTCGATGCGCCGATCCAGGCCAGTGGCGCTCAGCTCCTCGCGCCGGAGCGGGGCCGCCTCAATGTGTGGCTGATGGTGGGCGTGAACGGAGTGGGCAAAACCACCACCCTCGGCAAGCTGGCCAACCTCTCCGTGCGCAGTGGCTACAGCTGTCTGATCGCTGCCGCCGATACGTTCCGTGCCGCCGCGGTGCAGCAGGTGGCGGTGTGGGGTGAGCGCAGTGGCGTCACCGTGGTGTCGAACCCCTCGGCTAACGCCGATCCGGCTGCTGTTGTGTTCGATGCGATCGGGGCTGCCCAGGCCAAGGGCACCGATCTGGTGCTGGTGGACACCGCCGGCCGCCTCCAAACCAAGCACAACTTGATGGAGGAGCTGAGCAAGGTGCGCCGCATCGTCGACAAGCTGGCCCCGGATGCCGTGGTGCAGTCGTTGCTGGTGCTCGATGCCAGCCAGGGTCAGAACGGCTTGAAGCAGGCGATGGCCTTTGCTGAGGCGGCCGGCCTCACCGGCGTGGTGATCACCAAACTGGATGGCAGCTCCCGCGGTGGTGTGGCTCTGGCGGTGGCGTCTGAAGCCGGCCTGCCGATTCGCTTCATCGGTGCCGGTGAAGGCATTCGCGATCTGCGGCCCTTCAACAGTTTTGAGTTTGTGGAAGCGCTGCTGGCGAAATAAACGCGGCTATCTTGCATGCACTTCGCGGCCGCTCGGTGAGCAGCAAGCCGCCTCCACGGCGGTCTGATCCACCGCTCCAAAGCCGTGCCGACCGCGCTCCCGTGCCGCGGCCGAGCTCGCCGTTGGCCTCCGTGCGCCAGCTGCTGGACAGCCTCAGCCGTGAGCAGCGCCGCAATCAGGAGCTGCTGGCCTCACTCGGCTTTGCCCTGCGCAGTTTCACCAACCTCAGCCGTTTCCTCGAACTGGTGCCCCTGGTGGCCACTCGGTTGGTGGAGGCGGAGGGGGCGGTGCTGGTGGTGGTGCATGCCGATGGCCGGCTCTGGCGTGAGCAGTTGCACGGCGGTCCGCCCGAGTTGCTGCGTCAGCTGGCGAGCCTTCCCGACGATGAGCTCCTGCAGGCCTCCGGTGAGGAGGCGGTGGCCGCCCTGCTGGATCGGCTCGTGCGCCGGCACCTCGGCGATCGACCCCTGTTCGCCACCTCGGTGAGCGCTCGGGGCCACGGGCGGGGCCGCCTCTACGTGTTTGGTCCGCGCAGCGGCCTCAGTTGGAGTGACAGCCACCGCCGCCATGTGCAGCTGGTGGCGGATCTCACGGCCGTGGCGATCGAAAGCGAGCAGCTGCTGCAGGAGGCTCGCCTGCACGAACGCGTCGACCGGCAGCTCTCCACCGGCGCCGAGATTCAGGCCCAGCTGCTGCCGGATCACTGCCCCGTGATCGAGGGGGTGGAGTTGGCAGCCCGATGCCGCCCGGCGTTCCAGGTGGGCGGCGACTACTACGACTTCATCCCCACCCGCCCGCAGCTCTTGGGCCGGCGCCGCGAGCAGGGGCGCTGGGCGCTGGTGGTGGGTGATGTGATGGGCAAGGGCGTGCCCGCTGGTTTGTTGATGACGCTGTTGCGGGGCATGCTGCGCGCCGAGGTGCTCAGCGGTCATCCCCCCGATCGGATCCTGCACGACCTCAACCAGCTGGCTCAGGAGGACCTGGCCCAGTCACACCGTTTCGTGACGCTCTTCTATTCCGATTACGACCCGCGCACCCGGCTGCTCCGCTATGCCAACGCGGCCCACAACCCGCCCCTGATCTGGCGGCGGCTGCGCAATGCCGTGGAGCGTTTGGATGCGCCGGGGTTGCTGATCGGGCTGCAGCCGGAGGCTAGTTATGGCTGCGAGCAGATCGTGCTCGATCCCGGCGATGTGCTCCTCTGCTACACCGACGGCGTGACCGAAGCCAGTGGCCTCAACGGCGAGCGGTTCGACGAGGATCGGTTGATCCAGGCCCTGCAGGCTGCCTGTCGCTCCGGTGTGGGTGCCCAGGGTGTTCTCGATCAGGTGTTCGCACGCCTGGATCGCTTCATGGGCCCCGATCGATCTCTGGATGACGACGCGTCGTTGGTGGTGCTGAAGGTGCGCGACGAGGTGATGTTGCCCTCACTGCCCCAATGAGCTGCGGCATGGCCTGCCTGCCAAGCTGACCTTCAAGTGATCGTGCTGGGCCCCGATGGCCGTTGAGTCGTCTTCCTCCACCTGGAGCCAGCGTTTCGAGGAGGGTCTGCATCCGGCGATCGAACGCTTCAACGCCTCGATCGGATTCGACATCACCCTGCTCCAGCAGGACCTCGACGGCTCCATCGCCCATGCCCGCATGCTCGCCAGCACCGGCGTGATCACGGCTGAGGAAGCCGAGCAGCTGGTGGTGGGCCTGGAACAGGTGCGCAGCGAAGCAGCTGACGGCCAGTTCAACCCCGGCCTCGACGACGAAGACGTGCACTTCGCGGTGGAGCGCCGCCTGATCGCGATCCTCGGCCCCCTCGGCAAAAAGCTGCACACCGGCCGCTCCCGCAACGACCAGGTGGGCACCGACCTGCGCCTCTGGCTGCGCGGCCAGATCGATGCCATCGATGGCGCGTTGGTGCGCTTCGAGCGGGCGTTGCTGGATCAGGCCGAGGCCCATGCTGAGGTGATGATCCCCGGCTACACGCACCTGCAGCGGGCCCAGCCGATCTGCCTGGCCCATCACCTGCTGGCCTACGTGGAGATGGCTGAGCGCGACCGGGCCCGTCTGCGGGATCTGCGCAAGCGCGTGAACATCTGTCCGTTGGGGGCTGCTGCCCTGGCAGGCACGCCCGTGCCGATCGATCGCCGCCACACCGCCGCGGCCCTCGGTTTTGAGGATGTGTATGCCAACAGCCTCGATGCGGTGAGCGATCGCGACTTTGCAGTGGAGTTCAGCGCCGCCGCCAGCCTGGTGATGGTGCACCTGAGCCGGCTGAGCGAGGAGGTGATCCTCTGGGCCAGCGAGGAATTCGGCTTCGTGAAGCTCACCGACCGCTGCGCCACAGGCAGCAGCCTGATGCCGCAGAAAAAGAACCCCGATGTGCCCGAGCTGGTGCGCGGCAAGTGCGGCCGGGTGTTCGGTCACCTGCAGGGGTTGCTGGTGATGATCAAGGGTCTGCCCCTGGCTTACAACAAGGATTTCCAGGAGGACAAGGAGGCGCTGTTCGACGCCGTGGCCACCACACTGGCCTGCCTGGAGGCGATGGCGATCCTGTTTGAGGAGGGGTTGCAGTTCCGGCCCGAGCGCCTCGAGGCGGCCGTGGCCTCTGATTTCTCCAATGCCACCGATGTGGCCGATTACCTAGTGGCCAAGGGAGTGCCATTCCGCGAGGCCTACCAGTTGGTGGGTGGCCTGGTTAAGGGCTGCCTGCAGGACGGAATCCTGCTGCGGGATCTGCCTCTGGAGCGCTGGAAGCAGCTGCATCCGTCATTCGAGGCCGATATTTACGAGGCCATTCATCCCCGCCAGGTGGTGGCGGCCCGCCGCAGCGAGGGCGGTACGGCTTTCGATCAGGTGCGGTTGCAGCTGGATCGGGCGCGGCTGCGGTTGACGGCTGCGTGAGGAAGCCTTCCGAATGGTCACAGCCGGCTTAGTCTTCGGGGGCTGAAGTTCTGCCTGATCGGCCCCCTCGGCCTGTGAGCATTTTTGTAGGAAACCTCCCCTTCCGCGCGGAACAGGAGGACGTGGCCGAGTTATTCGCACCCTTCGGTGAGGTCACCAACTGTTTCCTGCCCCTCGAGCGCGACACCGGCCGCAAGCGCGGCTTCGCCTTCGTGGAGCTGGCTGATGACGACAGCGAGTCCCGCGCCATCGACGCCCTCCAGGGCGCCGAGCTGATGGGCCGCCCCCTGCGCATCAACAAAGCCGAGCCCCGCAGCCCCGGTGGCGGTGGTGGTTATGGCGGTGGCGGCGGCTACGGCGGCGGAGATCGCGGCCCACGCCGCGGTGGCTACGGAGGCGGTGGCGGTGGAGGTGGCGGCTACGGCGAACGATCCCCTGGTGGCGGCGGTGAGCGCAGCTCTGGAGCTCGCGGCTGGGAAGACCGCAGTTATGGCGGCGGCGGTGACCGTGGTGGTGATCGCGGCGGTTATGGCGGTGGTGATTCTTTTGGCGCCGGTCGCACCCGTCGGCGTCGCAGCAGTGGCGGCGACGACTGAAGCCAAGCAGCGCGCCTCAGGTCTGGTACCGGTCTCAGGTTTTGTACAGATTGTGCAGAACCTGAGGCTTCAGACCGCTTGCCTTGGCTCGGGTGTGCTGAAGGAGCCTGTCCTGCTTCTGTACAGACTGTACGGAATCTTGGACGATTGTTCGGGAGTCTCGAGCTGCTTGAGCTCCTGTTGAGTTCTCGGCCGCCGGAGCAACTCGTTACGGGATTGCTGATGAGGCCTTCCCCTCAGAGTCCGCGTTCCTCCAGTTGCATGGCGGCCCGTTCGAACACCTCGGGTCCGGCATCGCGGGCCCCCGCGGCCATGCCGAGATCGCGTCGCCAGTGGCGCGCACCGCTCACCCCCTCCACCACCTGCACCAGGTGGCGGGCGATCGCCCAGAGCCTGCCGCCGCCGCTGCACCAGCGCTCGGCATAGGGGATGAGGCCGCGCACCACGGAGGAGGCCGTGGCGATCGGTGCCCCGCTGTCATCGAACAGATCGCGGTCCACCGTGGCCCAGCGCAGCGGGTGGTCGTAGGCGGCGCGGCCCACCATCACCCCATCCACCTGCTGCAGCTGTTCCTCGCAGCTCTGCAGATCCAGCAGGCCGCCATTCAGTTCGATCGTGAGCTGGGGGCGTTCGCGCTTGAGCTGATGCACCAGCTCGTAGCGCAGCGGTGGGATGGTGCGGTTCTGTTTCGGATCCAGGCCCTCCAGCCAGGCCTTGCGGGCGTGCACGCTGAAGCGCTGGGCTCCGGCCGCGGCCACCGTGTCTACGAAGGCCAGCAGCTCGTCATACGAATCGCGCTCGTCGATACCGATGCGGTGTTTCACCGTGACCGGCAGCGGTGAGGCTGCGGCCATGGCGCTGATGCAGCGGGCCACCTGCTCGGGTTCGGCCATCAGGCAGGCGCCGAAACGCCCTTTCTGCACCTTCTCGCTGGGGCAGCCCACGTTGAGGTTGATCTCGTCGTAGCCGCGATCGGCTGCGATGCGCGCCGCCTCGGCCAGTAGCTGCGGGTCGTCGCCGCCCACCTGCAGGGCGATCGGGTGTTCGCAGGGGTCGAAATCGATCAGCCGCTCGCGCCGCTCGCTGTAGTGCAGTGCCTGGGCTACCACCATCTCGGTGTAGAGCAGGCTGCGCCGGGTGATCTGCCGCATCAGCACCCGGAAGTGCCGATCGGTGTAGTCCATCATCGGGGCCACACTGAAGCGGTAGGCCCCGTCCAGCAGCAAATTGGGCATGCCCTCATGCTGCCCGGTGCCCAGGCACGCTGATCTCTGAGCATTTCTCCCCGATGCCCCCCTCCCCCGAGCACTGGTCGCTGGTGGTGGCGGGGGGTGGGCCAGCCGGGTTCATGGCGGCTATCGCCGCGGCTGAGGCCGGGCTCCAGCGGGTTCTGGTGCTGGAGAGCACGCCCGAACCCCTGGGCAAGGTGCTGATTAGCGGCGGCGGCCGCTGCAACGTCACCCACGCCTGCTGGGATCCCCGCGAGCTGGTGGGTTCCTACCCCCGTGGCGGCAAAGCATTGCGTGGCCCCTTCAGTCGCTTCGCCGCCGGTGATGCGGTGGGTTGGTTCGACGATCACGGCCTGGAGCTGGTGGAGGAGCCCGATGGCCGCATGTTTCCCCGGGCCAATCGCTCCACGGCGGTGATCCAGTGCCTGCGCCGGGCGGCATCCGCCGCCGGCGTGGAGCTGCGCACCCACTGCGCGCTGCAGGAGGCGCAAGTGCTGCCTGAAGGGGGGTTTGCCCTCACGGTTCGCGTGGCCTCCCAGGCTGGGCGGGGCCAACCCACGGTGCTCACGGCCGACCGCCTCCTGCTCGCCACTGGCAGCCATCCCAGCGGTCGTCGCCTGGCCCAGAGCCTGGGCCATGGCCTGGTGGCGCCGGTGCCGTCGCTGTTCACCCTGGCCTTCAAGCCCAATCCGCTCGTGGCCCTGGCGGGGGTGGTGATGGATCCAGTCGACCTGGAGCTTGAGCTGGATCTCGATCAGGGCACAGGCCCACCGTCGCCGGGCATGGCCCATCGCTTCCGCCAGCAGGGGCCGCTGTTGATCACCCACTGGGGCTTGAGTGGGCCAGCCACGCTCAAGCTCACTGCCTTTGCGGCCCGGGCGCTGCATCACTGCGGCTATCGGGGCACCGTGCGGGTGGATTGGAGCGGCGGCCGCACCCAGCCCCAGCTGGAGGAGCTCTTCGCGGAGTGCCGCCGTGATCAGGCTCGCCGCCAGCTGAGCAATGCCCGCCCGTGGCCCGCCCTGAGCCGCCGTCTATGGCAGCACCTGCTCGATCAGCAGGAGGTGGAGCCTGATCGCCGCTGGGCGGATCTGGGCAAGCGTCAGCAGCAGGGTCTGATCGAGAGCCTGCGGCGCAGCAGCTACGCCGTGGCGGGCCGCGGCCCCTTTGGCGAAGAGTTCGTCACCGCGGGCGGGGTGCCGCTGGGGGAGGTGAATCTGGCCACCATGGAGAGCCGCTGCACCCCCGGGCTCTTCCTGGCCGGTGAGCTCCTGGATGTGGATGGCATCACCGGCGGCTTCAACTTCCAGCACTGCTGGAGCTCCGGCTGGCTGGCCGGGCAGGCGATCGCTGAGACGGTGGCGATCACACCGCTTGCACGAAAGCACTGAGATCGAGTGCTGTTGCCACGTTCAGCAGCTGTTGATCCGCCGTGTGCAGCCGTAGCCGGGTGCGTTGGGCGATGGCCAGATGCAGGGCGTCGCCGCTGCGCAGCGGTGTGTGTGGCTGCTGTTGTAACCAAGCCTGGGCCCGCAGAAAGTCGGCGCTCACCAGCTCCACCAGGCTGAGCCGCTCACGCCGAAAGGTTTCGGCTTCCTGGTGAATCATCTGCAGCCGTTCATGGCTGAGGTCTCCTCGCCGGCAGCAGAGCGCCAAGACGCCTGTGAACTCCAGCCAGGTCCAGTGACTCAACCAGATCGGTTGGTCGTTTTGCCCTGAGAACCACTGCAGCGCCGCGCGGCTGCCACTGTCGGGCACCAGCAGCGAGATCAGGATGCAGGTGTCGAGATAGGGCTCGAACCGCTGCACTCAGCTCTCCTCGCGCAGGGCGCGCACCAGCGCAACCCCGGAGGACGCCAGCGCCGGTTGATCCTGCTGAAAGCGTTGCAGCCGTTCTGCCCACGCCTGCGGCGCCGATTCGCTGGCGCTGTGATCAGGCACCAGCCGGGCGACCGCTTTGCCGCGGCGCGTGATTCTCACCTCCTCCCCCGCTTCCACGGCATCGAGCAGGGCGGAGAGGCCGGCCTTCGCAGCTGCCAAGCTCACTGACCTCATGATCTGTTGGTCATCTGGTTGGAGCCTAGGGCTGGTGAGTCGTGGCTGCCCTACTTGATCTGATCGAAGATCGAGAACATCGGCAGATACATCGCCATCAGGATCGAGCCCACAATTCCGCCCACGATCACGATCATCGCGGGCTCCAGCATGGACGTGAGCGCCTTCACGGCCGCTTCCACCTCGTCTTCGTAGAAGTCGGCCACCTTGGAGAGCATCGTGTCCATCTGGCCCGTTTCCTCGCCGATGGCGAGCATGCTCAGGGCCAGCTCCGGGAACACCTGCTTGCGTCCCAGGGCCACGCTCAGCGGGATGCCCTCCTGCACGTCCTGCCGTGACCCCACGATTGCCTCGGCGATCACGGCATTGCCCGCCGTTTCCTGCACGATCTCCAGCGAGAGCAGGATCGGCACTCCGGCCCGGGTGAGGGAGCTGAAGGTGCGGCAGAACTTGGCCGTGGCGGTTTTCTGAATCAGATCGCCGAACAGCGGCAACTGCAGCAGCAACCCATCCACGCGGCGGCGGCCTTCGCTGGTGGCGTAGTAGCGGCTGAACAACCAGGCCCCCACCGTGAGGGCCAGCACCAGCAGCAGTGAAAACGAGGAGCGCAGCAGCTTGCTCAGGTCCACCATCAGCTGGGTGAACAGCGGCAGTTCCGCCCCCAGGTCTTCAAAGATGCCGGCGAAGGTGGGGATCAGGAAAATCGTCATTCCCAGGAACACGAGCACGGCGATCACCAGCACTGCCACCGGGTAGCCCATCGCCCCCTTGATCTGGTTCTGCAGCTTGGCGTTGCCCTCCAGCAGCTTGGCCAGGCGCCTGAGGCTCTCGTCGAGCACGCCGCCCGCTTCGCCGGCTTCCACCATGGCGATGGTGAGCTTGTCGAACACCTTCGGCCAGCGCCGCAGCGCCGCCCCCAGGCTGCCGCCTTGATTCACATCGCTGCTCACCGCCGTGAGCGCCCGCTTGAACAGCGGCATCCGCTGCTGCCGCGCCATCAGATCGAGGCTGCGCACGATCGGCACCCCTGCATCCACTAGCGCTGCCAGCTTGTTGGCGAACAGGGCCTTCTCGCGAATCCCGGGCCGGGCCTCCAACAGGGCGGAGAGATCCAGGCCGAACACGGTGGTGGCCCCGCTGCTCTGAGTGGCCGAGGCGGTGGCTGGCCTGCTGCGGCCTCGCCCGCTGGTGCTGTCCACCAGCTCCAGGGCGCTGGGCACGATCCCGCGGCGGCGCAACTCGCGGCGGGCGCTAGCGGCATCGGCGGCCGTGAGACGCAGCTGGCGGATCTGGCCGGTGCGCGTGGTGAAGGTGGCGCTGAAGCTGGGCATCGGGTCGGCTCAGTTCAGCCGCTCTGGCCGTCGAGCAGGCGGCCCAGTTCCTCCGGTTTGCTGGCTTTAGCCAGCGCCTCCTCGCGGCTCACCGATCCCTGCACCACGAGATTGGCGAGGGCCCGCTCCAGGGTTTGCATGCCCTGCTGGCCGCTGGTTTGGATCTGGGAATAGAGCTGCGCCGTTTTGCCCTCGCGGATCAGGTTGGCGATGGCGGGCGTGTTGATCAGGATCTCCTGGGCCATCACCCGCCCGAACTGGCCGGGCTTCGGATTGAGCCGTTTGCAGAGGGTTTGAGAGAACACCCCCACCAGCGAGCCGCTTAGCTGAACGCGGATCTGGGTCTGCTGCTCGGCGGGGAACACATCCACCATCCGATCCACCGTCTGGGCGGCGGAGCTGGTGTGCAGGGTGCCGAACACCAGGTGTCCCGTTTCGGCGGCGGTGATCGCCAGCTGGATTGTTTCCAGATCGCGCATCTCCCCCACCAGGATCACGTCGGGGTCTTCCCGCAGGGCGGCGCGCAGGGCGGCGGCGAAGCTGCGGGTGTCTTCCCCCAGCTGGCGCTGGTGGATCACGCTCTGCTCGTTGCGGTAGGTGAATTCGATCGGGTCTTCGATCGTGAGGATGTGCTCGGCGCGGCTGC
>VGPW01000064.1 GCA_016882545.1 Cyanobacteria bacterium M_surface_10_m2_179 | reverse complement strand
CGGCCTACCGGTGCAGAGCTTCCGGCTACCGGCCATCTACGGCCCCGGTCGCTGCCCCTTCACGCAGCTGCGCAACGGCACGGCTCGCCTGGTGCACAAACCGGCGCAGGTGTTCTGCCGGATCCATGTCGATGACATCGTCGGCGCCCTGCTCCACAACCTGGCACTGCCGCCAGCGGAGCGGCCGGCGGTGATCAATGTGAGCGACGACGCCCCCTGCCCCTCCAGCGAAACCCTGGGCTACGCCGCCCACCTGCTCGGCTGCAAACTGCCGGAGCTGCAGCGCTTTGCGGCGATCGCGCCACAGATGAGCCCGATGGCCCTCAGCTTCTGGGCCGACAACCGGCGCGTCAGCAACCGCCTGCTCTGCGAGCAGCTCGGCTACCGCCTGCGCTACCCCAGCTACCGGGAGGGCTTCGCCGCCAGCCTGCAGGAGGAGCAAGAGCAGGCCACCAGGCGGCCATGATCCAATCAGGTGGGCTGCCTGGGCGCCGCCGGAGAATCCGGATCGGGCACGAAGGGAACACCCACGTCGTGGAGCAGGCGGTTCCAATGCAGCTCCACCCAACCGCTCTCCACCCCTTTCACCAGGCCGAAGGCGATCAGCAGCAACAACACCCAGCGCAGCATGCTCCATTCAGCGAGCCCCACGCAGGCTAGGCGGGTTCGCCTGGCGATCTCCCTGGGTGATCCGGCGGGGATTGGCGCCGAGGTGACCCTCAAGGCCCTCGCCCACTGGCCGGCCGAGCAGCCCACACCACTGCTGGTGGGCTGCCGCCGCTGGCTGGAGGCCAGCTACCAGACGCTGCGGGCCTGCAGCGAGCAGCCCCTGGCGGATCCAGCGGCGCTGGACGTGCTGGATCAGCCGCTGCAGCAGCCGATCGCTGCCGGTGCCAGCGGCGCCGCGAGCGGTGATGCCAGCTTCCAGTGGCTAACAGCGGCGGTGGAGAAGGTGCAGCACGGGCACTGCCAGGCGCTGGTGACCGCACCGATCGCCAAACATGCCTGGCATGCAGCGGGGCATCACTACCCGGGCCAAACGGAGCGGCTGGCCGAACTGGCCGGGGTGGCGGAGGCCTCGATGCTGTTCACCGCCCGCTCCCCCCACAGCGCCTGGCGGCTGAACACGCTCCTGGCCACCACCCACCTGCCGCTAGCTTCAGTGCCTGCAGCCCTGAGCCCGCAGCGCATCGAGCAGAAGCTCAACGTGCTGCTCGCCTTCTGCAGCCGCTTCAGCCCGCAGCCGCGGCTCACCGTGGCGGGCCTGAATCCCCACGCCGGCGAGGCCGGACAACTGGGCCGGGAGGAGCAGGAGTGGCTGATCCCCACCCTCGAACGCTGGCAGGCCCAACACCCCAACGCGATCCTCAGCGGGCCGCTGCCGCCGGACACCTGCTGGCTGCCGGCGGCTGAGGCCTGGCAGGGGAGTGAACCGAGCGCCGCAGCCGATGGCTACCTGGCGCTGTATCACGATCAAGGCCTGATCCCGGTGAAGCTGCTGGCCTTCGATCAGGCGGTGAACACCAGCCTGGGGCTGCCCTTTCTGCGCACTTCGCCCGATCACGGCACCGGGTTCAGCATCGCCGGCCGTGGCATTGCACGGGCCGACAGCATGCGGGCCGCCCTGGAAGCGGCCCTGGAGCTGGCTTAGCCGGGCTTCACCCGCATCAGCACCTGGCCGAATTCCACGGGGGTGCCGTTCTCCACCAGGATCTCCACCACTTCGCCGCTCACCTCGCACTCGAGCTCATTCATGAGCTTCATCGCTTCGAGGATGCACACCGTTTGGCCGGTGTTGATGCGGGTGCCCAGCTCCACGAACGGCGGATCTCCCGGCGAGGGAGCGCGGTAGAAGGTGGCCACCATCGGAGCGGTGATTTCCAACAGATCACCGCGCACCGCCGGAGCAGCCGGAGGCGCCACGGAGGGAGCCGCCGGTGCTGCAGCCAACGGTGCAGGCAGAGCGGCGGGCGCAGCCTGCATCACCAGCTGAGGCTGGCTGGCTGGCAGGTTGCGACGCAGCTCTAAGCGGAAGTCGTCGCCTTCGAGCTTGAGCTCCTGAATGTCGCTGTCGCCGAGGAGTGCGATCAGCTCCCGCAGCTGGTTGTGATCGAGTTGCATGGCGATCAGTTCTCGCGGCCGAGGTAGCTATCGGTGCGGGTGTCGATCTTGATCTTCTCGCCGATCGACAGGAACAGGGGCACCATCACCTGAGCACCGGTCTCCACAATGGCGGGCTTGGTGCCGCCGGTGGCGGTATCGCCTTTCACGCCCGGGTCGGTCTGGGTGATCTCGAGCACCACGGAGTTGGGGAGTTCCACCTCCAAGGGCTTGCCGTTCCAATAAACGACATTCACCTCCATGCCTTCCTTCAGGTATTTGCGCTGATCGCCGATCTGCTTGGCGGTCAGGCGGGTCTCCTCGTAGGAGGCCATGTCCATAAAAACGTAGTCATCGCCTTCCATGTAGGTGTGCTGCAGCACAGCCTTCTCGAGCTGCGCCTGGGGCATGGTCTCGCCGGCGCGGAAGGTTTTCTCCACCACGTTGCCGCTCTGCACCGCCTTGAGCTTGGTGCGCACGAACGCGGAGCCCTTGCCGGGCTTCACATGCAGGAACTCAACAACGCGCCAGACCTGGCCATCGAGTTCGATCGTTGTGCCGGTTCGAAAATCGTTGCTCGAGATCATTCCGGCAGAACGGTTCAGGCGGGATTGTACGGCTGTGCCAGAGTCCGGGCAGAAACGAGGCTGCGGCATGGATCTGAAGCGCTGGCTCCTGGCCCTAGTGGTGGTGCTGGGCCTCAGCTGCCCGATCGCCGTGGCTCCAGCCCAGGCAGCCCTGCCGCCTGGAAACGCCGTGAAGGACCCCACGGCGATCCTGCGCAACGCGCTGCCGATCGATCAGGCCGACCTGCAGGAGCTGCAGCACCGCCTGGAAAGCACCAGTGACGACCTGCGGGCCAAACGCTGGCCCGCACTCACCAGCACGGTGCGCCGCAGCCAGACCCTGCTCAGCAGCAGCCGCGCCGCGATCCTTGGCAGCCTCTCCAGCGCCGACCAGAGCCAGGGCACAGCCCTGCTCGATGCGCTCGAGGAGCAGATCCAGAGCGTGGCCACCGCCGCCGATGCCACCGACCGCGACGCCTTCCTGAGCGCCCGCCGCGCCGCCCTGGCCACGATCGGCCAGCTCGAAGCCCTGCTGGTGGGCGACTTCCCCTTCACCATCCCGGCTGAATTCGCCGATCTGCCGCGCCTGCTCGGGCGGGCCACGGTGGAGATCGAAACCACCAAAGGCACGGTGATCGCCATCGTGGATGGCTACAACGCACCGCTCACGGCTGGCGCCTTTGTGGATCTGGTGCAGAAGGGCTTCTACGACGGCCTGCCCTTCACCCGCGCCGAAGATTTCTACGTGCTGCAGACCGGTGATCCCAAGGGTGCGGAAACCGGCTACATCGACCCGAAAACCAAAACAGAGCGCACCGTTCCCCTCGAGATCAAGGTGCCCGGTGAGGCCGAGCCCTTCTACAACGCCACCTTTGAGGATCTGGGTCAGTTCACCGCCCAACCGGTGCTGCCCTTCGCCACCCTGGGCACCCTCGGCTGGGCTCACTCCGATGAAGCCCTCAACGATGGTTCGTCGCAGTTTTTCTTCTTCCTCTATGAGGCAGAACTCACCCCCGCCGGCCTCAACCTGGTGGACGGCCGCTACAGCGCCTTCGGCTATGTGGTGGATGGCTTCGATGTGCTCGAGGAGCTGGGGATCGAAGACGGGATCGTGAAGGCCAAGGTGATCGAGGGGGCCGACAACCTCAAGCCACACGCCTGATCCGGTGCGGCTGCGCGACCTGGGGGAGTGGGAGCTGCTGCGGCGCCTGGCCGCCTACGCGCCGCCCGGCCAGTTCAACGACGACGCCGCCCTGGTGGAGGAGCGCAGCGGCCGCGAGCTGGTGGTGAACACCGACGTGCTGGTGGAGGGCGTGCACTTCAGCGACGCCACCATCGGGCCGCGGGATCTGGGCTGGCGGGCCGCGGCGGCCAACCTCTCGGATCTGGCGGCGATGGGCTGCACCGAGGTGGCCGGCATCACCGTGGCCCTGGTGGCCCCCGGCGCCACGCACTGGAGCTGGGTGGAGGGGGTGTATGCGGGGCTGCGCGAGGCGCTTGAGCCCCACGGGGCCGTGATTCTGGGAGGCGACTGCAGCAGCGGCGCCGAGCGGCTGCTCTCGATCACCGCACTGGGGCGCCTGGCCACGGGTGAGCCGATCCGCCGCGGCGACGGCCGCCCAGGCGACTGGCTGGTGTGCAGCGGCCCCCATGGGCTCAGTCGTCTGGGGCTGGCGCTGCTGCTGGATCAACTGGAGGCCGCGCCGGTGGATCCAAGCCTGCGGGAACGGGCGATCCAGGCCCATCGGCGACCAACGCCGCGGCTGGATGTCGTCGAGGCTCTGCACAGCAACCGGCCGCGCGGCGTGGGCTGGCGCGTTGGAGGCACCGATAGCAGCGATGGCTTGGCCGCTGCCGTGGGGGCCATCGCCCGCAGCAGTGGCTGCGGGGCGCTGCTGGAGCGCAGCCAGCTGCCGATCGATCCAGGCCTGGCTCTGCTGCAGGCCGGGGAGCACTGGTGCCTGGCCGGGGGCGAGGATTTCGAGCTGGTGCTGGCCCTGGCACCCAGCTGGGCCGAAGCGCTGCTCGCGGCCTTGCCGGGCGCCAGCCGCATCGGCAGCCTTGTGGAGGCACAGCCCGGCCTGGTGTGCTGGCAGGAGAGCGGCGAACCGCTGGCGCCAACAGAAAGCGGCTTCAGCCATTTCGACTGAAGCCGCTGCATGAACCACGGCCCGGGGCGATCAGCCCCGGGCTGGAGCCGGGTTCACTTCCAGTTCTTGGCCACGATCTCGGCCAGGTCAACAACGCGCTGGCTGTAGCCCCACTCGTTGTCGTACCAGCAGACGATCTTCACCATGTTGCCGCCCATCACCAGGGTGAGGTCGGCATCCACGATGGTGCTCTCGTCGGTGCCGGCGTGGTCGCTCGACACCAGGGGCAGATCGCAGTATTTGATGATCCCCTTCATGCCGTTCTCGGAAGCGGCCTTGAGCACGGCGTTCACTTCCTCAGCGGTGGTGTCGCGGCCGGTCTCGAACACCATGTCGCACACCGACACATTGGGAGTGGGCACGCGCAGGGCGATGCCGCTCAGCTTGCCCTTCACCTCGGGATACACCAGAGCCACAGCCTTGGCGGCGCCGGTGCTGGTGGGAACGATGTTCACGGCAGCGGCGCGGGCGCGGCGCAGGTCGCGGTGGGCGGCATCGAGGATGCGCTGGTCACCCGTGTAGCTGTGGGTGGTGGTCATCGTGCCTTTCACGATGCCGAAGGCCTGGTCGATCGTTTTCACGATCGGCGCCATGCAGTTGGTGGTGCAGCTGGCGTTGGACAGGATGTCCCAGTCGTCGTGGCGGTATTGATCGGCGTTCACGCCCACTACGAAGGTGCCCACCTTGGCGCCCTTGCCGGGGGCGGTGAGGATCACCTTCTTGGCACCGGCCTCGAAGTGCTTGCTGGCGCCCACGTCGTCGTTGAACACGCCGGTGGACTCGATCACCAGATCCACGCCCCACTCCTTCCAGGGGAGGTTGGCGGGGTTGCGGTCGTAGAAGGTTTTGATCGTCTTGCCGTTGACGACGATGGTGTCGTCGGTGGTGGTTACCTCTGCGTTGCGCAGGGGGCCCAGCATCGAGTCGTACTTGAGCAGGTGAGCGTTGGTATAGGTGTCACCGGAGCCGTTGATGCCCACCAACTCGATGCCGGTATTGGCTCCACGGCTGAGCCAGCAACGCATGAAGTTGCGACCGATACGGCCGAATCCATTGATCGCAACCTTGATTGTCATGGCGTCGCGCGGGGAAGCCCGCTAGCAAGGGGGATTTGGCCGCCGATCATACAGAGATCAAAGTGATGTCCCCATCTGGGGACAGGGGCCGCAACGGGAGCAGGACGCTCTCAAAAGCCTTTCAAACAGGCTGATTCGCACAGACAAGGGGAGCTTCCCGGCTTACCGTCGGCCCAGGCTTGGACACGCCCTTGGCCCAGCAGCTCGATCGCCGTCAACCCCTCCATTTCATTGGTGTTGGCGGCATCGGCATGTCGGCCATCGCTGGGATCCTGGCGGACCGCGGCTTCGAGGTGAGCGGCTCCGACCCCCGGGATAACGCTGTGCTGCAGGACCTGCGCAGCCGCGGCGTGCGCGTGTTCCGCGGACAGAGCGCCACCACCATCGCCGCGATCCGCAGTGGCACCTCCACCCAGCCGCTGGTGGTGGTGAGCTCGGCCGTGCCCCCTACCAATCCCGAACTGCAGGAAGCGCGCCGGGCCGGGCTGGAGATCGCCCACCGCTCCGATGTGCTCGCCGCCCTGATCGCCAGCCAAAACTCCGTGGCGGTGGCCGGCAGCCACGGCAAAACCACCACCAGCACGCTGATCGCCAGCCTGCTGCACGCCACCAACCACGACCCCACCGCCGTGATCGGCGGCGTGGTGCCCGCCTTCGGCAGCAACGGCCGCAACGGCAAGGGTCTGCTGGTGGCAGAAGCGGACGAATCCGACGGCACCCTGGTGAAGTTCCAGGCCTGGCTGGGGGTGATCACCAACCTGGAACTTGACCACACCGACCACTACGCCGATCTCGCCGCGCTGATCGGCACGCTGCAACGCTTCGGCCGCGGCTGCGAGCAGCTGCTGGCCAACCACGACTGCCCAACTCTGCGGGAGCACTTCAACGCCAGCCATTGGTGGTCGACCACCAGCGCCGAGGGGGTGGACTTCGCCGCCATCCCGCTGGAGCTGAGCGGCGAAGGCACCGTGGCCGAGTTCCACGAGCAGGGCCAGCGGCTCGGCACGTTCAAGCTGCCGCTCCCCGGCCTGCACAACCTGAGCAATGCCACCGCAGCCATGGCCAGCTGCCGGCTGCATGGGGTGTCGTTTGCGGAGCTGCGCCAGGCGGTGGAGGGGCTGCAGGCGCCGGGGCGGCGCTTCGACTACCGCGGCACCTGGTGTGAGCGGCAGGTGGTGGACGACTACGCCCACCATCCCAGCGAGGTGGGCGCCACCCTGGCCACAGCCCAGCTGATGGTGGAAAGCGGCCGCAGCCCGCTACCCGAAGCGCCCCAACGGGTGCTGGCGGTGTTCCAACCCCACCGCTACAGCCGCACCGCCGAATTCCTCGAACCCTTCGCCGAGGCCCTCTGCCAGGCCGATGAAGTGGTGTTGGCGCCGCTCTACGCCGCCGGAGAAGCGCCGATCATGGGGATTTCCAGCCATGCACTGGGCGACGCCATCCAGCGCCAGCGCCCTGATCTGCGCGTGACGGTGGCCGACAGCCTTGAAGAGTTGGCAGACGCCGTGGCGGAGCGCAGCCGGCCGGGCGATCTGGTGCTGGCGATGGGCGCTGGCGATGTGAACGGCCTTTGGGGGCGCCTGCAGGAGCGGGAAGACCCCCTCGCCATGTTTCCCCTAGCGGCGTGAACGCTCCTGCACCGCTGGGATTACGGCGAGCCGTCGCCCTGGCGGACTACACCACCTGGCGCGTCGGCGGCGCAGCCCAGTGGTTTGCTGAACCCGACAGCCTCGAGCAGCTGCAGGCGCTGCTGGCCTGGGCGCACGGGGCATCGCTGCCGGCCCGGGTGATCGGGGCGGGCTCCAACCTGCTGGTGAGCGATGCGGGTCTGGAGGGCCTCACCCTCTGCAACCGGCGGCTGCAGGGCGCCGAACTCGACGCCGGCAGCGGGGTGATCGAAGCCCAGGCCGGCGAACCGATTCCCACCCTGGCGCGGCGCGCGGCCCGGGCCGGGCTCTCAGGCCTGGAGTGGGCGGTGGGGATCCCGGGCACGGTGGGCGGCGCGGCCGTGATGAATGCCGGCGCCCAGGGGGGCTGCACCGCCGAAGTGCTGGAGAGCGTCACGGTGATCGATCCCCGGCGGCCCGATCACCCCTTCGAGCTCACGAACAGCGAGCTCGACTTCGCCTACCGCCACAGCCGCCTGCAACAGGAGGAGCTGGTGGTGCTCGCGGCCCGCTTTCGCCTGCAGGCCGGCCACGACCCCGCCGAGCTGAGCCGCCGCACCAGCGGCAATCTGCACAGCCGCACCAGCACCCAGCCCTACCAGCAACCGAGCTGCGGCAGCGTGTTCCGCAACCCGGAACCGCAGAAGGCCGGGCAGCTGATCGAGGCGCTGGGGCTCAAGGGCCTGTCCATCGGCGGGGCGCAGGTGTCGCCGATTCACGCCAACTTCATCGTGAACACCGGCGGCGCCACCGCCAGCGAGATCGATCAGCTGATCAGCGCCGTGCAGGAGCGCGTGCAGGCGGCCCACGGCCTCGCTCTGCACACCGAAGTGAAACGGCTGGGGCCGTTCGAGGGCCTGGCCCTGGCGGCCTGAGGCACCACGTAGCCTGCGCCAACTTGCAGCAACGCGGCGATGGCCGGTTTCGGACTCCCCAACTTCGGCCAGCTCACCGAAGCCTTCAAGAAGGCCCAACAGATCCAGCAGGACGCCGCCAAGCTCCAGGAGGAGCTCGACGCCATGGAGCTGGAGGGCACCAGCAGCTGCGGCCGCGCCAGCGTGTGGCTCTCCGGCAACCAGCAACCCCTGAAGGTGCGCCTCGACCCCGCCCTGCTGGCGGAAGGTACTCCCGCCGCGGAAGCCGCCACCCTCGATGCCCTCAAGGCGGCCTATGAGCTCTCCACCGGCACGATGAAACAACGCATGGAAGAGCTCACCGGCGGCCTCAACCTCAACCTGCCCGGCCTGGGCTGAACGAAACGAGGCAAGGGCAGCCCTGAGATAAAATAGGAACATCTTTTGCGTTTCGATTATGCGTTTAGCGCATATTGCTCTCTTCGTAGCAACAGTTGGTTTATGCGGCAGCGTCGTGGTTGCTCCGGAGAGCTCTGCCCAGGCTCAGGCCCCCACACAGGCCCGAAAAAGTCTGATCAAGCCAACCGTTTCAATCCCTGAGTTCAAAAACAACGTCACTGGCGCTTGGTGGTGGCAGGGTCCGGTTGCTCAGGACATGGCCCACGCTCTTGCCAATGAGCTTCAGGCCACGGGTGAGCTGAAGATTGTGGAACGACAAAGCCTCGGTCAAGTTCTCTCCGAGCAGGAACTGGCCGCTCTGGGAATTGTGAAGAAAGCCCCTACGTCTGCTCAGAAAGGCCAGATGACTGGCGCTCAATATATCGTTCTGGGAACCGTCACCTCATTTGACAGCAATACTGATGTCGAGAGCCAAGGAAGCGGGATGAGCTTCATGGGCTTTGGCGGCAGCAAGCAAGTAACGACCACCAAAGACTATGTATCCATCGACATCCGGGTGGTCGACAGCACCACAGGAGAAATTGTGGGCGCTCGCACAGTCGAAGGCAGATCAAGCAACAGCATTGAACAAAAGCAACGCAGCGGATCACTCCTTCCTGCCGCTGGCCTAGTCGCAGGTTTCGTCCCTGGCATGAGCTCTGCTGGATATGCAGCGACGGCGGCGGCAGGGACACTCAGCTTCGACAACAACTCAACGACAGCCAATCGAACACCTGTGGCAAAAGCGATTCGCGCCGCCTTAATCAGCGCGTCGAACTACGTCAGCTGCTTGCTTGTCCCTCAGGGCAATTGCATGGCTGAACTACAAGCTCAAGACCAAGAAAGGCGCGCGAAGACTCTGGGAACTCTCAAACTCGAGTAAAGTCAAATAAGGCGCCCCGGAATACATGCAGCACCGGAACACCGTCAATCAGCTTCGTCAAGACCTTCCTGGCGCAAGCGGCGGCGGGAAGGTCTTCGCAGCCGTTGATCGAGCAGCGGCTCGCGGCGGCTTCCGCGTTGCTTGAGACCGGCCGTGTCGCTAGTGCGGGATCGCTCACGAGACACTTGGCTCTCCACCGCCTCCAGGCAGCTGCCATAGAGGGAGAAACGATCCCAGTCGCTGCCCACGGCGCAGCCGGGATCGTCCTGATGCAGGCAGTTCTTGAACCGGCAAACGCCCGCTTCCAGCCGCTGCCGGATCTCCGGGAACAGCGGGCCCAGCGCCACGGGATCGGCCGGTAGATCGGGGCGGTTGAACCCTGGCGTGTCGGCCAACAGGGCTCCCGGGGCCAGGGGAAACAGCTCCACGTGGCGGGTGGTGTGGCGGCCTCGCTGCAGCCGACCCGACACGGCACTCACCCGCAGGGCCAGTTCCGGTGCAAGGGCATTGATCAGGCTGCTCTTGCCCACGCCGGAGGGCCCGCAGAGCACGGCGATCCCAGGCTGGGTGAGGCGCTCCCGCAAGGCGGCGATGCCCTCCCCCTGCTGCGACGACACCAGCAGCGGGTCGTAGCCCCAGCCCCGCAACCGCTCACGCCAGGCCTGCTGCTCACTGGCGCTGAGCAGATCAGCCTTGGTGAGCACCAGCTCCACCCCCACACCGGTGCGCTCGGCGGTGAGCAAAAAGCGGGTGAGCTGCAGCGGATCGAGCTGGGGTTGCTCCAGCGCCACCGCCACCACCACGCGGCTGCAGTTGGCCACCGCCGGGCGCTCCAGCAGACTGCTGCGCGGTTCGAGGGCGGCCACGGCACCGCGGCCCTCGGGCCAATCGATCCCATCGATCTGCACCCGATCCCCCACGCAGATCTGCTGGCCGGTTTTGCCCAAACGGGTGCGGCGCACGCAGAGCAGATGCTGAATGCCACCGGGGCCGGGTTGCTCGAGCTGCACGCGGCAGAAGTTGGCCTCCAGGGCCATCACCCG
>VGPW01000063.1 GCA_016882545.1 Cyanobacteria bacterium M_surface_10_m2_179 | reverse complement strand
GGTCTGTTCAACGCCCCCAACTTCTACATGAAGAAGCTGGCTGCGCCCCCGGCCGCTAAGGGCAAGGTCGACATCCGCAAGTCGGCCACCGAAAACATCAAGATCCTGAGCGAGTGCCTCGGCCTCCCCGCTGAAGAACTGGTGATCGTGGTGATGGACCGCGCCCGTCACAAGGATCTGATCAAGGAAATCCGCGCCACCGGCGCCCGCGTGCAGCCCATCTCCGATGGCGACGTGCAAGCAGCGATCGCCTGTGGCTTCACCGGCACCGGCACCCACTGCCTGATGGGCATCGGCGCCGCTCCCGAAGGTGTGATCTCCGCCGCCGCCCTGCGCGCGCTGGGTGCTCACTTCCAGGGTCAGCTGGTGTACGACCCGGCCGTGGCTCAAACCTCCGAGTGGGAAGGCCTCACCAAGGAAGGCAACCTGGCTCGCCTGGCTGAGATGGGCATCACCGATCCCGACCGCGTCTACGAAGCCGAGGAGCTGGCCTGCGGCGAGAACGTGGTGTTCGCTGCCACCGGCATTACCGATGGTCTGCTGTTCGACGGAGTGAAGTTCGAGAAGGACTGCACCCGCACCAGCTCCCTGGTGATCAGCACTCTCGACAACACCGCACGCTTCACCACCACCGTGCACATCAAGGACGGCGCTCAGAGCATCGCTCTGCGCTGATCGGGGGTCAGCCTCCGCTGGGCGTTCTGAGTTGCTCAGGGCGCCCCTTGTTCTGTTCCCCACCGCACGTTCCGTTTCCGCTCCATGCACATCGCCGTCGTCGGCCTCAGTCACCGCACGGCCCCGGTTGAGATCCGGGAACGGCTCAGCATCGCTGAACAGGCGATTGAAGATGCCCTGCAGCGGCTGCGCTCCAGCGACGACGTGCTGGAGGCCTCAATCCTCAGCACCTGCAACCGGCTGGAGATCTACACCCTGCTGCGCCATCCCGAGCAGGGCGTCACGGCGGTTGGCAGCTTCCTCAGCGCCCATTCGGGCCTCGAGCTTGAAGACCTCACTCCCCACCTGTTCACCTACCACCACGAAGAAGCGGTCGCCCACCTGATGCGCGTGGCGGCTGGTTTGGATTCGCTGGTGCTGGGCGAGGGCCAGATCCTCTCCCAGGTGAAAAAGATGTATCGACTGGGCCAGGAGCATCGCTCCATCGGTCCCATCCTCAATCGCCTGCTCAACCAGGCCGTGAGCACCGGCAAGCGGGTGCGCAGCGAAACCAATCTCGGCACCGGCGCCGTTTCGATCTCCTCAGCGGCGGTGGAACTGGCCCAGCTGAAGGTGGGTCAGGGTCGCGGTGTCGATGATCTGGTGCCGCTCGATCAGGAGCAGATCGCAGTGGTGGGTGCTGGCCGCATGGCCCGGCTGCTGCTGCAACACCTGCAGGCCAAGGGCGCCCGCGGTGTGGTGCTGCTCAATCGCACCGTGGAGCGCGCCGAGCAGATGGCCGCTGATTTTCCGGGCCTTCCGGTGCAATGCCGGCCCTTGGCCGACCTCGACCATTGCCTCAGCACCTGCTCGCTGGTGTTCACCAGCACCGGGGCTGAAGAACCGATCATCACGCCAGAGCAGCTCTCCACGCTCAACCGGCGCTCTTCGCTGATGCTGGTGGATATCGGCGTGCCCCGCAACATCGCCGCCGGTGTGAATGCTCTCAGCGGCGTCGACTCCTACGACGTGGATGACCTGCAGGAGGTGGTGGCCCGCAATCAGGAGGCCCGCCGTGAGGTGGCCGCTGAAGCAGAGGGGATGCTGCGCCAGGAAGGGCGAGACTTTCTCAACTGGTGGGATGGCCTGGAGGCTGTTCCCCTCGCCAATCGCCTACGCACCCAGCTGGAGGAGATCCGCGAGCAGGAGCTGCAGAAGGCGCTCAGCCGCATGGGCCCCGATCTCTCGGCGCGGGAACGCAAGGTGGTGGAGGCCCTGAGCAAGGGCATCATCAACAAGATTCTGCACACACCCGTGACCAACCTGAGGGCACCCCAACCCCGCCAGCAACGCCATGCAGCGATGAAGGTGATCGAGGAGTTGTTCGAACTGCAGGCCCCGCAGACCTGAGGTTCGGCTGACCTGATCCCAGGCCACGTGCCTTTTTCAGCCAATCTGCCCGGAAGTCTTCCGGGATGACCGTTGGCTCGCCTACCGTCTTGGCGCCCAAGGCACTAGAGATCAGGCATGAAGCGCGTTCTGGCGATCATTCTCGGCGGCGGAGCCGGCACGCGCCTCTACCCGCTCACCAAGATGCGCGCCAAGCCGGCCGTGCCCCTGGCCGGGAAATACCGCCTCATCGATATCCCGATCAGTAATTGCATCAACTCGGGCATCAACAAGATGTACGTGCTGACGCAGTTCAACAGCGCGTCTCTCAACCGCCACCTCACGCAGAGCTACAACCTCTCCTCCGGTTTCGGCCAGGGCTTCGTGGAGGTGCTGGCGGCTCAGCAGACCCCCGAGAGCCCCAGCTGGTTTGAAGGCACCGCCGACGCCGTGCGCAAATACCAGTGGCTGTTCCAGGAATGGGACGTGGACCACTACCTGATCCTCTCCGGCGACCAGCTCTACCGGATGGATTACTCCACCTTTGTGGACCACCACATCAGCAGCGGCGCCGACGTGAGCATCGGTGCTCTGCCGGTGGATGCCGCCCAGGCTGAGGGCTTCGGTCTGATGCACACCAACGACCAGGGCCGCATCCAGGAGTTCCGCGAGAAGCCCAAGGGCGAGGAGCTCAAGGCGATGTGGGTCGACACCTCACGGCTGGGGCTGTCATCGGAAGAGGCACAGAAGCGCCCCTACCTGGCCTCGATGGGCATCTACGTGTTCAGCCGCGACACGCTGTTCGATCTGCTGGCCAAAAACCCCACCGCCACCGACTTCGGCAAGGAGCTGATCCCGGAGGCGCTCAAGCGTGGCGACCACCTGCAGAGCTTCCTGTTCGACGACTACTGGGAGGACATCGGCACCATCGGCGCCTTCTACGAAGCGAACCTGGCCCTCACCGACCAGCCCAACCCGGCCTTCTCCTTCTACGACGAGCAGTTCCCGATCTACACCCGCCCCCGTTACCTGCCGCCGAGCAAGATGCTCGACACCCAGGTGACCCAGTCGATCATCGGCGAGGGATCGATGCTCAAGGCCTGCAGCATTCACCACTGTGTGCTCGGTGTGCGCAGCCGCGTCGAAGACGAAGTGGTGCTGCAGGACACGCTGGTGATGGGCAACGACTTCTTCGAGTCGAGCGAAGAGAGGGCGGTGCTGCGCGAACGGGGCGGCACGCCGCTGGGTGTGGGTCGTGGCACCACGGTGAAGCGCGCCATCCTCGACAAGAACGTGCGGATCGGCCGTGACGTGTCGATCGTGAACAAGGACCGGGTGGAGGAAGCGGACCGCCCCGAGCTCGGCTTCTACATCCGCAACGGCATCGTGGTGGTCGTGAAGAACGCCACCATCGCCGACGGCACGGTGATCTGAACACGCGCACGTTGCCAGTTGGCAACGAGGGGCTGCAGCAGCGTT
The DNA here is from genome assembly GCA_016882545.1 of Cyanobacteria bacterium M_surface_10_m2_179. Taxonomy (GTDB): domain Bacteria; phylum Cyanobacteriota; class Cyanobacteriia; order PCC-6307; family Cyanobiaceae; genus Vulcanococcus. The sequence continues at coordinate 7,425 of VGPW01000063.1, read as the reverse complement.
GCAGCCTCGCCACACTGACGGAAACAGTGACCGCAAGCGCGTCATGGATAAGGCCCATTTCGGTCTGATCGGCCTCGGGGTGATGGGCGAGAACCTCGTGCTCAACGCTGAGCGCAACGGGTTCTCGAGCGTCGTTTACAACCGTACCTTCGCCAAAACCGAGGAGTTTCTCCAGGGTCGCGGCGCCGGCAAGCAGATCATCGGTGCCAGCTCCCTCGAGGAGTTCGTGGCCAAGCTGCAGCGGCCGCGCCGCATCTTGATGATGATCAAGGCGGGTGATCCGATCGACGCCATGATCGAGCAGATCTCACCGTTGCTCGAGGAGGGTGACCTGCTGATCGACGGCGGCAACTCTCTCTACACCGACACCGAGCGCCGCGTCGGCCAGCTCGAAAGCCAGAGCTTCGGCTACATCGGCATGGGTGTGTCGGGTGGTGCCAAGGGTGCGCTGGAAGGGCCGAGCATGATGCCCGGCGGCACCAAAGCCGCCTACGACGCGATCGAGAGCCTGGTGTGCAAGATGGCGGCCCAGGTCGACGATGGCCCCTGCGTTACCTACATCGGCCCGGGTGGTGCCGGTCACTTCGTGAAGACCGTGCACAACGGCATCGAATACGGGATCGAGCAGATCCTCTCCGAGGCCTACGACCTGATGAAACGCGGCGCCAGCATGAACGGCGAAGCGATGGCCGATGTGCTCCAGCAGTGGAACGCCACCGAAGAGTTGTCGTCGTTCCTGGTGGAGATCACGGAGATCTGCCTGCGCACCAAGGATCCCGCCGATGGCGCCGATCTGGTGGAGAAAATCGTGGATGCCGCCGGCCAGAAGGGAACCGGCCTCTGGACTGTGGAGAGCGCTTTGCAGATGGGTGTGCCTGTGCCCACCATCTACGCCGCCCTCAATGCCCGGGTGCTGAGCTCGATGCGCACGGAGCGCCTGGCCGCCGAATCCTTCCTGGCGCCCCCGGCCTCCCGTGCCGTGGCTCTCGGCTCCCCATCCGATGCGATGGCGCCACTGATGGATGCCTGCGTGCTCGCCTGCATTGCCAGCTATGCCCAGGGCATGGCGCTGCTGCAGGAGGCTTCCTCGCTGCACAACTACAACCTCGACATGTCTGCAATCGGGCAGATCTGGAAGGGGGGCTGCATCATCCGCGCGCGCCTACTGCAGCGGATTCAGAACGCCTACACCGCTAATGCGGCGCTGCCCAACCTGATGGTGGATCCCTGGTTCGTCGATCAGATCCGTCGCCGCATCGGTGGCCTGCGCCAGGTGGTGGCCGGTGCCGCTGCGGCCGGGATCCCCGTGCCCTGCCTCAGCAGCTCCCTCGACTACATCGACAGCTATTTCGCCGGTCGCCTGCCCCAAAACCTCGTGCAGGCCATGCGCGACTGCTTCGGCTCCCACACCTATGAACGCGTGGATCAGCCGGGCAGCTTCCACACCGAGTGGATGTAGGCGGGTTCGCTGCAATGACCTCCTACACACTCGAGCGCTCCAGCACAGCCGCCGACCTGGCCCGCAACTGCGCCGAGCGCGTGGCGGCCTTGATCGATCTCGCTCTCGATCAGCGCGACCGTGCCCACATCGCCCTCTCCGGTGGCACCACGCCGGCGGCGGCCTATCGCCTGCTCAACCAGGAACATCTGCCCTGGAATCGGGTGGATGTGGTACTGGGTGATGAGCGCTGGGTGCCCCCCACCGATCCATCCAGCAACGCCCGCATGCTGCGGGAAACCCTGCTCGCCGAGGGCGGTCCCGGAGCTGCAGCCCGGTTTCACCCGGTGCCCACCGAGCTCGAATCCCCCGCGGCCTCGGTGGAGGCCTTCGAGCGCTACGTGCGCGATCTCTGCCCCGGCGATCCGCCGATCTTTGATGTGATGCTGCTGGGATTGGGGGAAGACGGGCACACAGCGTCGCTGTTCCCCGGCACAGCCGCCACCCAGGAGCGCCACCGCCTCGCAACGATCGGTGCCGGCAAGGGGCTGGAGCGCATCAGCCTCACGGCACCGGTGTTGAGCGCCGCCCGACAGGTGATCGTGTTGGTGAGTGGGGCCGGTAAGCGCCAGGCGTTGCAGCGTCTGCTCGATCCCAACGAATCAGCCGAGCGCACCCCCGCCAAGCTCGTGCAACCGCAATCGCCGGTGTTGGTGCTGGCGGACCTCGACGCCACTGAAGGGCTCTGATGCTGTCTCCCTTGCCGATCGCTGCGGGTGATGGCTTCGCCGGCTGGCAGGCCCTCAACGACACGATCATGGGTGGGCGCAGCAGCGGATCGGTGCAAGCCGGCTCCGAGGGGCTGCGCTTCACCGCTTTTGTGGAGCCGGAGGGCGGTGGGTTTGTGAGTTGTCGTTCTCCGGTATTTGAGCCGCCGCTGGATCTCTCTGCCTTCGGCGCCCTGGAACTGGAGCTCGATGGCGATGGTCGCCGCTACAAGCTCGCCGTGGCCTGCCGTGATGGGGTAGCGGGGCTCACGGAGTTAATCCCGGGTGGTCTGCGCTGGGTGGCGGAGTTTTCCACCCGCCCCAATGGCACCTCAACCGTGGTGATTCCGTTCAATCGGCTAACGCCCAGTGTGCGTGCCATGCCGGTTGGCCTGCCGGTGCAGTTCGATCCCGCCCGCATCACGCGGCTGCAGGTGCTGCATTCAAAATTTGGCGATCTGGGCGGCCGCAATCCCGGCTTCCGGCCCGGCGAGCTCCGGTTGTTGGTGCGCGCCATCCGCGCTGTGCCTTAGCCGTTGCCTTGCCGTGATGGATGCTTTTGAACCCAACTCCTTTGATCAGTTCCTGGCGGCGCTTGCCCAGGCGGCTGATCTCTGCTTCAAGCCCTATCGGCACGCCCTGCGCTTCAGCGGTGATCCACCCAACACGATCGGCGAGTGCAGCGATTGCGCCCTGTTGATCGAAGCGCGCTCGGTGGAAGGCGAGCGCCTGGCCGATCGCGATCTGGAGCTGGAGATCTACCGCAGTGGTGCCGATCTCAACGTGATGCTGAGCTGGCTGAGCGATGAGCAGGCGCCGATGTTGTGGCACGGCAGCCATCCGGTGTGGATGCAGGCCAGCAGCGGTGAGCGCTGCGAGCGCCCCACGGACGGGGCGCCGCTGGAAGCCTTCTGCCGTCGCCTCAAGGCGATCCTGGCGAGCGAGTCGTCTAGCGATTAGCGCTCAGCTCGGCCTGATCGGTAACGGCACCCTTGCTGCTGCTGCTCACCAGGCGGGCGTATTTGCCGAGCACGCCGGTGCGGTAGCGGGGCTCGGGCTTGCTCCAGGCGGCGCGGCGCTGGGCCAGCTCAGGCTCGTCCACGTTGAGCTGAATCAGCAGCTGGTTGGCATCCACGGTGATGCTGTCGCCCTCCTGCACCAGGCCGATCGTGCCGCCCACGGCGGCTTCCGGGGCAATGTGGCCGATCACCAGACCGAAGGAGCCGCCGGAGAAGCGGCCATCGGTGATCAGCGCCACTGAATCGAGCAGACCCTGGCCCACGATCGCGGCGGTGGGGCTGAGCATTTCGCGCATGCCCGGCCCACCCACCGGACCCTCATTGCGCACCACCACCACATCGCCGGGGTTGATCTGCTTGTCGAGGATGGCGGCGAGGCAGGTTTCCTCGCTCTCAAACACGCGGGCGGGGCCGGTGATCACCGGATTTTTCACGCCGCTGATCTTGGCCACGGCGCCCTCTTCGGCCAGGTTGCCCTTGAGGATCGCCAGGTGGCCCTTGGCGTAGAGCGGATTGGTAAGGGGGCGGATCACGTCTTGCCCGGCGGGGGGCTCGGAGGGCACATCGGCCAGCAGCTGCTTCAGGGTTTTGCCCTCGATCGTTGTGCAGTCGCCGTGGAGCAGGCCCGCATCGAGCAGGAGCTTCATCACCTGGGGAATACCCCCGGCCTGGTGCAGATCCACGGTCACGTAGCGGCCACTGGGCTTGAGGTCGCAGATCACGGGCACGCGCTGGCGGATCGTCTCGAAGTCGTCGATCGAGAGATCCACGCCGGCGGTGCGCGCCACGGCGAGCAGGTGCAACACCGAATTGGTGGAGCCGCCCACGGCCATGATCACGCTGATGGCGTTTTCAAACGCCTCGCGGGTCATCAGATCGCGGGGAAGGATGTTGGCCTTGATCGCATCGGCCAGCACCTCGGCGCTGCGGGCCGCGCTATCGGCCTTTTCGGGATCTTCGGCTGCCATGGTCGAGCTGTAGGGCAGGCTCAGACCCAGCGCCTCGAAGGCGGCACTCATCGTGTTGGCGGTGAACATGCCGCCGCAGCTGCCGGCGCCGGGGCAAGCGTTTTTCTCGATGGCGGTGAGCTCCTGCTCGTCGATCTTGCCGCCGCTGTATTGGCCCACTGCCTCAAAAGCACTCACCACCGTGAGGTCGCAGGCACCGAGCTTGCCCGGCTTGATCGTGCCCCCATACACAAAAATCGAAGGGATGTTCATGCGGGCCATGGCAAGCATGGCGCCGGGCATGTTCTTGTCGCAGCCGCCGATCGCCAGCAGCGCATCCATGCTCTGCCCGTTCACGGCCGTTTCAATCGAATCGGCGATCACCTCACGGCTCACCAGGGAATACTTCATCCCCTCGGTGCCCATGGAGATGCCATCGCTCACCGTGATCGTGCCGAACATCTGCGGCATGGCGCCGGCGGCATGGGCCGACTCCTCGGCGCGACGGGCCAGCTCATTCAGCCCCAGATTGCAGGGGGTGATGGTGCTGTAGCCGTTAGCGATGCCGATGATCGGCTTGCTGAAGTCAGCGTCCCCGAAGCCCACCGCCCGAAGCATGGCGCGGTTGGGGGAGCGCTGGATGCCTTGGGTGATCGCGGCGGAGCGGAGCATGGCTGCGGCGGAGGTTTTCAGCAACCTACCGAGCGGCTGGGTCGATCAGCCCTGATCAGCTCTGGGGGCTCATGCTCTCGAGCTGGCGGCGGACATCCTCGATCGCCTGGTTGAGCTCGTGCACCTTGTCCTGCAGCTCCGTTTCGCGCAGCGGCCGGCTGGCTGCTGCTGGTTCAACAGCGTCTTCATCCTCATTCCAGGAGAGCCTGTTGAGGCGCAGGCTGCGATCGAGCCGCTGCCGCTCGCGCCGCTTCTCCGCCTCTGAGAGCAACCACCAGCTCAGGCCAGCGGCGCCGATCAAGGCGCCGGCCAACAGAGTTCCCAGGGAGGTGGAACCACCGTCTCGGTTGGCCATCGCGCCGTTGCCTGCAAGGGTTGCGCTCAGCCTACGAAGTTCGGCTGGCTCAAGCCATAGAGCCGTTGTTCGGCGTCACCGAAGCCGGGAAGGATGCGCTGCTGCTCATCGAGCTCGGCATCGATGCAGGCGGTGTAGATGGTGAGGTCTTCGTAGCGCTCGCCAAGCGCCTTCAACCCCGGGCTGGCGGCCAGAGCCGTGATCAGCCGCAGGCGGGCGCCACTGACGCCCCGCATCTCCAGCTGCTCCAGCAAGGGGAGTAGGCCTTGGCCGCTGGTGATCTGGGGTGCAAACACCAGCACACCGGCCCGGGCCGGGATCTCTGCGGGTAGGCCCGCAGCGGCCTGGTCGCGGCTGAGATCCAGGTGGGCGACAGCAGCGCTGGGCACCACAGGCCTTGCCCCATCCCAGAGCGCCAGACCGGCCGGCAGCAGCGGAATCGCCAACATCGGCACGGAGCCATCCACCACCGTGCCCTCCGTGGCCGCAAGCGGCGTTTGCACCTGCACGCGCTGATACGGAATCCAGTCGCGCAACGCTTCATAGGTGAGCCAGCGGCCCAGCTCAGCCATAGCGGTGTTGAACAGGGCCTGCGGGGTGTCGCGGTCGCGCAGCAGGGTGAGCCAGTGGCCGATCAGGGGGTGGGGCGGAACCACCACACGCATGGTCTTGCTCATCGGTCGCGCTGCGGCGGCTGCCTGGAATAACTTGAGCGCCCCAACGTAGTGCTGTCGTGTTGCCGATCCATCGCCCCCTGGCTGCCGCATGGCGTGCCGTTCTGCGGGCGGCTTTGGTGCTGGCTCTACCGCTCTTGCTCTGGTGTCAGAGCGCTGAGGCGATCACGGCTCCCGAGTTGCGCGGCCAGCGCAGCCTGCAGGATCTGCAGCCCGATATGCATGGCCGCAACCTGCAGCAGCAGGAATTTCTCAAGGCCAATCTCGAAGGATTTGATCTGAGCGACACCGATCTGCGGGGTGCTGTGTTCAACACCGCCAATCTGCAGGGGGCCAACCTCCAGAACGCCGACCTCGAAGACGCTGTTGCCTTCGCCAGTCGCTTCGATCAGGCCGACCTGAGCAATGCCCTGTTCCGCAACGCCATGCTCATGAACAGCAAGTTCGCCGGCGCTGTGATCGAGGGTGCGGATTTCACCGATGCCGTGCTCGACCTGCCCCAGCAGAAAGCCCTCTGCGCCCGTGCCTCTGGCACCAATGCCAAAACAGGCGTGAACACCCTCGACAGCCTCAACTGCCGCTGATCCGCCCTCCGGCAGACCCACTACATTGAAGGTGCCGGTTCTTCGGGGGTTCAGCCCGAAGAGGAAACGGGGAAAGTCCGGTGAAAATCCGGCGCTGTCCCGCAGCTGTGATCGGAATGGGCCCCCCAGGCTCGTTCCGCAGTCAGAACGCCCGCCGGTTGAATCCATCCCCTCTGGCGCGGACCAGGACCTCCCCATGTTTCAACGTTTGATGCCGGCGGGCGCCGTTCTGGCCCTGCTCATGGCAGGGCCTGCTTTGGCGCACCATCCGATGCAGGCCATGCATCTGGAGCCCAACGCCCTCACCGGCTTGATCAGCGGCCTGGCCCACCCGCTGCTCGGCCCCGACCACCTGCTCTTTCTGCTTGCCTTGGCGCTGGTGGGGCTGCAACGCTCGGCCCGCTGGATGGTGGCGCTGCTGGCGGTTGGCCTGGGTGGAACGGCCCTGGGCTTGGTGTTGCCCGCGTGGCCGGCCGCCGAGCTGCTGGTGTCCCTCACTCTGGTGCTCGAAGGCCTGGTGGTGTGCCGCCGCTTGCCGCAGCTCCTGCTCGTGCCGGCCTTTGCGCTGCACGGCTATGCGCTGAGCAGCTCGGTGATCGGTTGGGAAGCCACACCGATTTCCACCTATCTCCTGGGCTTGCTGATCAGTCAGGCGTTGCTGCTTCTGGTCAGCCTTGTGGGGCTGCGCCAGGTGTCGGCACGGCTGGATGGCTCGGTGCGCAACCTGCTGGCTGGTGCGCTGATCGGCGTGGGTGCTGCGTTCAGCTGGACAGCCCTGGTGGGCTGAGATGAACAGCACAACCAAACGACTGCCGGTGACGGTGGTCACCGGTTTTCTCGGCGCCGGTAAATCCACCGTGCTGCGGCAGTTGCTGCTCAACAGCGGGCTGCGCCTGGCCGTGCTCGTGAATGAGTTCGGCGAGGTGGGAATCGATGGCGACCTGATCCGCAGTTGCGGCTTCTGTCCCG
>VGPW01000062.1 GCA_016882545.1 Cyanobacteria bacterium M_surface_10_m2_179 | reverse complement strand
ACGTGGAGATCCACGTGCTGCAGGGCGAGCGCGAGATGGCCAGCGACAACAAGTCGCTCGGAACCTTCCGCCTCGATGGCATCCCCCCCGCTCCCCGCGGCGTGCCTCAGATCGAAGTGACCTTCGACATCGATGCCAACGGCATCCTGAGCGTGACCGCCAAGGACAAGGGCAGCGGCAAGGAGCAGAGCATCTCGATCACCGGTGCCTCCACCCTCAGCGATAACGAGGTGGAGAAGATGGTGAAGGATGCCGAAGCCAATGCCAGCGCCGACAAGGAGAAGCGCGAGCGCATCGACCTGAAGAACCAGGCCGAAACCCTGGTGTATCAGGCCGAGAAGCAGCTGGGCGAACTGGGCGACAAGGTGGGCGCCGAGGACAAGAGCAAGGTGGAGGCCTCCTCCGCCAAGCTCAAGGAGGCGATCGAGAAGGATGACTTCGACACGATGAAGTCGGAACTCGAAATCCTGCAGCAGGCCCTCTACGCCGCCGGTGCCGCTGTCTATCAGCAGGCCGCTGGCGCTGAAGGAGCCGCCGCTCCCGGTGGCAATGGCAACGGCAGCAGCGGTGCCGCCAGCGACGACGTGATCGACGCTGAATTCACCGAATCGAAATAGCCACCGGCCGTGTGCCACCGGCTTTGATCGCTGCTCACGCCCCGGCTTCGGCCGGGGCTTTTTGATGGGATGGGAGGCGTTGCGCTCCAGCTGGATCACTCGCCGATCTTGGCCACAGCCGCCTTGGCCTGTTCGATTACAGCAGCCGGCATGGTGATGTAGCCCAGCTGCGGTGCCTGGCCCTGGGCCTGCTCGGAGAGCATGAAGTTGAAGGCCTTCTGCAGCACCTCGGCCTTGGCGCCGTTGCCGGTCTTGTAGGCCAGGACCCAGGTGAAGGTCACGATCGGGTAGCCCTTGAGCGGGTTGGGGTTGCTGCCGGTGAGCTCGGCTCCCAGATCGATCGAGGCCAGGGCCTCGCTGGCGGCGGCATTGGTGGGTTGCACCACCTGGCCGGAGGCGTTGGCCAGGGCTGCCGCCTGCAGCTTGCCCTTCACGTAGGCCGATTCCACGTAGCCGAGGCCGCCTTCCACCTGGTTGAGCTGGGCGGCGACGCCTTCATTGCCCTTGGAACCAACGCCCGTGGGCCAGGCCACGGTTTTGGCGCTGCCGGGGCCGTTCTTCCAGGCGTCCGAGATGGCGGCAAGGTGTTTGGTGAAGTTGTAGGTGGTGCCGGAGCCGTCGGAGCGGTGCACCACGGTGAGCTTTTTGTCGGCGCAGCCCAGCTGGCTGTAGTTGTTGATCTTGCCCAGGAACACGTCGGCGAGCTGCTGCTGGCTCAGCTTCAGCTCGCAGCCGGGGTTGTTGTAGGCCACGGCGATGGCGCCGGCGGTCATCGGGATCTGCAACACGCCCCGCGCCACCTTGCTGATCTCATCGGCCTTCATCGGCGCATCGGAAGCGGCGAAGTCCACGGTGCCGGCACTGAACTGACGCACACCGGCGCCGGAGCCCACCGATTGGTAGTTCACCTTCACGCCCTGGCCCGCCAGCTCTTGGAACCAGCGCTGGTAGATGGCCGCAGGGAAGGAGGCGCCGGCACCCGAGAGGTTGCCCTGGGGCGTGCCGCCGCCACCCACCGAGCAGGAGGCAAGGCTGAGGGTGGCGGCGAGTCCGGCCAGTCCGGTGAGGACGCGAGCGGTGGTGCTGCGGCGCATGGTGGGAAAAGGGAGGGTTGGCCCGTGGTTAAGTCTGTCTTAGCGAAGGGTTAAGAGCCCTCCTGCTCCACCTGTTCGGCGGCCCAGGCCCCACTCGCCGGTGCCAGCAGCACGCCGTTGCGGTAGTGCCCGCTGCTGAGCAGCAGGCCCGGCTCCAGCTGCTCCAGCAGCGGCGCTGGGCGGTCGTCGGGCCTGGCCCGCAGCCCCTGCCAGTGGCGCACCACCGTGGCTTCCCGCAGCCAGGCCGGGGCGTGGCCGCCTAGTTCACGCAGGGCCGTTAGGGCTGTGGCCGTGCCGCTGCTCAGGCCCGGTTCCACGGTGGCGCCCAGCCACAGCCGCCCCTCGGGCCGCGGCACCAGGTTCACCCCATCCCAGCTAACGCTGCCGGGCCAGGCGCTGGCGTCGCAGCCTGGGGGTAGTTGCAGCTCGAGGGCCTGACCGAGCACCGGGCTCTGCGGGCGCTGGTGCCCGAGGGGCTCCAGCAGGGCAGGGCTGCCCAGGCCTGCCGCCACCACGAGCCAGGGGCTGACCAGCGAGCCCGCTTCGGTGTGCACGCACCAGCGCGTCGCGGCGGGGCCTGGTCCGCGTTCGATGCGCAGAACGGCGTTGGGGTGGGTCTGCAGCCCCTGGCGCTGGCCATCGCTGAGCAGGGCCTGCATGGCGGGCAGTGGATCGATCTGGCCATCGGCTGGGGAGAACAGCCCTCCGGCGGCGCCGGCCGGCAGGGCGGGCTGCAGGGCGGCCAGCTCCTCCGGTTCGAGCAGGCGCAGGGGCAGTCCCTGGGCTTGGCGCTGCTCCACCAGCCGCTGCTGGGCCATGCGCTCGTCGCCGGTGGTGGCCAGTTGCAGCAGGCCGGGGCGGAAGGGGAGGTGGTGGCCGCGTTGTTCCAGCTGGGTGCGCCAGCGCTGCCAGAGCGCCAGGGATTGCTGGCGCAGCCGCCAGCCGCGACCGCTGCTGCGGCGAAACACCTGGGCCATCAGCAGTCCCAGGGCGGCTGTGCTGCCGGCGCCAGGGGGTTGGCCCTCCCTCAGGGCTGGATCAACCAGGCTCACACGGTGGCCTCGCTCCAGCAGCTGCCAGGCCACAGAAAGGCCCACAACGCCGGCCCCAATCACGGTGATCGCGGTGGGCCGGCTGGTGGGCGGTGGGTTGTTGATCGCGGTGGTGGGGATCAGCTCTGCTTCAGATCAGCCTGCACCTGCGCGGGCAGGATCTGGGCGTAGAGGCCGAAGCCGCTGGCCACCTTGATGTAGGCCTTGCTCAGGTTCTTGTCGTCCTGCAGGCGGGCGGCTTCATCGAGCTCAGCCAGGGCGGCCTTGAGGCTCTCAGCGCGCTTGTTGGCCTCGGGGCGATCAGCGGGCAGCAGGCGCTGGTTGATGTAGAGCATTTCGCGACCCACTTCCTGCATGGGGCCGTGGATCAGGTTGCGGGTGAAGGTCCAGTCGCGCTCATTCACCAGCGTGGCCAGCTCGGGCAGGCGATCGCGGGCGGCCAGGAAGCCTTCAGCCTGGCGCTCGATCACGGCGATGTCGTCGGCGCTGAGGGTGGCAGCCTTCGCCTTGCCACCACTGCAGGCGGTGAGGCCGAAGCTGAGCACCACGGCCAGAGCCACGAGGGCCAGGCGGCGCAGGGCGGACGAGAGCTGGGTGATCAGCGCAGGCATCGACTGAGCAGCCATGGGATCGGAGCTGGATTGCGGGACTTTACCCAGGGGTTTTGGCCCTGGAGCATTCCATGACGGTGCTGCAACGGGGCTAGCCACGCACCGGCCGTCAGAATCCAAGCTTTCAGGCCAGCGCTTGCCATGACGGCTGCCACCGCCATCCTGCAGATGATCTGCCCGGATCAGCCCGGCCTGGTGCGCGAGCTCTCCGGTTGGGTGGCGGGCAACGGCGGCAACATCGTGCACGCCGATCACCACAGCGATCAGGGCGCCGGGCTGTTTCTGAGCCGCATCGAGTGGCAGTTGGACGGGTTTGGCCTGCCTCGCGAGGCGATCGCGCCGGCGGCTGCATCCCTGGCTGAGCGGCTACGCGGCGAGCAAACGGTGACCTTCTCCGATGAGAAGCCCGCCGTGGCCATTTTTGTGAGCAAGCAGGACCACTGCCTGCTCGATCTGCTCTGGCGGGTGCGCACCGGTGAGCTGCCGATGCGGGTGCCCCTGGTGATCGCCAATCACCCCGATCTGGGCTCCGTCGCCGAGGAGTTCGGAGCTCGATTTGAACAGGTGCCGATCAGCCAGGCCAACCGCGAGGAGGCGGAAGCGCGTCATCTGGAGCTGCTGGCGGAGCACGGCATTGAGCTGGTGATCCTGGCCAAATACATGCAGGTGCTCACCCCCCGTTTTCTTGCCTCCTTCGACCCCCCTGATGCCTTCCACCGGGTGATCAACATCCACCACTCCTTCTTGCCCGCTTTCATGGGGGCCCAGCCGTATCACCGCGCCTGGGAGCGCGGCGTGAAGCTGATCGGCGCCACCGGTCACTACGTGACTGAAGAGCTGGATGCCGGGCCGATCATTGCCCAGTCCACCGTGTCGGTGAGCCACCGCGATGAGGTTGAGGATCTCATCCGCAAGGGCCGCGACACCGAACGTCTGGCGCTGGCCAGGGCCGTGCGGCTGCATCTGAAGCGGCAGGTGATGGTGTATCGCGGTCGCACGGCGGTGTTCGAGTGAGCGCGCCGGTTTTGGGTCCATCGGGCCGGGCCGCCTGGATCGAGCGCCTGGATGCTCACCGGCCGCCTCAGGCCGATCCGCTCGGTTGGCGCTGTTTTCAGCTGGGGATGTTCGTGCTCCCCTCCAGCGCACTGTTCGCGGCGTTGTTGCTGTTCCCCGCCTTGATTCAGGGCAGTCGCCGGCGTGCTCCCTGGTGGAGCGATCGGGTGAATCTGGTGCTGGTGCTGGTGGCCGGCTTGATGGTGGCCGGTGCGGTGGCGGTGTCGCTGCGGAGCGCTGAGGTCCCCAGCTACTCGCCCCTGCTGGCTTGGCTGGGTTTGGGGAATTGGCTGCCGCTGTTCTGGGGGTTCTGGGGCTTTCAGCCTTATGTCTCCGACTTCCCGGCCCGGCGCCGGATTGGCTTGCTGATTGCAGCCGGCACGGTTCCGGTGCTGGTCACCGGACTGGGTCAGCTCTGGTGGGGGTGGCAGGGCCCTTGGCAGATCCTGGGCGGTGCTGTGATCTGGCATCTCAAGCAGGGCGGCAATCCCACAGGCCGGCTCTCCGGACTGTTCGATTACGCCAACATCACGGCAGCGTGGTTGTCGTTGAGCTGGCCCCTGCTGCTGGCGGCGTTGATTGCCTGTTGGCACCGTTGGCGCCAACGGAGGGCCGGCAGTGGCTGGCCCCTGTTGGTGGTGCTCGGGCTGGCGGTGGCACAGGTGGTGTCGATGCTGCTCACCGATTCCCGCAATGCGTGGGGGGCGATGTTGATGGCGGTGCCGCTGGTGGCGGGTCCCGCCAGCTGGATTTGGCTGCTGCCGTTGCTGGCTCTCGGCTTGCTGCCTGTGTTGCTGGCCACCCTGCCCGGTGTTCCGGGGCTGCTGCAGGATCCCGCCCGTGCCCTCGTGCCGCAGTCGATCTGGGGACGGCTCAACGATCTCAACCACCACAGTGAGCGCAATCTCGCTTCCCTGCGGGTCACCCAGTGGGGCGTGGCCGCTGGCCTGATTGCCGAGCGGCCCTGGTTCGGCTGGGGAGCGGCCGCCTTCAGCGTGATCTACCCGCTGCGCACCGGTCGCTGGCACGGACACCCCCACAACATCGCTGTGGACCTGGCCTTCAGCCATGGCTTGCCCGTGGCTCTGCTGGTGGTGGCTCTGGTGCTCTGGCTCTACATCCGTGGCGTGCGCCGGGGAATGCTGAACGGCCCGGTGTTTGATCGGGGCTGGTGGACCGCCTCTTTCATGCTCGCGGCGCTGCACGCCAGCGATATCCCGATGTACGACAGCCGCATCAACATCGCCGGCTGGGTGTTGCTGGCGGGCGTGCGCTGCGTGAGCCGCTAAGCCAACGCCTCCTGCTGGTGTTTGAGCAGGGTGGCGGTGGGCAGCGGACCCTCCAGGTGCTCCCACGGCAGCACCTGGTCTGAGCTCCAGGTGCCGTGAATCACCTCTTCCCAGGGAGGTGGCAGCGGCTCGGAGCCTGAGGCGTTGCCCTCCCTCACGGCACGGTAGGCCTGCTTCCAGCCCCCCAGGCTGTCGTGGCGGCCGCGGGCCGCGGCGATCACCGCTGCCAGGCGCCGGTCGCTGCGGGAGAGCAGCGCCTGGATCACGCTCCAGCCGTAGCTTTCCGGCCGCAGCTCGATGCCCTTGGGCTTGAGCCGTTTACCCAGCAGCTTCAGGCGCTTCTCCGCTTCCGGCCGCACCCCCTGCCATTGGAACGGTGTGTGGGCCTTGGGCACGAAGGTGCTCACCCCCAGCGATAACCGCAGCCCGGGGGTGGCTTTCTTCAGGGCCAGCAGCAGCTCGGCGGTGGTCTCCACGTCGGTCTCTTCTTCGCTGGGCAGACCCACCATCCCGTAGAGCTTGAGCCCGGTGAGGCCGCCTTCTTTGGCGTAGCGGGCGGCGGCATAGATCTCCTCGGTGGCGAGCTTCTTGTTCACCACCTGGCGCATGCGTTCGCTGCCGCTTTCGATCGCGATCGTGAGTGATTTGCTGCCCCGCTTGGCCAGGATCCGCCCCAGCTCCGGCGTCACCGTGGCGGCCCGCACCGAGCTCACGCTCACCCGGGTGTCCTCGAAGCGGTCGTGATCGAGCCAGTGCAGCAGATCGGCGAACTGCGGGTGTTGCGTCACGGAAGCCCCCAGCAGCCCCAGGCGCTGGGTGGCGGTGAGCCCTTTCTCCACCGCCGGAATCAGGCCATCGTCGAGGCTCGGCGTGCGGAACGGCAGGGTGAGGTAGCTGGCCAGGCAGAAGCGGCAGAGTTCCGGGCAGCTGCGCACCACCTCCACCATGTGAATGGAGGGCCAGGCCGCCTCCGGGGTGATCACCGTGGAGTGGCTGAGCGTGTTGCCTCGCCAGGTTTGCTTGGCCACGGTGGCCGGGATGCCGGGTTCGGTGGGCTCAACGCCCAGTAGCTGGCCATCGGAGCCGTAGCGGGGGGCATACAGCGCCGGCACGTAAACGCCTGGCACCTGAGCCAGCCGGCGCAGCCGCTCTGGCCGCGGCGCCTCGCGGTAAGCCTGCAGCGCATCGATGAAGGCTGGCAGGAGCAGCTCGCCATCGCCCAGCAGCACCGCATCAAAGAAGGGCGCCAGTGGTTCGGGGTTGGCGGTGAGCACCGGCCCTCCACCGAACACGATCGGATCGTCGTCGCCGCGCTCCGCTGCCCAGATCGGGATGCGCTGCTGTTCGAGCAGATCGAGCAGCACCGGGCCATCCAGTTCCCAGCTGAGGGAGAGCCCAAACAGATCGCAGTGGCGATGCGGCGGATCGCCCTGGTCGGTGAACAGGCGGCGCACATCCACATCGGTGCGCTGCGCCAGCGTGGCCCATACCACCTGATAGCCCAGGCTGGTGATCCCCACGGTGTAGGTGCTGGGAAAGGCCAGCACCGCCCGCAGCGCCCCGGCGGCCGGGGCGGCGGGCTCAAACAGCAGGGTTTCCTGGTTCAGCGGGTGGTGTGGCCTGGTGGTTCCAGGCTCTCACCCGGCCTGCGGCTGGCCTGGTGATCGCCCGTAGCTTCAGCCATAGAGGCCGCTGCCGTTGTTTTGGCCTCGATTGCGATTGGCCTTGGTCTGGCTCGCTGTACTGATGGCAAAGCCGTAGTCCCGGTTGGCATCCGCTGTGTTGCCGATCAGGGTGTTGTTGCTTCCTCCGGCAAAGACAACACCACTGCCCGCGTTGTTTCTCAGGCGATTGTTGAACAAACGGGCATTGACCGGTTCGCTCAGGCTGATGCCATCGCCGGCGTTGCCGCTGATCCGGTTGCCATGTTGCTGGTTCTTCCGTTGGCCGATTTGGATTGCGCTGGTGCCTGCGCCAACGCTGATGCCACCTTGGTGGTTGCCGAATTCGGTGGTGCCCAGAGTGCTCAGACCCACATAGGTTTCATCGATGATCACGTTGCGGGCATTGCCGGCCAGTGAGATGCCGTAGCCATCGTTATTGGAGATCGTGTTCTGTGGAATCACAGAGCGTCGGTTGCCGGCGATCAGGATGTCGCTGGCGTTGCCGTCCACGCGGATGCCGTCCTGGTTGTTGCCCCAAGAGATGGTTTGACCGCCGTCGCTGTAGGTGGCTTCCGTGCCGTAGGTGTTCAGGCCGATGATGTTTGGATCGACCCAGATATCCCTGGCGTCGCCTGTGATGTGTAGACCGTGTTGCGCATTGCCCGCCATCACATTGGTGCGCACCTTGTTGTTGCCGCCATCGCTGCTGATCCGGATACCGCTTTGTTGGTTGGGTGCGATGCCTCCGAAGGCGGTCAAGCCTGCAAAGGTGTTGAAGGTGATGAAATTGCGGACATGGTCGGTGACGTTGATGCCGTTGCCCCGATTGCCGGCATTCACGTTGCCGAGGGGAATCACGCCTCCATATTGAATGTTGCTTGAGTTGCCTTCAATCAGGGCTCCATCTCCCCCATTCGCAACGATGGTGGCGTTGTTGGCGCCCAGGCCGAAGAAGTTGGCGTGAATGGTGATGGCTTTGCTGTCGAGAACCCGCAAGCCGTTCCCGCCATTGCCGCTAATAACGTTGTAGTAGATGAATGGGCTTTGATTGCGAGTTGTGCCGATCAGGCCGTTGTGCTCCGCGTTGAGGATGGCAACGCCATCGCCGTCGTTGCCGATGGCGCTGTTGCCCGTGGCGTCAGTGCCGATGAAGTTGCCCATCAGGCGGTTGTTGCGGGAGCCATCGCTGATGCGTACGCCAGCTAGCGCATTGCCCGAGATCAGGTTGCCCTGGCCCGGCCGCTGAAACTCACCCTGGGTGGGATCGTTGCCGTCGTGGGCGGCGCCGCCGATGCGGTTGTGATTGGCATGGTTCCGCAGCGTGATGCCATCACCGCCGTTGCCAAGATCGGAGCTGCCATCGGCTGTGGTTCCGATGCGGTTATTGGCGATGCGGTTGGAGTCGCCGCCTTCGATATGGATGCCGCTGCCTCCGTTGGCGCTGATCACGTTTGAGCGCTGTTGCGCGAGCGGAACGCCCGTCAGGGGGTCGAGGCTGCCGATCAGGATCTTGTTGGAGCGTTCCCTGATCGTGATGCCATGGCCCTGATTGGCTGCCGCTGTGATGCCATCGAGACCAATGCCGATCAGGTTGTTCTGCACCGTGATGCGTGAGGCATCAAGGATCAAGCCGTCACCGCTTGCGTTGCCGAGAGCGAATCCGTTGAGGCTGGATCCTGCTGCCTTCTTGCCTTGGAAGATCAGGCCTCGATGATCGTTGAAGTTGATGGCGATGGCTGCGAGGCCTGTCGCCGAAAGCAGGCCGGTTAGTGCAACACGGTCGCTGATGACCTCGAGATCGCTGCTGAGGTTGATCGTGCCTCCGCTGAGACTGCTATCGACCACAATCTGGTCGAAGCCGGATCTCTGGTTTGCTTCACCAATGGCCCAGCGCAGGCTGCCGACGCCGGAGTCATTGAGGGTGCTGACCGTGAAATCCATATGGCTTCAAAGGCTGACCCTGTCATTTTGTCGAGGTCAGCCGATTTGCACGCGTTCAGGGGCTGACGTTCACACCTCCGCCAGCACCTTGGCCTCGTCGTCGGCGCTCACGACACGGCCGCTGTCTTCGAAGCCTTCGATCTGATCGAAGTTGAGATAGCGGTAGAGCTCGGCGCCGCGGGGATCAATCTTGGCGGCCGCGATCGCCAGGTATTGATCCTTGCTGGGGATGCGGCCCAGCTGTGCGCACACCGCTGCCAGTTCGGCGCTGCCCAGATACACCTGGGCGCCGTTGCCGAGGCGGTTGTTGAAGTTGCGGGTGCTGGTGGAGAACACGGTGGTGTTGTCGTCCACCCGGGCCTGGTTGCCCATGCAGAGCGAGCAGCCGGGCATCTCCATGCGCGAGCCCGCCTTCTCGAAGATGGCGTAGTAGCCCTCCTGCTTGAGCATCTCCTCATCCATGCGGGTGGGCGGGCAGACCCACAGGCGCGCGGTGTTTTCGCCCTGCCCTTCCAGCACCGTGGCGGCGGCGCGGTAGTGGCCGATGTTGGTCATGCAGGAGCCGATGAACACCTCATCGATGCGCTCGCCCGCCACCTCCGCGAGTGTTTTCACGTTGTCGGGGTCGTTGGGGCAGGCCAGGATCGGCTCGGTGATCTCATCCAGATTGATTTCGATCACGGCGGCGTACTCGGCGTCAGCGTCGGCCTCCATCAGCACCGGGTTGGCCAGCCACTCCTCCATCGCTTTGATGCGGCGGGCCAGGGTGCGGGCATCGCTGTAGCCGCGGGCAATCATGTTTTTGAGCAGCGCCACATTGCTGCGCAGGTATTCGCTCACCGTTTCCACCGAGAGCTTGATGGTGCTGCCGGCGCAGGAGCGTTCAGCGGTGGCATCGGTGAGTTCAAACGCCTGCTCGAGCTTCAGATCGGGCAGGCCTTCGATTTCCATGATCCGGCCGCTGAAGATGTTGGTCTTGCCGGCCTTCTCCACGGTGAGCAGGCCCTGCTGGATCGCCACATAGGGGATCGCGTTCACCACATCGCGCAGGGTCACGCCCGGCTGCAGCGAGCCGGAGAACTTCACCAGCACCGATTCGGGCATGTCGAGCGGCATGGCCCCGATGGCGGCGGCGAAGGCCACCAGGCCCGAGCCGGCCGGGAAGGAGATGCCGAGGGGGAAGCGGGTGTGGCTGTCGCCGCCGGTGCCCACGGTGTCGGGCAGAAGCATCCGGTTGAGCCAGCTGTGGATGATGCCGTCGCCGGGGCGCAGGGCCACGCCGCCCCTCGAACTGATGAAGTCGGGAAGCTCGGCGTGGGTCTTGAGGTCCACCGGCTTGGGATAGGCGGCGGTGTGGCAGAAGCTCTGCATCACCAGATCAGCGCTGAAGCCCAGGCAGGCCAGCTCCTTCATCTCATCGCGGGTCATCGGCCCGGTGGTGTCCTGGGAGCCCACGGTGGTCATCAGCGGCTCGCAGCTGGTGCCGGGGCGCACGCCCGCCAGGCCGCAGGCCTTACCAACCATCTTCTGGGCCAGGGTGAAGCCCTTGCCGCTGTCGGCTGGGGCGGAGGGGCGGATGAACAGATCGCTGGCGGGCAGGCCCAGCTGGGCGCGCACCTTGTCGGTGAGGGAGCGGCCGATCAGCAGGGGGATGCGGCCACCGGCGCGCACCTCATCGGTGATCGTGCTGGGCTTGAGCTCGAAACGGGCCACGATCTCAGCCGCGTTCGCTTCGCCAGCGGCCCGCTCGATCGTTCCGGCGTAAGGGCGGATCGTGATCACGTCGCCCGAGTTGAGGGCGGTCACGTCGCACTCGATCGGCAGGGCGCCGGAGTCTTCGGCAGTGTTGAAAAAGATCGGGGCGATCTTGCCGCCGAGCACCACGCCGCCGCTGCGCTTGTTGGGCACGTGGGGAATGTCGGTGCCGGTGTGCCAGAGCACGGAGTTGATGGCCGACTTGCGGGAGCTGCCGGTGCCCACCACATCGCCCACATAGGCCACCGGATGGCCTTTCTGCTTGAGCTGGTCGATCAGCTCGAGGCCGCCGGGCATGCGGGTTTCCAGCATCGCCGTGGCGTGCAGGGGGATGTCCGGGCGGGTGGTGGCGTGGGTGGCGGGGGAGAGGTCGTCGGTGTTGGTCTCGCCCTCCACCTTGAACACCGTCA
>VGPW01000061.1 GCA_016882545.1 Cyanobacteria bacterium M_surface_10_m2_179 | reverse complement strand
GCAGCCTCGGCGCTGAGCGGGGCGATCTCGAGCAGGGTGCCGTGCTCGCCGGCGCAGCGGGCCCTCACGGCATTGGCGAGCTTCACGTCGTTGAGCTGCTGATCACCGCGCAGGCTCACCAGCAGCGGTTGCTGGCAGCCGTCTTCAAAGCGGGCCAGCAGCACCAACACCTTCACGGTCTGGCTGGGGGCGAAGCCATGGGCCTCGCACAGCTGCTCGATCGTGCTCTGGGCTGGCGTGGTCAGGGGTTCACCGCTGCCATCGCCGCGGATCCCACCGGGCAGAAGAACAGCAGCGGCAGGCAGCGACACCGCCCGCTCCTGGTTGGCGGCGTAGCGGCCGTCGCCGCTGGCCAGGATCAGGTCTTCACCGGCGTCGGCGGTGACCATGAACTCCTGGCTGGCGGAACCGCCGATGGCGCCGCTATCGGCCTCAACGGCCACAGCCCGCAGGCCGCAGCGGCTGAAGATGCGGCGGTAGGCCTGATCCATGGCGCCGTAGGTCTGCTTCAGGCAGGCCTCGTCGGCGTGGAAGGAATAGGCGTCCTTCATGATGAATTCGCGACCACGCATCAGGCCAAAGCGGGGCCTGATCTCATCGCGAAATTTGGTTTGGATCTGATAAAGGTTCACCGGCAGCTGCCGGTAGGAGCGCAGCAGATCGGCGGCGAGGGCCGTGACCACCTCTTCATGGGTGGGGCCGAGACCGAGCTCGCGGCCCTGGCGATCCTCCAGGTGGAACATGATCCCTTCGCCGGCGGTGTAGCCCGCCCAACGACCACTGCGCTGCCAGAGCTCGGCCGGTTGCAGCTGGGGCAGCAGCGTTTCGAGGGCGCCGGTGGTATCAAGCTCCTCGCGCACGATGGCGGAAATCTTTTGCAGCACCCGCCACAGCAGTGGCAGATAGGCATAGATGCCACTGCCGATGCGGCGGATGTAGCCGGCCCGCAGCAGCAGCTTGTGGGAGGGGATCTCAGCCTCAGCCGGGTCATCCCGCAACGTCACCAGCAGCAGGCGGGAGACGCGCATGGGATGCTCTGCAGAGACGGAGGCCGGAAGCTACCACCGAGCTCCGCGGCGGACCGGCTCAAGAAGCGCCACACCAACCGCGCGAAAGCAGAAAGAATTCCATTTCAGGGGAGAAAAGCCTGCTAATTTCCGGGGCACGTCCAACCTGTCGCAGACCCGTCTCATGCAAGCCCATTCGTTGATCACTGGAATGGGCGCCAACGGTCTCGCAGCAACCCAGGCCGGTGCTGAGGCGGCGGCCAATTCGGCGGAGAGCAACGAAAACCTGATCGGGATCGATGAGGTGCAGCGTTCCCTCAATCGCTCGCGCGCCTCGGTGTATCGATACACCAACACCGATCCGCGCAACCTCAATCCTCCCTTCAACCCCCGCAAGCTCAACCCGGAATACCGGAGCGATCAAAAAGAGCCGTTGATGTTCCACCCCAACGAGGTGGCACGGTTTGCGCGCGATGTGCTGCGGATTAAAGAGGTCACCGTTGAGGTGCTCAACTCACCCTCCACGGCCACCCAGCAGCTGCTCAGTTCCATCCTCGATGAGCTGCGCACGATCCGCAGCCTGCTGAATGAAGGCCAAGGCAGCACCACCAACCTCGACAGCCGCCGCGAGCAACACGAACAGGCCAGACCCGCCGCCTGACCCTCAAAACCCTCCACGTGGTATGGAGAGGTGTAATGCTGGTGTGCAACCTTTGTTTTCGCGCCTGAATCAGGAGCTGGGGTGATCCAACCCGCGCACCCCTGATTCACCCCTGCATGGATAGCGACCCTCCTCCCCGAAGCCAGGCCCAGAGCACCGAGAGCGGTGATGGGCCCTACGGTTCAGGAAGCCTCTTTCACACCACCGCGCCCTTCCTGGGTGGCGTCCTTGGAATCTGCACCCTCGTGCTGCCGATTGCCATGGTGATCACGGATCGCGGCAGCACCAACCGCCTGATCAGCAGCCCACCGATCGCGCGGCCCCTCACCAACGCCTCCACGGCCGATGGATTTGCGCAGTCTGCAGGCCTCACCAGCGCCAGGGCTGGTGAATCTGATGGTGGAGATCCCCGCCGGGAGCCGCAATAAATACGAATACAACGCCGAAGCCGGCCTGATGGTGCTGGATCGGGTGCTGCACTCCTCCGTGCGCTACCCCTTCGACTACGGCTTCATCCCCAACACCCTGGCGGAGGACGGCGCCCCCCTGGATGCGCTCGTGATCATGGATGAGCCCACGTTTGCAGGCTGCTTGATCACCGCCCGGCCGATCGGCATCCTCGACATGGTGGATTGCGGCGCCCACGACGGCAAGTTGCTGTGCGTGCCGGAGGCCGATCCCCGCCAGCGTGAGATCCGCAGCATTCGCCAGATCGCCCGCAACCAACTCGAGGAGGTGGCGGAGTTTTTCCGCACCTACAAAAACCTGGAGGGTCGGGTGATCGAGATCGGCGGCTGGCTGGATGCCGAGGCGGTGCCGGCCCTGCTCGAGCACTGCATCCAGGCCGCTGAGCGGGCCACCCAGCAGGGCCAACGCCGCTAGCTGCGCCGCTGCAGCAGGAAGCCCTCGAAGCCAAGCGCCTGAAACACCCGGGCCGGATCCCCGAACCCGGCCGCATTCACGAGGCTGGTGAGCCGCGCCAGGCCGATCGGATGGAGGCCTTCCTGGTTGGAAGCATCGAGGCCGCTGGCCCGCTGAAAGCCCCGCCAGGCAGCATCGAGTTGCGCCTCCAGCGAGGGCAGGCTGGTTTGCATCAGGTCGACCAGCACCAGCTGCGCGCCGGGCTGCAGGCTGCGGGCCAGGGCCGTGAGGAAGGCCAGCTTGCTGCCGTCGTCGGGAAGCGACTGCAGCACCAACACCGAGAGAGCACCGGCGAAGCGGCCCACCATGCCGGCCTCATCCACCAACGCTTCCGCCGTGCACTGCTGCCACTGAATGGCGCCATGGCCAGCCAGCCGCTGCCGCGCCTCCGCCAGCATCTCGGCGCTCGGATCGAGGGCGGTGAGGCTCCAATCCGGGCGCTGGGCCACCGCCTCCAGCAGCTCCGAACCCGTGCCGCAGCCCGCCACCAACACCTCGGCGCCCTGAGCCGCAGCCAGGGGGGATGCCGCCAGCAGCGCCACCGACAGACGGGCGAGGCTGCCGTATCCAGGAATCACCTGGCTCTGAAGCCGCTCGTAGCCAGCTGTGTTCACAAGGTGCGTGCCGGTCGCCCAATCGTAGGGAGGCTGGGTTGGCAGCATTTGGTGTCAGCCGAGGCCATCGGCGTCAGGAACCGACTCCGGCCAGGTAAGTTTGTCGGCGCCGAAGATCCCCGCCCGACCGTGCCCACCATCCGTTTTGAACAGGAAGGCCAGCAGGTCGGTTGCATCGAGGGTGCCAACCTGCGCAAGGCGGCCATCGATGCCGGCATCAACCCCTACAAGGGCCTGAACAACCTCAACAACTGCGGTGGGGTGGGCCAGTGCGGCACCTGCGTGGTGGAAGTGGTGGAAGGCATGCAAAACCTCTCCCCCCGCAGCGATGTGGAGCAGGTGTATCTGGCCGACCGTCCCGCCAACTACCGCCTCAGCTGCCGCACCAGCGTCAACGGCGACGTGACCGTGCGCACCCGTCCTCAGAACGGCGTGGGCAAAGGCTCCAACAGCCTCGTGGGCGCCCTGAAGAGCCTGATCGGCAAGTGAGCCAGGCGCTCCGGATCTACAGCTACCCCCCATGCGGCACCTGCCGCAAAGCCCTGCAATGGCTCGCCCAGCAGGGCTTTTCTGTGGAAGCCGGCAACCTCGAGCTGGTCGATATCACCCGCCAGCCGCCCACGCTCGCGGAGCTGCGCCAGGCCTTTGAGGCGCTGGGCCGCAAGCACCTGTTCAACACCAGCGGCCAGAGCTACCGGGCCCTCGGCAGTGCCGCGGTGGCGGCCATGGACGATGAGGCAGCCCTGAAGGCCCTGGCTGCAGACGGCAAGCTGATCAAACGCCCCGTCGCGATCACCGCCAGCGGCGCTGCCCTGGTGGGCTTCAAGCCGGAGGAGTGGCAGGCGGCCCTGGTGGGCTGAGCGGCACCGCCAGCTCATCGAGTTCATCCATCAATGCATCGATGCCGGCTCGGTTGATCTGGCCGAGGTAGTTGAGCTTGAGCTGCTGGAGCAACGCCCACAGCAGCTCCTGGCTGCGCTCGAGGGTGCCCGCCTGCTCGAGGGCTGCGGCCAGCTCCTCCCAGAAGCGATCGGTGGCCTTCTGGATCAATTCCGCCTGGCGCTCATCGCTGCGAGCGAGCCGTTGGGCGGTGCCGCGCGACACATCCAGCAGGCTGTCAACCACACCCGCCGCCAGCTGCCGGCTCACCCCGCTCGGCAGGATCGCGCCGCCCGGCACCTCCTGCAGGCTGCGCTGCAGTGCGTGGCCCAGCAGCGACTGCAGCTCCGGAGCCAAACGCGGCGCCACCTGTCCCAACACCAGCGGCCCCCAGAGGCGCACCAGCTCCAGCAGGCGCTGATCCTCTGCGGCCGCCACGCTCTGGTGGCTGCGCAGGCTGCGGATCCAGCGAGGCCACTGGGGCGAACGGATCAGCGACTGGGTGCCATCCACCAGCTGCAGGGCCAGCACTTCAAACAGCTCAAGCGCCAGCAACGACACCACAGCGCGGCTCACAGCCGCCCGTAGGGGCTCCACATCAATCAGCCTGGCCTGACTGAGCCGCTCCACCACGGGCACCACCCGCAGCACGCGCCAGAACGGCAGCAGCAGGGGCAGATCGATCCAGCGCCTCAGCAGCGCATCGCGCCAGCTGAGGGCGGGGAAGCGCCGGCGCAGCCGCAGCATCCGCAACAGGATGTCGAGGGCAAACACGCTCTGGAAGAGCAGCAGATCGATGCGCCAGGCGTGGTCGGTGGGGCGGCCGTTCTCATCGATCGAGCGCCAGTAGCTGGTGGCCACCAGGGGCAGGATCTGCTGCTGCCAGAAGCGGCGCTCCTGCTGCCAGGGGCGCTGCTGCAACCAGGCATCGCTGAGCAGGCGATCGGCGGCCTGCTGGGCGGAGTCTTCGCCGGCGCGCTGCCGCAGCCGGTTTTTGATCGTTTCGAGGGTGCCGCTATTGCCGGAGGCGGCGAAGGGGTTTTCGTTGAGCATCGCCGCCGTGAGCTCCACCTGACGTCGGCGCTGCGCTGCCGTGGCGCCCAGCGGCCCACCGGCCTGGAGGGCCCGATCCAGCCGGTTGAAGGCCTGCAGATAGGCCTGGGTTTCCCGGTGGGGCTGGATGCCCTTCACCGGGTCATACCAAGGGGTGATGTCGGGCAGCAGCGTCAACGGCACCACCAACGGCACTTGGGGCAGCGGCGTGAGGTTGCGCTGCAGCCAGAAGGTGCGCAGCGGCATGTAGGTGGCGTCGAACACCACCAGCACCAGATTCAGGCCGGCCCACAGCGCCACGGCACGATCCCAGTGCTGCCAGAGCCGCGAGGCCGTGACCCTCTGGGCCGACAACCAACGCGGACGAACCATCTCAAGGCCAGGCGACGGCCCTAATCTGCCCTAACCGCCCCCGCTGCCGGCAGCCCCACCCCTTGTCCAGCCACCCCACCAGCTCGTCGTCGCCCCAGGAGCCCCCCGTCGCCGAGCAGCCGAGCAGCCCCTCCAAACCAGCTCCGCAGCAGGAAAGCCCCTGGGTGTTCTGGCGAGGCGTGCTAATCACCCTCGGGGTGGCGCTCGGGGTGCGCCAGTTCGTGATCGAAGCGCGCTACATCCCCTCCGGCTCGATGCTGCCGGGGCTGCAGATCCAGGACCGGCTGCTGGTGGAGAAGCTCACCTATCGCCAGCGTGGCCCCAAGCGCGGCGAAATCGTGGTGTTCCACGCGCCGCACCACTTCGATCCCGTGCTGAAGCCGGCCCATGCCGCCGGGCCGCTGCGCTGCCTGCTGGTGAACCTGCCGCTGATCAACAGCGTGCCGGGCATCCAGGAACCAGCCTGCGATGCCTACATCAAGCGTGTGGTGGCGGTGAGCGGCGACCGGGTGGTGGTGAATCCGCGCGGGGAAGTGACCGTGAACGGCACCCGCCTCAATGAGCCCTACGTGCGCAACTACTGCCCGGTGGATGTCATGGGCATGGGCCCCTGCCGCACCCTCAATGCCGTGGTGCCGCCCGGGCACGTGCTCAGCCTCGGCGACAACCGCGGCAACAGCTGGGATGGTCGCTTCTGGCCGGGTGGCGCCTTCCTGCCCGAAAGCGAGATCATCGGCCGCGCCTTCTGGCGGTTCTGGCCCCCGGGCAGCGCCGGCGCCTTGAACGCCGACGGTCCACTCAAGCCGGCGAAACCGGCAGCCGCCAAAGCTCAGGGCTGAGGCCACTGGCCACCACTTGGCCGATCAGCTCCGCCGCCAGGGGCTGATTGGCCGCCTGGGGGGCGAGCGGGTCGTGCGAGGCCTGCCAGCGCTGGGCCGGATCGAACAGCAGCCAGCGGCGGCTATCAGGCTCCAGCCGCGGCGCGGACAGACCCAGCTGCCGGGCCGGGGCGAAGCAGAGCACCTGCCAGAGCTGCTGCACCGTCCAGCCGCGGCGAACCACCAGCTCCTGCCAGAGGCTGGGCAACACGAAGCGATGACCGGCCACACCGGGCCGGCGCTGATCAAGGGGCAACAGCTGCTCCTCGGCATCGAGCGGTTCGTGGTGCACCGCCACCGCCGTGATCACCCCATCGGCCAGGGCCTGCTGCAGGGCGGCGCGATCGCCGGGGGTGCCGAGGGGCGGAACCACCCGCCACCCTTCCGCGATCGGATCGAGCTTGCCGCTATCGGCGAGCAGGTGCCACCAGCACACCGTGGCCTCCGGGCGCTCCGCTGCGGGGCAGGCGCGCAGCAGGGCCACCCCCTCGGCGGTGGAGAGATTCATCAGCTGCAGGCGCCGCTGCGGATGGCGGCGGGCCAGGGCCAAGAGGTTTTGCAGCGGCAGGGTTTCGCTGATGGCGGGATCGGTGGGCCAACCGGCGCGCAGGGCCTCCACGCCATCGCGCACGAAGCCGCCCTGGCTGAGCGCCGCGTCGCGGGGTGCCAGCAGCAGGGGGGCTGCAGCGAATTCAGCGAGGCTGAGCCCCCGCTCCAACAGCGGCAGGGGGGGGCACTGCGCGTCCTCCGCCAAGCCCAGAGCACCGGCCTGCAGCTGATCAGCATGGGGGGCCAGATCCTGACCCTCGGCGCCGGAACTGAAGCTGCCCCAGAGCAGGATCTCCAGGGGTCCCTCGGAAGCCAAGCCCTGCAGGCGCTCGGGCCGATCGCGCCAGCTGCGGGCCCGGGGCAGCAGGGCCACGCTGCCGTAGCCGGCGGCCAGGGCCGAGCGCTGAAGGGAGGCCAGGGATTCGGCCGCACCGTTGGCGGGATCCTCCAGATAGGAGTGCGGATCCACCAAGCAGGGGGCCAGCAGCAGCGCCTCCGCCGCCAGGGGGATCGCAGAGCAGGCGGCCGCCTGATCACGGGCCTGCGGACCGATCGCCACCAGCCGGCCCTGGTCAATCAGCACATCAGAGCGGCGGGGCTCCAGGCCCTCGGCCTCGAGCAGTTGCACCTGCTGGAGCAGCAGCGGCTGCGCTGGGCGTGCGGTCATAGGGCGCCGGCGGCGGTGCGATCCAGAACGCCCCCAAGATGGGCCGTTTGGTTCAGGCACACCACCACCGGCGGTTGATCCGGGCCATGGGGGTAATCGATCACGGTCACGCCGCCGTTGCCCTGTTTCACGGCCCAGATGTCGGCCGGGCTGAGCCCCAGCAGGGCGCAGAGGATGGTTTTGTTCACGGCGTCGTGGGCCACCACCAGGGCGGTTTCATCAGCGTGGAGGCTGGCGGCGATGCTGTTCCAGCCGCGCAGGGAGCGATCCCACACGTCGTGGATGGTTTCGCCCTCGGGCATCTGCACGGTTTCCGGTGCCTGCTTCCAGGCGGCCAGCAGCGGCCCCCAGCTGGCGGCGATCTCCTGCTCCAGACAGCCTTCCCATTCACCGTGGCCGATCTCCACCAGATCCGAAACGCTGGTGAGCGGCACGCCGGGGTGGTGATTGAGGATCCCCTCAGCGGTCTGCCGCGGGCGCGACATCGAGCTGGTGTAGGCGCGATCAAAGCCGACGCGGCTCAGGAAGCGGCCGGCCGCGGCGGCCTGGGCGTGACCGTTGCTGTTGAGGGGGATATCGATCTGCCCCTGGAAGCGACCCTGGCGATTCCAATCGGTTTCGCCGTGGCGCACCAGCAGCAGGCGCGGGCCGGGGCCCTTCGCGGGGAGGGTGCTGGCGCACACCTCGGAGTGGAGGTGGGTGGTGCCATTCAGCGACTCGATCTGCACCGACACACCGCCTCCCTCCTCGGCCGTGAGGTTGAGCACCGAAAGCGAGGCGTTATCGAGCCGCAGGCGGCGGAAGCCCGAGGCCGGCAGGCTCAGCAGGCTGAGCAGCAGGCAGCGCAGGATGGCGTTGTGACCCACCACGAGCACGGTCTGGGGGGCTGATGCGGCGGGATCGTGGTGCTCCAGCAGCCGGGCCACAAACCGCTGCGCCTGGGCCATCAGCTCAGGAATCGGCGCGTAGGTGCTGCCGTCGGCGCGCTGCAGCTGCAGCAGCTCGGGATGGTGGGTCCAGGTGTGGTGCGCTTCCGGAAAGCGCTCCCGCACATCGCTGCTGAGCAGGCCGCTCCAGGGGGCCAGATCCACCTCGAGCAGGTCGTCGTCGAGCTGGGGCTCGAGGCCACCACCGTGGGCGGCGAGCAGGGCTGTGGCCGTGTCGTGGGCGCGACGCAGCGGTGAGCTGTAGGCGGCGGTGAGGCTGAGATCGCGCAGGGCTTCTCCTGTAGCCAGCGCCTGCTTCACGCCCTCCTCGGTGAGGCTGGAGAGGTCGTCGCGGCCCTGGATGCGGTGCTCCAGATTGAAACTGCTCAGGCCGTGGCGAACCAGCAGGATCCGGAGAGACACAAGCTCAAACGCGCGCAGAAAGCATCGTATGAGGTGGCTTTATGCACCCCTGCAGCCTTGAGCCGGTGAGATGCTGCCCCCACCACACGCACAGGACCAGCAGAGGGTGACAGCAGCCAACAAGCCCGGCGGCGCCCCGGGATGGAAGGTGGGGTTGGCCCTGGTGAGCCTGGCCCTGAGCCTGCTGCTGTGGCTCAACGGCTTAATCGACAGCCTCAGCCGCCCGTCGGTGGGCAACGCGCTCAATCGGCGCCAGCTGGAGCTCACCGTGCTGGCGCAACCGAGCCTGAGCGGAGCCCTGCGGCCGCTGCTGGCCGGTGGCGAACCGCTGCAAACCCTCAAACAGGCCCTGGAAAACGAGCGCACCAGCGCCGCGGAGGCCGGCCAGGGCCCGGACCCCGAGCTGGAGCTGGAGCTGGCCCTGGTGCTGCAGCGCCTCCAGCAGCCCCAGCAGGCTGAACCGCTGCTCGAGGCTGTGGCGGCGAGCCAGGGCCCCGAGGCCTCCCTGGCGGCCGCGCTGCTGCGCGGTCAGGCTGGTCCGGCCCAGCCACTGAAGCCAAGCAACGGCCTGGTGCGGCTGTGGAGCTGCGAAGCGCTGGCACCGGATGCGCCCAACCGCTGCGGCAGCGCCGTCGCCAGCCAGCGGGCCGCACTGAAGCTGCTGGCGATGAGCGGCGCGCCGGTGCTGTTGCTGCTGCTGGGATCGGCCCTGTTGCTGCGAGAGATCTGGCTGCGCTGGCGAGGCCGCTCCGCAGACGCCACGCCCCTGCAGGGACCAACCCTCAGCGGCGTGGATGCCGTGCTGTTGATCGCCGGCGGCTTCGTGGTGGTGGGTGAACTACTCACCCCCTTGCTGGTGGGGCCGTTGCTGGCCGCTGTTCTGCAGGGCCTGGCGATCGCCAGCCCGCTGCGGGAGGGCGTGAGCGTGGTGGGGCTCTACCTGGCGCTGATGGCGGGCCCGCTGGTGATCTTGGCGCTGTTGCTAAAGGGCCAGGGGGCGGCGGTGCTGCAGTTCCGTTGGGCGCCGGCGGGCCGGAGCCTGCGCAGTGCGCTCAAGGGATTGCTGATGGTGTTGCCGCTGGTGAGCCTGGTGGGATGGCTGCAGGGCCAGCTCTGGGGAGATGCGGGGGGCAGTAATCCGCTGCTGGAGCTGGTGCTCAACAGCCACAACGTGCCGGCGCTGGCCTGCTTCGGCTTCACGGCCATCGTGCTGGCACCGCTGTTTGAAGAAACGATCTTCCGGGGCGCGCTGCTGCCCGTGGCGGCACGCAAGCTGGGTGCGGCGGGCGGTGTGTTGCTCAGCGCCCTGATCTTCGCCGTGGCCCACCTCAGCCTCGGTGAATTGCTGCCGCTGCTGGTGCTGGGGATCGGCCTGGGCTGGCTGCGCTGGAGCGGCGGCCGCCTGGGCAGCTGCGTGTTGATGCACGCCCTCTGGAACGCCCTCACCTTCACCAACCTGGTGGTGCTGGGGTGGTCGTAACAATCAACTGATGAAGCTGGCCCTTGCTGGGCCGCAGAGCGCATGGTTCACTTGCGCAGTTCCGTGCTGCGTTGTGGTCGCCGTTCCCCTTCAACAGAGCCAGGAGGCGCAACGGCGAAGCAGCACCCGACCCCTGGAGCTGATTCAGGGATCGCTGTCGTCGCGGAGGGCAGATCGGCAGTCACCGCTCCTGGGCAATCTGCACCGCATCGCCGATGGCAGCTTGCTGGGCCTCGGTGTGGCCGTGCTGGGGCTGAGCGGCCTCACCCTGCACTGGCAGGGCCAATGGACCCAGAACTTCCAGAAACTGGAAGCCTCCCAACGCCTGGAGCATCGCCTGCAGGAATCGGCGGCGGTGCTTGAGCAGCATCACCTGGCCATGACCCGCAAACCGGCGCTGCTGGAGCCCACCAGCAGTGAGAAGCTGGTGTATGTCGACCCGCCGGCCGCCAGCACAAGCACCGGTCTCACCACCCTCTTGGCTCAGGTGAATCCCCGCCAGATCCTGCCTGGCTACTGATGGCGGTTCCCCGCCCTGAAGGCCGGCGACCGGCAGCACGCGCGGCCAGTGGTTCGCTGCGCCAACGCCGCGTGCTCCAGCTTTCACCGGTGCCGAGTCGCCGGCTGTGGCTGGTGTACCTCCTGATGGCAGCCGGCCTGGGTGGCCTGGCGCTGCGCCTGGCCTGGGTGCAGGTGGTGCAGGGGCCGGAACTGCTCAACCGCGCCCGCGCGGTGCAAACACAAACGATCACGCCCCTCGGCCGGCGCCGCACGATCGTGGACCGCCAGGGCAGCCTGGTGGCGCTCGATGAGGAGCGCTTCACCCTCTGGGCCCACCCCCGCTACTTCGCCTTCGCCGGCGACGATGCCGGCCAGCTGCGCAGCCCTCTTGATGTGGCCCGCAAACTCTCGGCCGTGCTGGCCCTGCCGATGGCGGATCTCACCCGGCTGATGGAAGGCCGCAAATCGGGGGTGAAGCTGGCCAGCGATCTCGATCCCGAAACAGCCCAGCGGGTGCGCCAGCTCGGCATCAGCGGCGTCGATCTGGAGCCCTACCCCCAACGCGTGTATCCCCAGGGCGGCCTGTTCGCCAACGTGGTGGGCTTCCTCAACCTGGAGCGTGTTCCCCAGGCAGGGCTCGAGCAGAGCCGCGATCGCGACCTGCGCCGCCATGAATCCACCCGCCAGCTGCGCCGCGGCGCCGATGGCACCCCCCTGCCCGATGGCCTCAAAGCCGGCGTGCTCTAC
>VGPW01000060.1 GCA_016882545.1 Cyanobacteria bacterium M_surface_10_m2_179 | reverse complement strand
CCATTCGGGGCAGGCCAGGTGATACGGCAGCGCCCGGGCTAGTGAGCCCGATCCCAGGCCTCCATCCGGGCGGCAGAGCAGCAGGGTGCCGGAGGTGCCATCGAGGGCGATGGCGGCCACCGCAGCCCTGAGATCAGCTGGCAACTCGCTGCACAAGGCACGCAAACCATCGCGCCAGCCGCAGGGGTCTTCAAACACCGCGGGGTAGTTGGCGCTGAGCTCCACCTGCAGCTGGCCGGCGGCATTCGCCACCGCCAGCCGCAGGCCGCTGGTGCCCAGGTCAACGCCCAGGCCGAGCCGTTCAGACAGCAACGCGGCTGGCGGTGGCCTGCTTCAGGGTGGCGGCGATCCCCTCCACGTTTTCCCAGGGGAGGTTGAGGTCGCTGCGGCCGAAGTGGCCGTAAGCAGCCACGTCTTGGTAGAAGCGGCCACCGCGCTGCTGGGGCAGCTGGCGCAGGCCGAAGATTTCGATGATCGCGCCGGGGCGCAGATCGAAGTGCTCCTGCACCAGGGCGGTGAGATCGGCGTTGCTGATGGCGCCGGTGCCGAAGCTCTCCACCAGGATGCTCACGGGCTTGGCCACGCCGATGGCATAGCTCAGCTGCACTTCAACCTTGCGGGCCAGGCCAGCCGCCACCAGGGCTTTGGCCACATAACGGGCGGCGTAGGCGGCAGAGCGATCCACCTTGGTGGGATCTTTGCCGGAGAAGGCACCACCGCCGTGGCGGGCATAACCGCCATAGGTGTCCACGATGATCTTGCGGCCGGTGAGGCCGGCATCGCCCTGGGGGCCACCCACCACAAACTTGCCGGTGGGGTTCACCAGGAAGCGGGTGTCGGCCTGGCTGGGTTTGAGGTTCAGATCAGCGGTGGCGGGCTCCACCACGTGGGTCCAGAGATCGGCGGAGATGCGCTCACGCAGGGCCTTCTCCTCGGAGACGCCGTCAATTTCAGCGGTGTGCTGCGTGGAGATCAGGATCGTGTCGATTGCTACGGGCTGGTCGTTTTCGTAGACGACGCTCACCTGGGTTTTGCCGTCGGGCAGGAGGTAGCCGAGGCTGCCGTTGTGGCGCACTTCCGCCAGGCGCCGCGCCAGGCGGTGGGCGAGGCTGATCGGCAGCGGCATCAGCTCCGGCGTTTCATCGCAGGCGTAGCCAAACATGATGCCCTGGTCGCCCGCACCCACCAGATCAAGGGGATCGCCGGCGTGGTCGTCGGCCTCATTCACCCCCTGGGCGATATCGGGCGACTGCTGATCCAGGGCTACCAGCACCGCGCAGCTGTTGGCGTCGAAGCCACCGGCGCGGGCGCCGCTGTAGCCGATCTTGTCGATCACACCGCGCACGAGGGTGTTGAAGTCGACCCGGGCGGTGGTGGTGACCTCACCGGTGATCAGGCAGAGGCCCGTGTTCACCACGGTTTCGCAGGCCACCCGCGAAGCAGGATCTTGGGCAAGCAGTGCATCGAGCACGGCATCGCTCACCTGATCACAGATTTTGTCGGGGTGACCTTCGGTCACCGATTCCGAGGTGAACACGTAGCGCGATGGCGCCCCGGCGGTGCTGCTCATTCGCTCAGCGGGTTGGCAAACAGCTAACCACCCTACGGGCCCGAGAGGCTGAGCTCACTCCAGCTGTGGATCAGTGGATGGGGCTCCGCCAGCGGTGGCGGGCTGCTCCAGGCGGCGGTGTAGCCGAGGGCACGTTGGTGTGGAATTCCCGCAGCCACCGCCATCTGCAGATCGCTGTTGGCATCGCCGATCAGGGCACAGCGCGCCGCCGGCACGCCCAGCTGGGCGCAGAGGCCGTGCACCGCAGCCGGATCCGGCTTGCGGGGGCGGTGTTCAGCGCTCCACAGCGCCGAGAAATAGGAGGCCAGGCCGTGGCTGTCGAGGAAGTGCTCGATGCCGGCCATGTCGTCGTTGCTGATCACCGCACAGGCCACGCCGGCCGCCTGCAGCTGCTCAAGCCAGGGCAACAGGCCATCGGTGGTGGCACTGGTGCGGGTGGTGTGATCCGCCGAGCGGCGCGCATCCGCCTGATCGGCCTCGGCAAACACCCGCTCGCTCAAGGCCAGGGCTTCAGGCCAGCCCAGGCCCACCTGCACCAGAGCGGTGGCGGTGGCGATCAGGTTGTGATCACGGCTGGCCACCGCCGTGATGCCCGCCGGACAAATCGCCTCGGCACGCAGGCCGTAGGCCCGCTCCAACAGCGGCCGCAACTCCAGCCGCGCCGCCGCATCAAGTGCCGACTCGGCCTGCTCAAGGCAAAGAAAAACCCTGGCCTGAGCCAGGGTGAGGAGCTGGGGCTCGCTGATGCTGAGGGTGCCGTCCTTGTCGAACAGCACCGCATCCACATCGCCAAGCGCCGTGCCTCGCAACTGCAGGCACACCATGGCGGATCAGTCGAGGGTGACGCCCATGGGCTCGTTGTCTTCGGCCTGCTCCAGCAGCATCTGCTTGTAGCGGGCGGCCATCTCCTCGGCCTTCTCGAACACCTTCTGGGGATCGGTGAGCATGTCGCCCGGCTCGGGCTCGAGGGCCTTGGTGGAAAGGGAGATACGACCGCGCTCGGCGTCGAGGTCGATGATCATCACCTTCATCTGGTCGTTCACGTTGAGCACCGTGTGCGGTGTCTCGATGTGCTCGTGGCTGATCTCGGAGATGTGCAGCAGGCCGCTCACACCACCGATGTCGATGAAGGCGCCGTAGGGCTTGATGCCGCGGACGGTGCCGATCACCACTTCGCCCACTTCCAGGCGGTTCATCTTGCGCTCCACAAGGGCGCGGCGATGGCTGAGCACCAGGCGGTTGCGCTCTTCGTCCACCTCCAGGAACTTGAGGGGCAGGAAGTCGGCAACGAGCTCTTCCTTGGGCTTGCGGGTGCTGATGTGACTACCGGGGATGAAGCCGCGCAGGCCTTCCACCCGCACCAGGGCACCACCGCGGTTGGTGGCGAACACCTCGCTGTAGATGGTGGCGTCTTCTTTCTGCAGCTGACGCACCCGCTCCCAGGCGCGCTGGTATTCGATGCGGCGGATCGAAAGGGTGAGCTGACCGTCTTCGTTCTCCTCGCTGAGGATGAAGAACTCGCGCTCCTCGCCGGGCTCGAGCACATCGGCGATGCCCTCAACGCGGTTGATCGACACCTCCTGCATGGGCATGAAGGCGGCCGTCTTGGCGCCGATGTCGATCATCGCGCCCTTGGGCTCGATGGCGAACACGGTGCCCTTCACCACATCGCCGGGCTTGAAGTTGTAGTCGTACTTGCTCAGCAGCGACGCGAACTCATCCAGGGTGAAGCCCACGGCGTCGAAGTCGCGCACCACAGCACGGCTCGCGGAATCGTCGGCACTGGGCACCTCTTCCGGAATGCCGAGATCGAAATCGGCGGCGGCTACAGCAGCGAAATCCTGATCAGCGGCGAGCTCCTGCTCGCTCACACTGAGATCGGAAGGGGTCACGGTCATGGAGAGTTGGCGGCCTGCCGGTGGCAGTACGAGAGGACCCCAAACGCCGCCCGCCAGCGGGCACAGGGGAATCTCTCACTATACAAAGAGCCCCTGAAGCCCCCCTTTGCTCAGACCACCACCGCCAGGCGCTTGCTCTGGCCGCGCCGGTTCAGGCCCTCAAGGGTGGCCACAAAATCGCTCACGCTCTGGAACTGGCGATACACCGAGGCAAAGCGCACGTAGGCCACATCGCTCATGTTGGCCAGCTGCACCAGCACCAGCTCTCCGATTTCGCTGCTGCTTACCTCGCGCCCACTGCGGCCCTGCAGCTGGAGTTCGAGCTCATCCACCACCGCTTCCAAACGGCTCGGTTCGAGACCCGTTTTCTCGCAGGCGCGCAGCAAACCGTGGAGCAATTTGCCGCGATTAAACGCCTCCCGTGCACCGGTGCGTTTCACCACCGTGATCGGCACCGTTTCCACCCGCTCGTAGGTGGTGAAACGAAATTCACAATGCAGACATTCACGGCGACGGCGCACACTGCGACCGGAATCCGCGGAGCGCGACTCAAGCACGCGGCTGTCGGTGTGCTGGCACGAAGGGCACTGCATGGCCCGTAATTCCGCCGGAAATGTGAAACAAGTGTAGACAGCTTTTGGCCCGTTGAGAAGGGAGGCCCAAGCAGCGGTCTCGCATTGTGATGCGAGCGAACAGCGATCACAGCATGAGACTGCATCCCTGACTGAGCACAACGAGACACAAAAAAGCCCCCGCTGGTGCGGGGGCTGATCAGGCCTGAGCGAGGGCTCACTTGCCGATCTTCGGGGGATCGCGGAAGGCGATCGCAAAGAACAGCGTGGAGATGCCCAAAGCAAGGATCAGGATGTAGGCAAAGCTTTCCATGAGGGAACTCCTGGAGATCAGCTGAGGGTGCTGCCAGCGGGGGGCACGTAGCCCTCCGGCAGGCGACGGGTGGAACGGTCGCCCAGTTTTGCGAACAGACCGAACTCAACCTGCTCACCCAGATCGGGATCAATACCGGCGAACACATCGCGGTAGAGGGTGCGAGCACCGTGCCAGATGTGGCCGAAGAAGAAGAGCAGGGCGAAGCAGGCGTGGCCGAAGGTGAACCAGCCGCGCGGTGAGCTGCGGAAGGTGCCGTCGGAGTGGTAGGTCTCGCGATCGAATTCGAACGCTTCACCCAGCTGAGCCTTGCGGGCCAGACGCTTCACATCAGCGGGATCGCTGAAGGTTTGGCCGTTGAGAGCGCCGCCGTAAACGGTGGCGGTCACACCGGTTTGCTCGAAGGAATACTTCGCTTCAGCGCGGCGGAAGGGGATATCAGCGCGCACGATGCCCTGGCTGTCTTCCAGAACCACAGGGAAGTTCTCGAAGAAGTTGGGCAGGCGACGCACTTCAAGATCACGGCCATCCTTATCGGTAAAGGAGATGTGACCGAGCCAGCCGGTGGGCAGGCCATCACCATTCACCATCGGACCCACGCGGAACAGGCCGCCCTTGGCAGGGCTGTTGCCCACGTAGTCGTAGAAGGCGAGCTTCTCAGGAATCGAGGCGTAGGCCTGCTCCTTGGTGGCACCACCATCGAGCGCGGTTTGCACGCGGCGGTTGATCTCGGTTTTGAAGTAGCCCTGGTCCCACTGGTAGCGGGTGGGGCCGAACAGCTCAACCGGGGTTGCCGCAGCGCCGTACCACATGGTGCCGGCCACCACGAAGGCGGCGAAGAACACAGCGGCGATGGCGCTGGAAAGCACCGTTTCGATGTTGCCCATGCGCAGAGCCTTGTAGAGGCGCTCGGGCGGGCGGGTGGTGATGTGGAAAACGCCGGCGATGATGCCAACGATGCCGGCAGCGATGTGGTGAGCCACGATGCCGCCGGGGTTGAAGGGGTTGAAGCCTTCAGGGCCCCAGGAGGGCTGCACCGGCTCGAGGTGGCCGGTGATGCCGTAGGGGTCTGACACCCACATCCCCGGGCCAAACACACCGGTGAGGTGGAAGGCACCGAAGCCGAAGCAGGCCAAACCGGCCAGCAGCAGGTGAATGCCGAAGATCTTGGGGAGGTCGAGGGCGGGCTCGCCAGTGCGAGGGTCCTGCCAGATCTCGAGATCCCAGTAGGTCCAGTGCCAGATGGCGGCCAGGAAGAGCAGGCCGCTGAGAATGATGTGGGCAGCTGCCACACCTTCGAAGCTCCAGAAGCCGGGATCCACACCGGTTTCACCGGTGATGCTCCAGCCGCCCCAGCTGCCGGTCACGCCCAAACGGGCCATGAACGGCATCACGAACATGCCCTGGCGCCACATCGGGTTGAGCACCGGGTCGGAAGGATCGAAGATGGCCAGCTCATAAAGCGCCATGGAGCCGGCCCAGCCGGCAACCAGAGCGGTGTGCATGAGGTGCACGGCCAAGAGGCGGCCCGGGTCGTTGATCACGACCGTGTGCACCCGATACCAGGGCAATCCCATGGGGGTTAGGTCCGGGGAAACAATCAGCCGCGCGCTCCGGAAAACCGGTAGGCGGTTGGCAACACGATCAGGCTCGGCCAGTCGAAACCAGCAGACACTTGATCCGTGCTGGCGATGGTAAGGGGTTTGGCAGGCCCACCGAATCGTTCGCCACAGAGCTGAAACGTGCCGTGATGGGGCCAGCCCTGGCCTGAGGCCCCTCGCGCCGCAGCGGCGGTTACAAAACGCAACCCTCCGGCTCAGAATGCGGGGGTTGAGCAGGTGATCCCATGCCCGTGATTCGGTTTGTGCGCGAGGATCGCGATGTGGAGTGCTACCCGGGTGAAAACCTGCGGGAGGTGGCCCTGCGCGAAGGCGTGGAGCTCTATGGGCTGAAGGGGCGCCTCGGCAACTGCGGCGGCTGCGGCCAGTGCATCACCTGCTTTGTGGATGTGGTGGGGGAAAGCACCCCGGGCAGCCTCAGCAACCGCACGGGCGTGGAAGAGCAGAAGCTGCGCCGCCGCCCCCAGAGCTGGCGCCTGGCCTGCCAAGCCCTGGTGAATCACTCGGTGCTGGTGCTCACCAAGCCCCAGGTGGGCCTCGGTGATGCCGATCAGAAGATCGCCGCCGCCAAAGCCGAGCCGCTGCCAGCTGGCCCCACCGCCTGGCCTATGCAGGAGAGCGACGAAGCGGACAGCACCGACGCTTCAGCCGAAAGCGCTACGAGCGATGAAGAGGCCTGAACGGCACCGGATAGCGGTGATACCGTCGACGCGCTGAAGCCTCTTACAATGGAAACCAACGATCTCGGCTTTGTTGCCAGTCTGATGTTCGTGCTGGTTCCAACGGTGTTCCTGTTGGTGCTTTACATCCAAACCAGCAGCCGCCAGAGCTGAACGCGCCCCAGAATCCGGCGCCCCAGGCGCCTTGAAATCCCCGGACCCGCCCAGCGTGTCCGGGGATTTTTTGCTGGCCGGGCCTACTGAAGACCCGCGGCGCTCAAGCGCGGCTTTCCGGCTCCCGCACCAGAAGCACAGGGGCGGGAGCATGCACGCGGATGTAGTCGCTCACCGAGGAGCCCAGCAGCCGATCGATATCCACCAGGCCGCGGGCCACCAGAGGCCGCCGATCCTGGGAGGCGATCACCAGCAGATCCGCCTTCTCCTCGTCGGCTACCTGGCAAACAGCCCGGCCGATGTCGCCGGTGCGGTGGATCGCCTTCATCTCCACACCAAAGCTCCGGGCCCGCTGCACCGCCTTCTCGAGCACCTCATCGGCCGGCGACTTGCCGCCGCGGGAGGGCGTGATGTCCTGACGGCTGATGTGAATGCCCGTGAGGCTGCCGCCGGGGATGTCACGCACCAGCTCGCAGGCCAGCTTGAGGGCGTCATCCCCCACACCGGTGCCATCCACCGCCACCATCACGCGGTTGACGTGGCGCACATAGAGGTCGTCGCGCACCAGCAGCATCGGCCGCGTGGAGAGCTGAAACACGTATTGGCTGGCGCTGTTGCTCAGGATCGACTGCAACCGCCCCAGGCCCCGCGAACCCATCACGATCAGGTCGGCATCGAGCTCATCGGCCACCTTGAGCACGGTTTGCTTGGTGTCGCCCTGGCGAATGATCGTGTTCACCTCGGAGGGGTTGAGGCCCAGGCGCTGCACCGCCTCCGCCACGATCCCGGCCGCCTTCTGGGAGTGCTCGGCGTAGTTTTCGCCCACCTGCTCCGCCACCACATGCAGCAGATTGAGGCGCGCCTGCCTCACCGCGGGGATGTCGCGCAGCATGCGCACCATCTCCTCAACGTGGCCCTTGCCGGAATCGGCGATCAGAAGGTTGCGAAACACAGCCGTAGCAACGCGCTGGGGCAGCCTATGGCCGATCCGCAGCCGCGGACCAACCGCAATGCACACCGTGACGGAGCATCAAGAGCGCAGGCCCTGGCGCCTGGAGAGGCGTGTGCTGCCGCAGCACACCGACCACGCCGGCGTGATGTGGCATGGGGCCTATCTGAGCTGGCTGGAGGAGGCGCGGGTGGAGGCCCTGCACGCCGCCGGCCTCGCTTATGCCGATCTCTCGGCCCTGGGGCTGGAGCTGCCGGTGGTGTCGCTCAGCATCGACTACCGCCAGGCATTGCTGCACGGCGAAATCGTAGCGGTGAGCAGCTGGGTGCTGCCGCGCCGGGGCGTGAAATTGCCATGGCTGAGCCGCTTCACCAAAGCCGACGGCACCCTGGCGGCCGAAGCCAAGGTGGAGCTGGTGCTGGTGGACCTCTCCGCCGGAGCGGATCAACGACGACTGCTGCGCCGACTACCGGCCAACCTGAGCGCAGCCCTGGAGCACTTGCAGCAGGGCGCACCCTGAGACCCACGCCTCTCGCTATAGTACACGTGAACTAGCAGGGTTGGGTTGTGGGCGAGCTTGTAACCGCACCGTTTGCTGCTGCGCCCGCGCGGGCGCAGCAGGCTGTTCTGGTGCAGCAGGCTGTTCTGAAGCAGCCGCCTGGTCTGGTGCGGCAGGGCGTTCTGGGGGCGGTGCTGGAGAAGCCTTGCCGCCCCCGCGGCCACAACCCCCAAGCGGAGCTGGAGCGGCTGTGGCGACTGGTTTGGGCCGGCTGCCCCGGCGTGGGCTGGCAGCGGCTGCGGCGCCTGGAGGGGATGTTCGGCAGCCTTGAGCTGGCCTGGCAAGCGACTGCCACCGATCTCGAGCATGCGCTGGGGGGCAGCACCCGCCTCAACCAACGTGAACGCCAGCAGCTCGAGGCCTATCGCCAAACCCATGGAGCCGAGCCCATCGGCCAGCCGCCCAGCGCTGGCCAGCGGCGGCAGTGGGCGCCGCCCGGCTGCCTGATCGCCAGCGACGAGGCCTACCCGCCCGCGTTGCTGGAGCTCGAGCGGCCACCACTGCGCCTGTTCTGGCAGGGGCGCGGGGCGCTCTGGGCGCGGCTAGCGGCGAGGCAGGCTGTGGCGGTGGTGGGCACCCGCCGCCCGTCCCGGCATGGGGCCACGATGGCCCTCCGCATCGGCCGGGCCCTGGCTGAGGCCGGCTGGCCGGTGGTGAGTGGGCTCGCGGAGGGCATCGATGCCGAAGCCCACCAGGGCTGCCTCGAGTCCGGCGGCCGGCCGGTGGGGGTGTTGGGCACGCCGCTGGAGCGGGTGTATCCGCGCCATCACCGCCAGCTGCAGGCGGCTGTGGCCCGCGAGGGGCTGCTGGTGAGTGAATTGGCGGCCGGCACACCTGGGCAGCCGGGGCATTTCGCCCTGCGCAATCGGCTGCAGGTGGCCCTGGCCCAGGCCGTGGTGCTGGTGGAGTGCCCCCATGCCAGCGGTGCGCTCCACTCCGCCAACCTGGCCTGGGATCTGGAAATGCCCCTGTGGGTGGTGCCTGCCGATGCGGGCCGGGTGAGCGCTGCCGGCAGCAATCGCTGGCTGGGGCAGGGCGCCACACCCCTGCTCGACCCCATGGATCTGATCAACAGCCTCGGCCCCGGCCCACTGTTGCGCAGCTCCGGGGCTCAGGCCAGCGGAGCACCAGGGCCGTTGCACAACCGCGAGGCGGCCCTGCTGGCAGCCCTGGGGGCAGGCGCCTCCCTGGATCAACTGTGTGAGCGCTTACGCCAGAGCCCAGCGGCCGTGAGTGAACGGCTGCTGCGGCTGGAGCTGGCGGGCCTGCTGCAGAGCGAGCCGGGCCTGTGGTGGAGGCCCTGCTGAGGCGATGGCGGCCTAGGTTTGATCCATGGCGAGCACGGTGGTGGCTGAAGAGCTTCTGCAGTGGCGGCGTGAGCAGCTGAAGGCCGGAGGCCAGCCCAGCCAGCTCGACTGGCTGCTCGATCTGGAGGGCGGCGTGAGCTGGGCAACCCTGCAGCAGCTGCGGATTAACCCCCAGCAGCGGCTGAGCCTCAGCCACCCCCTGGAGCGGCTGGCTGAACTGTGGCAGCGGCATCTGCGCACCCAGGAGCCGCTGCAATATCTGGTGGGCCGCTGCCCCTGGCGGGATCTGGAGTTGGAGGTGCATGCCG
Organism: Cyanobacteria bacterium M_surface_10_m2_179; assembly: GCA_016882545.1. Taxonomy (GTDB): domain Bacteria; phylum Cyanobacteriota; class Cyanobacteriia; order PCC-6307; family Cyanobiaceae; genus Vulcanococcus. Next base: position 1,835 of record VGPW01000060.1, on the reverse strand, counting down.
GAGCCCTGATCCCAAGGCAGGAAACGGAATTGATGCTGGAGCTGGCCCAGGAGCTGCTGGGGCCAGACACAGAGCACGGCCCGAAGCGCTGGGCTGATCTGGGCACCGGCTCGGGCTGCCTGGCGCTGGCCCTGGCGCGAGCCTGGCCCCGCAGCCAGGGCTGGGCGGTGGATGCCTCCAACGAGGCCCTGGCGATCGCAGCCAACAACCTCAACCGCTACCAACTCACGAAACAAGTTGCTCTGCTGCAGGGCAGCTGGTGGGAGCCCCTGAAGCCGTGGTTCGGCAGCCTGGAGCTGGTGGTGAGCAACCCGCCTTACATCCCCACGGCGGTGTGGCAGCAACTGGAGCCGCAGGTGCGCGATTTCGAGCCCGCGCTGGCACTCGATGGCGGCGACGACGGGCTGAACGCCGTACGCGCCATCGCCGCCGGTGCGTGTGAAGGCCTGGCCCCAGGGGGATGGCTGCTGCTGGAGCACCACCACGATCAGAGCGCCGCGGTGTTGGAGGTGTTGGACAGCGCTGGGTTGGAGCAGCTGCAGGCCCATCCCGATCTGGAGGGGGTGCAACGCTTCGCCAGTGGCCGGAGGCCGTGCACACCATGCCGCTGATCTGCTCTGCAGCGGAGCTGGCCTCGAAGCTGGCGCAGGGGGAAGCCGCCCTTTTCCCCACCGACACCCTGCCGGCGCTCAGCGCCACCCCCGCTGCAGCAGCGGCGTTATGGGAGCTCAAGGCCCGGCCCCGCAATAAGCCTGTGATCCTGATGGGCAGCAACGCCAGCGCCCTGCTCAACTGCCTGGGGGTGGCGATCGAGCCAGCCTGGCAAGCCATGGCCTCCCACCATTGGCCCGGTGCACTCACGCTGGTGCTGCCAGCCCAGGGCCGCCTGCTGGAGCGCCTCAATCCGGGGGGCCGCAGCCTGGGATTGCGGGTGCCGGACTGCACCAAGGCCCTGGAGCTGCTGCACTGCAGCGGCCCGCTGGCCACCACCAGCGCCAACCGCTCCGGAGAGCCCGCCTGCCTCACAGCCGCTGAAGCTGCCGAGCGCTTCCCAGAGGTGGCCCAGCTAGGGCCGGTGCCGTGGCCAAAACCCTCAGGGCTTGCCAGCACCGTGATCGCTTGGGACCCTGCGGGGCATTGGAAGCTCCTGCGCCAGGGCAGCGTGAGCCCTGCGGAGCTGGAGCATCCGAGCTGCTGATGGCCCTGATCCTGCTAATCACCGTGCTGCTCAGCCTCAACGCCTGGCTGCTGGAGCCGCTGTTGCAACTGATAAGCCATGGTCTGGAGCTGAGGCTGCTGCCCTGGCTGCTGCTGGGCGTGGTCGGTTGGCTACTGGCGGGACAACCCAAAAAGGGCTGAACACCCAAAGCAAACCACGCATCAAAAAAGCCCCCGGCCGAGGCCGGAGGCTGATGTCGTCCCTCGAAGGGGGCAAGGGTGGATGGAGAGGCGGCTGATCGGATCAGCCGCCCTGCATCAGCCGAACTTGCCGGAGGTGGAGGCGATCAGGAAGGCGGCGTAGGTCACGAAGTAGCCCACGGTGAAGTGAGCCAGACCAACCACACGGGCCTGAACGATCGAGAGAGCCACGGGCTTGTCGCGCCAGCCCACCAGGTTGGCGAGCGGGGTGCGCTGGTGAGCCCAGACGATGGTCTCGATCAGTTCCTGCCAGTAACCGCGCCAGGAGATCAGGAACATGAAGCCGGTGGCCCAGATCAGGTGACCGAACAGGAACATCCAGGCCCAGACGGCGAGGTTGTTGCTGCCATACGGGTTGTAACCGTTGATCAGCTGAGAGGAGTTGAGCCACAGGTAGTCGCGGAACCAGCCCATCA
>VGPW01000059.1 GCA_016882545.1 Cyanobacteria bacterium M_surface_10_m2_179 | reverse complement strand
GATCCGTAGTCAGATGCTCTAATCCGCTGAGCTACAAGCGCCTGCGCCTGCCCTGACATTGTGCCCATACCGAGGGCCCACCCGTCAACAAACCTCTCGACACCCCCCGATGCCGATCCGCTGGTACGGACCCGCCGACCCCGAAGACCCCACCTACCGGCACTTCAACCGGATCGTGAATCTGGTGCTGCACACGATGGTGTTCGCGGCCCTCAACAGCGGCCTCTGGTTTGTGCAGAACCTGCGCCATCCCTGGTCGCATCTGGCCTGGCTCACCGAAGCCTGGGCGGTGCTGTTGGTGGTGCAGCTGATCAGCGTGGTCGCCAGGCGGCCGCAGGCGCCATCCTGAGCGCAGCTCAACCAGCGCCGCGATGACCCTCTCTGCCAGCGAGATCCGCGATCTGCAATTGGAGATCGCTGACCGGCTCTACATCCAGATCGGGGGATGGCATCTCTACCTCGGTGATGCGGGCTTGGCGGAAGCGCTGGCGATTGAATGTGCGGCGCGGCTCGATCAGGGAGCTGCGGTGTGTGCCCGCCTGGCCCTGGAGGCGGTGCAGGTGCCCATCGGTGGCGGCAGCAGCCGCCTGCCCCTGGCGCGGCTGGTGCCCGCGGGGCAGCTGCAGGATCTCGAAGAACTGCTCGCCAACCGCGGCTAGGGTTGCGCATCCCGCTGCGGCGCTGTGCTGGTCATCGAGGTCACCAACGCGCGCGAGGTGGTGCGTCAGCGCATCGGCCCCCTGGGCAGCCGGCTGATCGGCAAGGTGGTGGATGCCGAAGCGCAGGTGGAAAAGGCGCTGATGCAGGAGATGGAAACGGCGTTCCGCGATTTCGGCATCGAGGCGCGCATCTATTCGGTGGATGGCCCGGCCATGGTGGGCCGCAGCCACCTGGAAGTGCCGATCCACGTGCGCGAAGAGCGCGTCGTTGAGCTGTAGAGCTGAGCCCCAGCCGTTCAGCGGCGCCCGGGCAGACGTTTCAGCAGCGGCGCGCTGAGCTGGCGGCTGATCTGGGTGGCTTCGCGCACACCCGCCCAGCTGGCAACGGCGGCATACACGAGCAGACCCGCTGCGGCGCAGAGGCCGCATTGGAGCAGCAGCCCCACCAGATGCCCCGGCCAGCTGATCAGCTCCGCCAGGCCGAAGCTGGTAAGGCCGCCCAACAGCGCTGCCAGAAGCAGCAGCAGGCTGTCGCGGGCCCAGCCCGCCAGCGGCAGGCCGCCGAGCCGCTGCTGCAACGCCAACAGCAAGGCCAGGCACGTGAGCACGTTCACCGCCACGGTGGCCAGCACCAGCCCGGGCGCACCGAAATTGAGGGCCGGCAGCTGCAGACCCCAGGGCGTGGGCCCACCCACCAGCACCCAATCAAACAGGGCATTGAGGCCGATACCGGCCATCGAGAAACGAAACGGGGTGGTGCCATCGCCGAGGGCGTAAAACACCCGCACGAGCACATCGCGCCCCAGATAGGCCGGCATGCCAACGCCGTAGGCCATCAGCAGGCCACCCACCAGCGCGGCCGCGCCGCCATTGAAGGCCCCCCGCTCGTAGATCAGCGCCACGATCGGGCCCGCCAGGGCCACCATCAACGCCCCCAGCGGCAGCATCGAGGCGTTGGAGAGCATCAGCCCCTGGCGGATGCGGCTGATCAGCTCAGGCCGGTCGCCAGGGGCTGTGAGCCGGGCAAACACCGGCAGCAGCGGCACCAGCAGGGCATTGGAGAGCAGGCCCAGGGGCGTTTGCACTAGCAGGTTCGCGTAGCCCAGGCCCGCCGCCGCCCCCACGATCCCAGAGGCAAAAAACAGGTCGGTGAACACGTTGATCTGCAACATGCCCGAGGAGAGGGTGGCCGGCCCCATCACCCGCAGCACCTCCTGCACACCGGGATGCTTCCAATCCCACACCAGCTGAAATTTGTGCAATCCCTGCCGAGCCAGGGCGGGCAGCTGAATCAGCCACTGGAACACGGCCCCCAGCAGGGTGGTGCCCGCCAGCACGGCGCCGCCCAGGAAGGCGTATTGGGGCAGGGCAATGGCGGAACCGAGCTGCAGCCACAGGATCCCCAAACCAGCGATCACCGCCACGCTGGAGAGCAGCGGGCTCACCGAGGGCAGCCAAAACTCATCGGCGGCGTTGAGCGCACCAAACCCCAGACCGATCAACCCGGCGAAGAGGGCCATCGGCGCCATCCAGCGCAGCTCCAGCACCGCGATCGCATGGCGCTCGGCATCGAGGCCTGGGCCCACCAGATCAATCAGGGGATCGGCCGCCACGAACAGCAGCAGCGTCACTCCGATCAGGCCCACCCCCACCAGGGTGTTGATCGCCGCCAGCACGTGGGCGCCCTCCTCCCGGGGCTGGCGCGAGAGGGCGCTCACCATGGCGCTGTGGAAGGGGCCATTGATGCCGCCGAGCAGGATCAGCAGAAACCCCGGCAGCACATAGGCGTAGTTGTAGGCGTCGTAGGCGGCACCCACCCCGAAGGCGGCGGCGATCACCTGCTGACGCACCAGCCCCGCCAATTTGCTCAGGGCCGTGGCCACCGCCACGATCAGGGCGATGCGGCGCAGGGAGCGGGCGGCCGGCTGAGCGGTGGACGAAGCACTGGCGCTTGAGCTCGGGCTCGGGGTTTCGCTCATCCGGTGCGGCCTCGGCCCCAACTCGGGCGATTCTTGCCTGCAGAAGCCTCGCCGTCATGCCGGTTGCCCCCGCACCTCAAGCCCAGCGCGTGTTGCCGCTCGAGGCGCTGCAGGAGGGGGTGTTGCTGAAGCGCTACAAACGCTTCCTCGCCGATGTGGAGCTGGAGAGCGGCGAGGTGGTAACGGCCCACTGCGCCAACACCGGGCCGATGACCGGGGTGTTGCACGTGGGCGGGCGCGTGCGGCTGCGCCATGCCCCCTCCCCCACCCGCAAGCTGGCCTACACCTGGGAGCAGGCCCTGGTGCCGGGAGCAGCGGGGGAACCGGTGTGGGTGGGCATCAACACCGCCCTGCCCAACCGGCTGGTGCGGGCCACGATCGAGGCCGGCTGCCTGGAACCCTGGCTGGGACCGATCGCCGCCATCCGGCCTGAGGTGGCCTACGGCGCCAACCGCCGCAGCCGCATCGATCTGCTGCTCACCCCGGCAGCAGACGCTACCGATCCCCGCCCGATCTACGTGGAGGTGAAAAACACCACCTGGACCGACGGCGATCTGGCCCTCTTCCCCGACACCGTGACCGAACGGGGCCAGAAACACCTCGAGGAGCTGATGGGTGTGCTGCCGGAGGCGCGGGCGGTGCTGGTGCCCTGCCTGAGCCGGGCTGATGTGACGCGCTTTGCCCCCGGTGACAGCGCCGATCCCCGCTATGGCGAGCTGTTCCGCCAGGCCCTCGATGCCGGCGTGGAGGTGCTGCCCTGCCGTTACGGCTTCAGCGGCGATGGCGTGGACTGGCAGGGGATCGCGACAGTTCAGCGCAGCGCTGATCTGCACGTCTGAGGCCTAGCCGATCCATGCCGCCTGCGGAGCGAACCGCTTAACCAGTTGCTCCTGTAAGCGGATCACCGCGGGTTCAGCCGCATGATCAGCCAGCACCGCCAGACGCTCCACGTAGGGGTAAGGCTGCACCGTTTCCTCCACCTGCGATGGCAGATCCTGTGCCGCTCTCATCTCCGGGGTCAAAAAAGCCACGGTGAGGCTCTGGCCGGCGTAGCGCGACGGCTCCAGCCGCCGCAGACGCTCAGGGCACGACCCGGCTGGACCCTCCGCGAGCGCTTTGAACCAGTCGCTGGAACGCTGCCGACAGCTTTCCGGCAGGAACGACAGCAGCCGCAGATTGAGCTGTCCGTTCTCCTGCTGCCACCAGAACCGATCCCGAAGATCAGTCGGATGATCATCCGAACGCGGAAACAGGATCAGTTGAATCGGGCGCCGGTAGAGGTCCAGTAACACCAGATCGTCCTGACAGGCGGGCAACTGGGTTGGCGTCACCAAACAGGCATCCAGGATGTGATCCCTCAGGAGGGTGACCGGGTCGTCACAGACCAGATCCGGCAACAAGGGATTGGCGCACCATCCTTCTGGCAGGTCACGCAGCGCTTCCCGGCGTGTCCAGTACGGGACGTGCAACCTCAGGGGGTGATGTCCGCGAAAGCGTGCCTGCTGGTGCACCTGCCGCTCGAGATCCAGGAGCTCCAGATCGCCGGCGGGACGGCGGCCGGACGGACCACGGTCGAGCTTCAGGCCGAACTGCCGCAGCACCGTCTGGGTCCGCCGGCAGATCGTGCTCTGATTGGAAAAGGCCAGCTGGGCAGCCTGCTCAGTGGTTTTGAGCCAGATGAGCAAATCAAGGGCAGCCAGCTGCTCCTGCGTCACCATTCGTGCCGAGGAACCCGCTGCGCCATCTGTAGGTCGAAAACAGACCAGCGCGCAACCCAACCGGCGCGGCGGGGCCCCATAGAGTTGGGAACCCCGTGCCCACCGCCGTGGATACCCGCGCGTTCAAGCGATCCCTGCACCATTCGGATCGCTACAACCGCCGCGGCTTCGGCCTGGGAGAAGAAGTGGCCGGCAGCCTCGAGCAGGCTTACCAGAGCAACCTGATCGCCAGCCTGCGGGAGAACGGCCATCAGCTGCAACACGGCCGCCTGAGCGTGAAGCTCGCCGAGGCCTTCGGCTTTTGCTGGGGCGTGGAACGGGCCGTGGCCATGGCCTACGAAACCCGCCGCCACTACCCCACCGAGCGGATTTGGATCACCAACGAGATCATCCACAACCCCTCGGTGAACGATCACCTGCGGGAGATGAACGTGCTGTTCATCCCTGTGGAAGGCGGCGTGAAGGATTTCTCGCAAGTGGCCAGCGGTGATGTGGTGATCCTGCCGGCCTTCGGCGCCACGGTGCAGGAGATGCAACTGCTCAACGAGCGCGGCTGCCACATCGTGGACACCACCTGCCCCTGGGTCTCCAAGGTGTGGAACACCGTGGAGAAGCACAAGAAGCACACGATCACCTCGATCATTCACGGCAAGGTGAAGCACGAGGAAACGCTGGCAACGAGCTCCTTTGCCGGCACCTACCTGGTGGTGCTCGATCTGGCCGAGGCCCAGCTGGTGTGCGACTACATCCTGGGCAAGGGTGAACGGGAGGCCTTCATGGCCCGCTTCGCCAAGGCCTGCTCCCCCGGCTTTGATCCCGACCGCGACCTGATGCGCGTGGGCGTGGCCAACCAAACCACGATGCTCAAAAGCGAAACCGAGGAGATCGGCCGACTGTTCGAGCGCACGATGCTGCAGCGATTCGGCCCCACCGAGCTCAACGACCACTTCGTGGCGTTCAACACCATCTGCGACGCCACCCAGGAACGCCAGGATGCGATGTTCGCCCTGGTGGATGAGCCACTCGACCTGATGGTGGTGATCGGCGGGTACAACTCCTCCAACACCACCCACCTCCAGGAGATCGCGGTGAGCCGCGGCATCCGCTCCTTCCACATCGACACCCCAGAGCGGATCGGCCCGGGCAACCGGATCGAACACAAACCGCTCGATGGCGAACTGGAGGTGGTGGAGCCCTTCCTGAACGAGGGACCTCTGCGGGTGGGCATCACCTCCGGCGCCTCCACACCGGATCGCGTGGTGGAGGATGTGATCAGCCGCCTGATCGATCTGGCGGATGGCTGAGCGGGCTGTCACAGCGGCTGCAATCTGCGCCGCAACCGGGCTTTACATTGTTTCAACATTCACCGCTTCAGGCCCGGGGAGAACCAACCGCGTTGATCTCATCGGTGACCAAACCCCTGCCTGACACCGGCGAGACCCTGCTGCCGGCCCTGCGCCACAGCGATGACCAGCGGGTGCGCTGCTACAGCAGCCAGTTCGCCGACCTGATGGAAATGCGGGCTCCGGCCCACACAGTGGAGGCCTACCTCGACGGCCACGAAGGCTGGTTCCGGCGCTGCGCCTCACCGATGCGGGTGGAGCCGTTGGAGCGCAACGGCTACGTGCTCACCCTGGGCCGGTTCGGCAACTTCGGCTTTGAGGTGGAGCCCACCATCGGCCTGGAGCTCCTGCCCCAGAGCGCCGGCGTGTATCGGATCGGCACGGTGCCGCCCGAGCAATTCCAGCCGGGCCTGCGCGATCTCTACGACGTGGAGTTCAACGCCGCACTGCGCTTGGACGAACAACACGCCGCATCCCCGATCACCGAGGTGCGCTGGGAGCTGGATCTGAGCGTGTGGATCAAGCTGCCGGCGGTGATCGGCCTGCTGCCGGAATCGCTGGTGCAAAGTAGCGGCGATCACCTGTTGCGTCAGATCGTGCGTCAGGTGTCGCGCAAACTCACCTGGAAGGTGCAGGAAGACTTCCACGCCACCCACAACCTGGAATGCCCGCCCCGGCGGCGGGCCCAGTTCTGAGCCAGGCGCCCCAGCCTCAGGCCGGGCGGTTCTCCCAGATCTTGTTCACGATCTGCATGCCGGTGACGGCCTGCCACAGGAACAGGGTGACCACACCCATGTTCAGGCCCACGTGAATCTTGCGGGCGATCAGATTGCCCTGCTGCATCAGCGGTGAGAGCGCAGCCGCCACCACGAGCATGCTGCTCATGGCGATGCCCACTAGCAGATGCGGCCCCACGAACAGCTTGCCGTTGTTGAGGTAGGTCACAGCCATGCCACCGAAGGTGCCGAGCACCATCACCGCCAGCACAGCGCTGCCATAGAGGTAGTGGCGTTTGGCGAACTGCCCCTTGATCAGAGTCTTGCGGGTTTCGGCGTCGGCCGTGCGGGTTTTCTTGGCCTTGATGCCCAGAAACATCGCGTAGCCACTCAGGGCCAGCAGCGCCCACATCGCCAGGGGGTGCAGGAAGTTGAGGTTGAAGGCGAGGCTCTCGGGCATGGGAGCGAGCTGGGATCAGCGCAGTGGGGCGAAACTATGGCAGAGGCGTCGGCCTCAGTGCAGGAAGTGCCGGCGGCCGGTGGTCACCATCGCCAGGCCGAGCGCATCGCAGGCGGTGATCGAGTCGGCATCGCGCACGCTGCCGCCCGGCTGAATCACTGCCGTGATGCCGTGCTCGGCGGCCAGGCGCACGGTGTCGTCGAAGGGGAAGAAGCCATCGCTGGCCAGCACCGCGCCCTTGGCCTTGTCGCCAGCGGAGTCCAGGGCAATGCGGGCTGAACCCACGCGGTTCATCTGGCCAGCGCCGATGCCCAGGCTCTGTCCGCCCTTCGCCACGGTGATCGCGTTGGAGCGCACATGGCGCACCAGACGCCAGGCAAAGCGCAGATCCTCCAGCTCCTGGGAGGTGGGCTGCCGCTGGCTCACCACCTGCCAGGCGGTTTCATCCACCGGTTGATCGTCGAGCTCCTGCACCAGCACACCGCCGAGCACACTGCGCAGTTGCTGGCGGCTGGCACGCTCGATCGCAGCCGGGTCGAGCTCCAGCAGGCGCAGGTTGGCCTTGGCCGCGAGGAGCTCACGGGCAGCCGGCTCAAACGCCGGGGCCACCACACACTCCAGGAACAGGCTGGTGAGGTGGCCGGCGGTAGCCGCATCCACCGGCCCATTGATCGCCACGATGCCGCCGAAGGCCGACACGCGATCGGCATCGAGAGCCCGCTCCAGGGCGTTGGCGCTGCCGCTGCCGGTGGCCACACCACAGGGATTGGTGTGCTTCACCACCACCGCCGCCGGTTGGAAGGGGTTGCCGCCGGCGGGCTGACCGCCGTAGCCGAACTCCCGCACGGTGGCGAGGGCGGCTTCCAGATCGAGGATGTTGTTGTAGCTGAGCTCCTTGCCCTGGAGCTGCTCGCCAGCGCCAAGGCCCGCACCGGGCTGGGCGTACCAGGTGGCGCTCTGATGCGGGTTTTCGCCGTAGCGAAGGCTCTGGCGCGCCGGCAGGTTCAGCGTGAGCTGCTCGGCCGTGGCCTCCTCCTGACTGAGCTGGCTGGCGAGCCAGGCGCTGATGGCGGTGTCGTACTCAGCGGTGTGGCTGTAGGCCTCCAGCGCCAACCGGCGGCGCAGGGCCTCGCTGAGGGCACCGGCGGCCAGGGCCTCCAGGAAGGCGGGGTATTGACTGGGGCTGGTGAGCACCGCCACATCAGCGTGGTTTTTGGCGGCGGCGCGCACCATGGCCGGGCCACCGATGTCGATGTTCTCGATCGCCAGATCCCAGCTCACATCCGGCCGGGCGATGGTTTCACGGAAGGGATAGAGATTCACCACCACCACATCGATGGTGGCGATGCCCTGAGCCTCCAGATCAGCCTGGTGGGAGGGCTCGGAACGCTTGGCGAGAATGCCGCCGTGAATGCGGGGGTGCAGCGTTTTAACGCGGCCGCCGAGGATTTCGGGGGCCCCGGTGTGCTCCGCCACCTTGGTGACGGGCAGCCCTGCAGCAGCCAGGGCTGCAGCGGTGCCACCACTGGAAATCAGCTGGTAGCCGGCGGCCAGCAGTCCCTCAGCCAGGGGCAGCAGCCCTTCCTTGTTGGACACGCTGAGCAGGGCCGTGGGCGCCATGGCTGTTGAGTGGAGGGCAAGCCTTCCAACCTACGCAGCAGCAGCTCGTGACTCCGATGCCCGGTTCCCGCTCCGATCAGCTCCTGCTCGGCCCTGCCGAGGCCAGCCAGCGGCTGGTGCTGCTGCACGGGTGGGGCGCCGACGCCGACGACCTGCTGGATCTGGGGCCGATGCTGGTGAGCCCGGAGGTGAGCGTGGTGGCGCTGCGGGCGCCTGAACCGCATCCCTACGGGGCCGGCCGCCAGTGGTACGACCTGCAGCCGATCGACTGGAGCCGGCTTCCCGCCGCCCGCACGGCGCTGGCGCAGCGCCTGGAGGAGCTGGCCACCACCGTGCCGCTGGAGCGCACCGTGCTGCTGGGCTTCTCCCAGGGTGGTGCCATGGCCCTGGATGTGGGCAGTGGGCTGCCGCTGGCGGGGATCGTGGCGTGCAGCGGCTATCCCCATGAGGGCTGGCAGCCGGCTGGGCCCACGGCACCGGTGCTACTCAGCCATGGGCAGGAGGATCCGGTCGTGCCCTACGCCGCCAGCGAAGCCGTGCTGCAGCGGCTGCAGCAGGCCGGTTCAGCGGCCGAACTGCTGCCGTTCCATGGCGGCCACACGATCGACGCCAGCGTGCTGCCACGGATCGCCGCCTTCATTGGCCAGCAGTTGAAAGCACCATGAAAAAACCGGCCCCCTCGGGGCCGGTTGCGCGCCGCAGCGTCCTGCCCCAGGGGCATCAAACGAAGGCGTATTCGTACTCTTCCATCTCTTCCCAGTCGTCAGCTGCCAGGGCTTCGAGGCCGGCGAACAGGGTGTCTTCGCCGATGCGATCCACGATCTCGCGCAGGGAAGGGAACAGGAAGTGGTTCTCCTCGGCGTATTGAGCGCTGAACAGACCCTTTTCGCCCCAGAAGAAGCGGTCGGTGGTGTGCTCGTTGCGGCGCACGTTGAGGATCGCCGGCGGCACGATGGCGCTCTCAGCGATGTAGCGGCGGGCGGCGGTCACCGGTTTGTAGTCGCCGGTCTCCAAGTTGTGGGTGGGCACATGGGCCAGAACCCGCTGGCCGGCCAGACGGCGACGGCTGATGCGCTTGCGCTTTTTGGACATGGAGCGGAAACCCTGAAGGGCAGGATGGATGGGGACGAACAGGAGCTGGGCGGACAACGCCGCACATCTCAGCAACGCCCATACACCTGCGAGCCGAGGCAGCGACGCGGCAGCGACAGCCCGTTCAGCAAGGGACGCAACATCCACTGCTGTAGCCTTGGTTGCAGCAAAAGTGCAACCGCGGCCAGATGGGGCCGAACGCCGCGCCGCCCATGCCCGGGCCGCGAGGTATTGGTCGATACCAGGAATCTTAAGACTTTTTCCCAGATTTCCACCATGGGACGGAGACTTTCCTGGCCTCCCCCGCGCTGAACGGCTCTGCCTGCCACCCCGGTCACCGCTCAGATGCAAGTCTCCAAGCGGTTTCTGGCTCTGCTCGAGCAGCAGCTGGCCCAATTCACGGATCGTCCCGACCTGCGGGCGCTGGTGGTCTACGTGGCGGTCGCGGAAGCCACAGGCCAGCCCTCGCTGGTGCCCATCGGCCATTGGCCCCAATCGCTAGCCCTCGCGGAGCGCAGCGGCACCAACGCCAGCGCCGACGCCGAAACCGGCCGGCGCTGGCTACCTCTAAAGGACGACGCCCTGTTGCTGGGGGCGCTGCGGGTGGATGCCGCGCACTGGCCCTGGCCGGAGGCTCTCAGCGAACGGCTTGAGGCCACGGCGCGCTGCCTCACCGAGGCGCTGCGCCTGGATCTGGAGCAGCAGCGTCTGGGTCGGGAACTGAGCCGGCGCGATGAGCAGCTGCAGCTGCTGGTGCATCAGCTGCGCAATCCCCTGGCCGCCCTGCGCACCTTTGGCCAGCTGCTGCGCCGCCGCCTCGAAGGCGACGACCGCAACCTCAGCCTCGTGGACGGCCTGCTGAGCGAGCAACACCAGCTCAGTCGGTACGTGGAAGCGATTGATCACCTCACCGAGGCCCCAGCCCTAGTGAGCAGCGATACTGCTGGCGCCCAGGCGCTGTTGCCGCCAGCCCTGAACGGCGACCCGCAGCAGACCCTCACCCAGATCCTCACACCCCTGATCGAGCGAGCCGCCGCCACCGCCCACCTGCAGGGGCGCAGCTGGCAGCCGCCACCGCAGCTACCCGATTGGCAGGGAGATGGCGCACCGATCGCCGAAATCGTGGCCAACCTGCTGGAAAACGCTTTCCGCTACAGCCGCAGCGGTGGTGCGATCGGCCTGCACGTGCAGCTGAGCAGCCAGCTGAGGCTCAGCATCTGGGACAGCGGCCCGGCGATCCCCGAGGCGGAACGCAGCCCCATCTTTGAGAAAGGCGTGCGGGGCAGCCGTGGCGCGGCGCTGGAGGGCAGCGGCCTGGGGCTCGCCCTCGCCCGCGATCTGGCGCGCAGTCTGGGGGGGGAGCTGGAGCTGGTGGTGCCGGCCAGCCGCATCGATGCGGCCCTGCCGGCCGAGGGCAACGCTTTCCGGCTCAGCCTGCCGGCCACAGCCAGCGCAGCAGCCCCATCAACAGCAGGCTCCAACTAACGGTCCACTCCACACAGGCGCCGTAGCTATCGCCGCTGTGGCCGCCAAGGCGCCGTCCAAACCACCAGGGCACCAAGGCAGCCGGAAGCACCCCCAGCCAGCCCAGCCACCACCAGGGCCCCGCCGCCAGCCCCAGGGTCAGGCCAAACAAGCCCGCCAGCAGCAGCACAGCGGGTGCACATTCGGCGGCCCAGCCTCGCCAGTGGGCGCGATGAAAGGCCGCGGTTCCCGCCACCGGATCACGCAGATAGGGATAGGCCTGCAGGGCCACCAACGGCGCCACCCGGCCCCACACCGCCGCCCACACCAACCCCCAGGGAGCCGCCGCCGCCAGCAGTGCCAAACCGCCCACCCTCAGCGCCATCAACTGCAGCAGCGCCTGCACCCCGCTGGCACCCACGCGGCTGTCGTCCATCGCTTCGAGGCAGCGCTGCGGGCCGGCGGCCAAGCCATCGGCGCTGTCCATGGCGCCATCCAGATGCAGCCCACCGCTGAGCCAGGTGTCCAACGCCAGCACCAGCGCCAGCTGCACCACCAGCCCCCCCCCACTCAGCCCCTGCCACAGCGCCGCCTCCAGGCCACCGATCACCAGCGCAACCCAGGGGGCGAAGCGAGCAATGCGCTCAAAGCGCGGCGTGATCCCCGGCGGCAGCGGCAACACGCTGTAGAAGATCCAGGCGCCGGCCAGATCCCCCAGCCAGCCGCCACGGGAGTGGGCCTTGGCCACGGCCAGCAACGATGGATGCAGCCAATCCTGCCGCC
>VGPW01000058.1 GCA_016882545.1 Cyanobacteria bacterium M_surface_10_m2_179 | reverse complement strand
TCCGCTGGCTCTGCCTACGCTGGTTCAAATCCAGCCCGGCCCACCTTCCACATGCCCTTGTAGCTCAGCGGTAGAGCACTCCCTTGGTAAGGGAGAGGTCACGAGTTCAAGTCTCGTCAAGGGCTTATCAACAACATCCTCAGTGATGTTGCCAACCAAGCTCATTCGGCTTGATTGGTTGAAGCGATTGCTACCCATCAACGGATGTCCGCGAGCGCCTCTGCACGGCAGTCCGCTCCTCTGCGCTGCTTGATCGTGGAGGACCAGCTGATGTTTTTGCAGCTGCTGCGGTCGATGCTGGAGGCGATGCCGGGCCTGGAGGTGTGGGCCACGGCCACCAGCCAGGCCGATGCCCTCACCATGTGCAGCGGCGACAACCCGCCGGATCTGCTGGTGCTGGATCTGGCCCTGCCGGACGGTGATGGGATCGCGGTGGCTGAGGCCCTGCAGCAACGCCAACCGAGCGCCCAGGTGGTGGTGCTCTCCGGCCAGGCCAGCAGCTTCATCTGCCCCGCCCACCTGCAGCCTTTGATCCGAGGGGTGGTGGACAAAACCGCCGCCTTCAGCCAGCTGCAAACGGTGCTGCAGAGCTGCCTGCCCCACACCCCAGAGCCGCTGACGCCGCGCCAGCAGGAGATCTATGGCCTGATTGGCCAGGGGCTGAGCAACAAGGAGATCGCACGGGCCACCGATCTCGCCATCGCCACGGTGGAAACCCACCGCAAGGCCATCGCCCAGAAGCTGGGGGTGAGCGGCGCCGAGCTGGTGCGTCAGGCCTCCCTGCTGGGGCCTCTCAGCCAAGGGGAGCAGCCGTGATTCGCCTGCCGCAGCGCCTCTCCAATCGCCTAGCCCTGGTGAGCGCCCTGCAGCTGCTGCTCGTGAGCGGGGGCTTCAGCCTGCTCAGTTACAGCCTCGGCCGCCGCGACGGCCTGCAGCTCAGTGAGACCTACCGCCAGAACGCCTCGTTGGTGGAGCTGGCCACACGCCTTTCCTCCAAGCTCAGCTACCCGATCTGGATCAACCAGCTCAACCTCAACTGGCTGCGCGACAAGCCCCAGCGCGAGCGCGATGTTGCGGCCCTGAGCGAGCGCTTCTGGACGCAGATGCAGGTGTTCCCGGTGGATTACATCAACCTCGGCACCGCCGACGGTGCCTTTGTGGGTCTGGAGCGCAGCGCCGATGGGCAGCTGCTGCTCAACGAAGACACCCCCCGCAGCGGCCGGGGTGCGATGGCCGTTTACGCGATGACCCCACGGGGCGAACGGGGGCGACTGCTGGAGCGCATCCCCGGCATGGCCGCCAGCCACGAAGAAGCCTGGTATGAGGACACCGTGAAAGCGGGCCAGCCCACCTGGAGCTCGATCTACGCCTGGGAAGACCAGCCGCAGGTGTTTTCCATCTCTTACAACGCGCCGGTTATTGGGCCCAATGGCGCCCTGCGGGGCGTGGTGGGGGTGGACATGGTGCTCAGCCAACTGAGTCGCTGGCTGCAGGGGGTGTGGGGGAGCCGCCGCGGCCTGGCGGTGATCGTGGAGCCCAGCGGCGCTCTGGTGGCATGCTCACAGCCGGAGCTCACCCTCAGCCGCCGCGGCACACAAATCGTGCGGGCCAACATCGCGCAGCTGGACCATCCCGTGGCGCAGCAGCTCAGCCAGCGGTTCTTCCGCAGCGATGCCCCAGGCCGCCCTCCTGATACCAGCCCGCATCCCCAGCGGGTGGTGATCGCTGGGGAGACCTACACCCTGCAGGCCAGCCCCTGGGGCCAGGCGGAGGGGCTGAACTGGATCCTGCTCACCGCCCTGGCCACCGACCCGAGCAGCACGGCGGCAGAGCGCCAGAGCCTGCTCGCCCTGCTGGGGGCCGCCGCTGCGCTGGCTGGATCGGTGCTGCTGATCAGTCGGCAGATTCAGGGGTTGCTCCATCCCCTCAACCGGCTGGAGGAGGCCTCCCGCCAGCTCGGGGAGCGCCTGAGCGGCAGCGCCGCCGCCAACGCCCCGAACACCCTCCACTTCACCAGTGGGCTCTCCCCGAAGGCCGGCGAGGAGCTGATCGCCCTGGATGGCGCGATCAGCGATCTGGTGGAGCGTTACAACCAGCTCACCACCGACCTGCAGGAGGTGCGCGAGCGGGAGCGCTTCCGGGATGCCCAAACCCTGGCCCTGCTGCAGGACAAGCTGCGCAGCAGCCTCCAGGCCGCCGCAGTGGCCCACGAGATCAACCAGCCCCTGAGCGTGCTGCTGCTCCAGAGCCAGCTACTGCTGGAGCGCAGCCGGGCCAGCACAGCGCCGGCGCTGCCGGAGAGCTGGCAGCAGCAGCTGCAGAGCATCCACAACGAGGCCGATCGGGTGGTGCTCACGATCGAAAAGATGCGAGCCCTGCTACGCAACGTGCAACCCGAGCACCAACGGCTGGATCTGCGCACGGTTGCCCAGAGCGCCCTGCTCTATGCCCGCTCCGGTGGCAGCACAGCCCGCATCGCCATCGACAGCAGCAACCTCGATGCGCAGCCGCGCGCGGCCTGGATCAGCGGCGATGCGGTGCAGGTGCAGATCGCCATCGTGAATCTGCTGCGCAATGCCGCGGAGGCATTGCTGGAGGCTGCGGTGGAGGAACCCTGGATCGGCATCAGCCTCAGCCAGCAGGACCAGCAGTGGTGGCTGGAGGTGGCCGACAACGGCCCGGGGCTGCCCGAGGACGCGCTCAGCAATGCCCCGCTCCAAACCAGCAAGGGCAGCGGCAGCGGCCTGGGACTGTTTGTGGTGCGCACCACCATGGACAACCACCACGGCCAAGTGGAGAGCTACCGCAGCCCCCGCGGAGGAGCCGTGCTGTGCCTGTGTTTTCCCGCCCTACCCACCACTGGGGATTGAAGCGAACGCCCTTCCACTTGCAGATTTTGCATAGGGAAGCGCGGAGGCGATGGCCGACATCCTGTTCGACGGCTTACCGGTGCTCGACCTGCTGGAGATCACCCCCAGCACGAGCGCGGTGGCGGCACTCACCCAGCGCGACCAGAGCTCGATCTCCCGCATCTACCGCCAGGTGAGCCGCCGCCTGGGGCTCGACTTCAGAAAACAGCCCGATGGCCGCTACCGCGCCGGCTGCAATCAGGTGTTGCTGGAGGGCCTGCGGCTCTCCTCCCAGTGGCTACGCCTGCAGGCTGATCCCCCCGAACCCCGCTGGCTGGCCTGCGGCCATGCCGCCCGGGTGCACCCCAGCCCGCTGCCGCCGCAGGGCGGCGAGATCGAGCAGGTGCTGACGATGCTCCAGGAGCGGATCCTCGATCTGGCCGTGCTCACCCATCCCGTGCCCATCGAGCCGCTCGACACCGCGCCCCTTACCGTGCTGGCGCTGCTGCGCCACCCCCACGGTGTGGATCAGATCGTGCTGCGCAGCGACCTGGCCCTGCAACCGGTGCTGCAAGACCTGATCGCCAGCCTGCGCCACCGCACTCGCCAGCATCTGCGCCAACATCCCAGCCTGGAATGGTTGGGCTGAGCCCCGGGTTGATGCAGCTGTCTTCTCCCATCGCCGCGATGCGGCAGGTCGTGGTGCGCGGCGACACCCGGCCGCGGGCCTGGCGCCTGCAACAGCTGGAGCTTCTGGAGCGTGCCATCGCCAACCGGCGCGATGCGGTGCTGGCAGCCCTGGCCAGCGACCTGAGCAAACCGCCCGTGGAGGCGTATTTCGAGCTGGTGGCCGTGCAGCAGGAAATCCAGCTGGTGCGCAGCCGTTTGCGTCGCTGGATGGCGCCACGGGCGGTGGGGGTACCGCTGTTTCTGCAACCCGGGCGGGCCGAGGTGATCAGCGAACCGCTGGGGTGCGTGCTGGTGATCGGCCCGTGGAACTACCCCTTCCTGCTCAGCCTCCAACCGCTGGTGAGCGCCCTGGCCGCCGGCAACACCGCAGTGCTCAAACCCTCCGAACACGCCCCAGCCACCAGCGCTCTGATCGCCGAGCTGCTCGGGGCGGCCTTCCCCGCCAACACGGTGCAGGTGGTGCAGGGCGATGGCGCGGTGGCGGCGGCCCTGCTGCAGGAGCGGTTTGACCACATCTTTTTCACGGGCGGCGAACGCATCGGCCGGCTGGTGATGCAGGCCGCCGCTGAGCACCTCACCCCGGTGACGCTTGAGCTGGGGGGCAAGAGCCCAGCCGTGGTGCTTAACGACGCGGATCTGGCGGTGACCAGCCGGCGCCTGGTATGGGGCAAAACCCTTAACGCCGGCCAAACCTGCATCGCGCCCGACTATCTGCTGGTGGAACGCGGGGTGGAGGCGAACCTGGTGGAGCGGCTGCAGGCGCGGATCGAGGCATGCTTCGGGGCCGATCCGCTGCACTCGCCCGATCTGGCCAG
The DNA here is from genome assembly GCA_016882545.1 of Cyanobacteria bacterium M_surface_10_m2_179. Taxonomy (GTDB): domain Bacteria; phylum Cyanobacteriota; class Cyanobacteriia; order PCC-6307; family Cyanobiaceae; genus Vulcanococcus. The sequence goes on along the minus strand of VGPW01000058.1, from coordinate 7,878 downwards.
CATCGTGAATCGGCACCAATTCCAGCGGCTGCAGGGCTTGCTGGAGGGTGCCCGCAGCCGCGGCCAGCTGATCTGCGGCGGCCAGAGCGATCCCGAGCGCCGTCGCATCGCGCCCACCCTGATCCGGGTGAGCAGCCTGGACGACCCTCTGATGCAGGAAGAACTGTTCGGCCCGCTGCTGCCGGTGCTGAGCGTGGACCACCTCGATCACGCCATCGCGCTGATCAACCAGCGCCCCAAGCCCCTGGCGCTCTACCTCTTCTCGAAGCAGCAGCAGGCGCAGCAGCGGATGCTCGAGCGCACCAGTTCAGGCGGAGTGTGCTTCAACGATGTGGTGATGCAGGTGGGCGTGCCCGACCTGCCCTTTGGCGGGGTAGGTGCCAGCGGGATGGGCACGTATCACGGTGAAGCCGGCTTCCGCACCTTCTCCCATCAGCGCAGCGTGCTGCGCCGTCCGTTCCGGCTGGATGCGCCGCTCCGTTATCCCCCCTACGGCAACACCCTGCCCTGGGTTCGCCGATTGCTGGGCTGAGCCGAACTGATTGCCAGCACTTATCAAACAAGCACTGGCCAGCCGCAGCAAGGCCCGTATGGTGCGACCAATCGATCGCCGATGCACGATGCGCCGCCGCTCCGCAGCTCTTCTGGCCCTGGCCCTGTTGCTGCCCCTGCCTGGCCTGGCGGGTGAGGTGGTGGTGAAACCGGGCGAGACGCTCTCGGAGATCGCCGAGCGCTATGGCACCTCCGTGCAGCGGCTGATGCAGCTCAACAACCTGCGCAGCCCGCAGGACCTGTGGGCCGGCAGCCGCATCCAGGTGCCCGGGGGCGGTGGCGGCAGCAGCGCCGGCACCACCACGGTGAACGCCAACTACACCGTGAAATCGGGCGAGACCCTCTCCGAGCTCGCAGAGCGCTACGGCACCTCCGTGCAGCGCCTGATGCAGCTCAACAACCTCAAGAGCTCCCAGGACCTCTGGGCCGGCAGCCGCATCCAGATTCCGGTGACCCGCACCGTTGCCGCCACCAAGCCCGCGCCCGTGAACCGCAACGCCAGCCAACACCAGGTGAAGAGCGGCGAAACGCTGTCGGTGATTGCGGACCGCTATGGCGTGCCGATGCAGAACCTGATCGCCCTCAACAGCCTCAAAGACCCCAACCAGCTGGAGGCGGGCAGGACCCTGAAACTGCGCGCCGCCCCCAAACGGGCCGCCAAACCAGCCCCCAAACCCACCGCGAAACCAGCCCCCCAGACCGCCACCAAACCAGCACCCAAACCGCCGGTGACCGTCGCCGCGAAGCCGCCGGCTCCCAAGCCCCAGCCCGCTGTGGCCCCAACTGTGACCCCAACTGTGGCCGTGGCCGCCAAACCGGCCCCCGCCACCACCGCCGCCACAACCACCACCGTGGCCACAGCCCAACCGAAGCCTGAGCCGAAGCCCGCAGCCCAACCCGTTGTGGCCAAGCCAGCGACCAAACCCACCACCACTGCCGCCAAACCCGGCAAGCCCTCTTCGCCCGACTGGCGCAGCTACGGCCCTCTGCAGGTGGACTGGGCCAACTGGCAGCCCATGGGCGGCAGCTATGTGGCCCCCAGCCTCAACAGCGATGGGCAGCCGCTCTATCTGGCGATCAACTGCGGCGCCAAGCGGCTCAACGCCACCGGCCAATCGGGCACCTGGAAAACCTGGGATGCCCCCCAGAGCGACTTTGAGCACAAGCTGATCAACGACCTCTGCACCGCCAAGGGCGGCTGATCAGGCCGCCAGGCGCAGAGGCCAGGGCTGACGCAGGAAGCGGCGGCCCGCGGGCCGCAACCACAACCGCTGGCTGCCGTCATCGCTTTCGGCGATCAGGTCTTCCTGCACCAGGCGGCGGGCCAGCCAACGCCAGCGCTGCACCTCTTCACCCTCTGCCTTGGCCAGATCCTCGCCAAGGCTGCGCAGGTCCACGCCGCTGCGGTGCTCCACCACGGTGAGCACCTGCGAGGCCTGCTCCGACCAATCGCTCAGGGCCGGTTGATCGCTGCAGCGGTCGCAGCGCCCACAGGGGGGCACCAGCTCCCCCACCGCCAGCAGCAGCGCCTGCTCCCGGCAGCTGGGGCCCTCCGCCACGGCCTCCATGCGGCGCAACTGCTGCTGCGCCAGCTCCACCCGTTGCCGCTCCTGGGGATCGCTCACCGCCTCCGCTGCGGCGCGAATGGCCCAGCCCAGGCTGGTGCGGTCTTCGGGATCGAACAGCACCAGGCAGCAGGCCGGCAAGCCATCGCGGCCTGCCCGGCCGGATTCCTGCAGATAGCCCTCGGCGCTGGCGGGCAGGTCGAGATGCAGCACCAAGCCCACATCGGGACGATCCACCCCCATCCCGAAGGCCACCGTGGCCACCAGCACCGGCGCCTGATGCTCCTGGAAGTGGGTGAGGGCGAGGGCTCGGCTTTCCGGGTCCATCCCGGCGTGATACGCGATCGCCTCCACGCCGGCATCGCTCAGCCGCCGCGCCCAGCTCTCCACCGACCGGCGTGTGCGGGCATAGATGAGCTTGGCCCCGCGGGCCTGCCCCAGCACCTCCAAGACCTCGGGCAGGGGATCCGCCGGACGGCGCCGCATGCCGTAGGCGAGGTTGTTGCGGCGGGCGGAGCGCACCTGAATCAAGGGGCGGCGCAGCTCCAACATCCGGATCAGATCGGCCCGCACCCGCGGGGCGGCGGTGGCGCTCAGGGCCACCAGCGGCACACCGGGGCAGAGGCGCCGCAGCTGGCCGAGGCGGCGGTAGTCGGGGCGGAAGTCGTGGCCCCAGGCGCTGATGCAGTGGGCCTCATCGATGGCCACACCCACCAGCTGCCCCTGCTCGTGAATGTCTTCCAGCAGCTGGCGGGTGGCCTCCACCTGCAAACGCTCGGGCGCCAGATAAATCAGGCGCAGCCGGTTGCTGCGCACCCGGGCGATCAGATCGCGGCGCCGCGCCGGATCCAAACCCCGATGCAGGCACGCCGCCGGAATGCCGCGGCGCTGCAGATGCTGCACCTGGTCTTCCATCAACGCCACCAACGGCGAGATCACCAGCACCAAGCCGCCACGCACCAGCGCCGGCAGCTGATAACAGAGCGATTTGCCGGCGCCCGTGGGCAACACCGCCAGGCAGTCGCGCCCCTCGAGCATCGCCTCCACCACCGGCCGCTGGCCTGGGCGAAAGCTGCTCCAACCGAAATGCTCCTGGAGCGCCTGCTCAAGCCGATCCGCCATGGCGCCGGCCTCAGCCGGCCTGGGCCAACACCGGAATCGGTGGGGCTTCCAACTGATCCGGCGCCTCCTCCACCAGCTGCAGCCGCACGCGCTTGCCGCCCGCCAGCTCGCCGAGCGACACCCGCATGGTGTTGCCGCTGAGGGTCTGCAAGGCGGTGAGCAACTCCCGCAGATGCGGCGTGCTACTACCGCTCTCCACCCAGAGTCGCTCCTGCAATCCGTTGAGCCGCCGCCAGCTGGTGTGCAGCTTCAGCACCGCCGACTCCAGCGCCTGGGCCTGCCCCACCGCATCGGCCAGCAGGCCCAGGGCATCGAGGCGCAACGCTTCCTGCATCGCCTTGTCGAGATCGAGCTCACCCTGCTGAAAGGCCCGCACCGACAGGCCCGCCTCCGAAGCCTTGCTCAGCCAGCGGGCTGTGCTGGTGACATCCTTCACCCGATCCAGCTCCGGTTCATCGCGCAGCACCTTGCGCAGGTCTTCCTGCTGCTCATCCGGCAGCTTGGCCAACTCCTTCACCAAGGGCGCCACCGCCCTGGGGGGGAGCAGGTTGTCGGCGGTGCGCTGACGGATCTCCTCCGGCAGCAAGGGGCTTGTGGCCGCGGTGAATTCATCGGTGAGCTGCCGCACCTGCTTGCGGGTGATCTGCTGGCCGTCGTTGGCGGCTTCGCCGATCATCAGCTGCACCTCTGGATCGGCCTGGGCCGTATCCATGAAGGCGCGCTTGGAGAAGTTGTTCACGCTGGTGGCCTCCAGCACCCCCTCGCCCAGCATCTGATCCGCGGATTCAGCCAGCTGAATCAAGGCGTAGGCGCGGGTCTTGCTGATCTCCTGCTCGCGTAGCCATTGCAGGAAACCCGCCCCGCGCCCTTCACCCCCACGACGCTCGCGATCCCGCACCGACCGCAGGATCCGCCCCCGCCAGATCTCGGTTTGCAGATCGAAGCGATCGCAGATGGCCCAGGCCTCCTCGATGCGGGCCAGGAACTCCATGGAGCTGATGGTGTCGCTCTCGGGATCCGGCAGATCGAGGCTGAAAGACGGGGCCTCGGCCATGGGGGCGTGCACAGGGGAGGTCGATGGTGCCACGTTTCGTGACGGCCGGTGAGAACACCCGCCCGGCGCGGGTACATTCCGTCTGACAGCCACCCTTTTTCTGCGCAGCGATGGCCATCTCCCGCGGCGACAAGGTGCGCATCAAGCGTCCTGAGTCCTACTGGTTCAACGAAGTCGGCACTGTTGCCTCGGTCGACACCTCTGGCATCCGCTATCCCGTGGTGGTGCGCTTCGAGAAGGTCAACTACAACGGCGTAAGCGGCTCCGAAGGCGGCATCAACACCAACAACTTCGCCGAGACCGAACTCGAGAAGGCCTGAGCCCTCTCCAACCCCAGGCCCTCCGGGCCCCGCGCACCCCGGTCTGCCTGCAGGCCGGGGCTTTTTGATGGGCTGAGCACCGCTGCCCCATGGCAACCTGAGCGGCTCAACCGCTGCGGCTGCGCGTGCCAGAACTCCCCGAGGTGGAAACCGTGCGACGCGGCCTGGAACGGCAAACGCTGGGGTTCCAGATTGCGCGGGTGGAGGTGCTGCGCGCCCGCGCCATTGCGGCACCGCCCCTGCCTGAGTTGTTCTGCGCCGCCCTGGAGGGTTGCGAGCTGAGCGGTTGGCTGCGACGCGGCAAGTATCTGATCGGCCAGCTGCAGCGCAACGGCAGCGATGCCGGCCACTGGGGCGTGCATCTGCGCATGACCGGCCAGTTTCTGTGGTTGAGCACCCCCCAGGAGCCATGCCGGCACACACGGGTGCGGCTCTGGGATGCCAAGGATCAGGAACTGCGCTTCGTGGACATGCGCAGCTTCGGCGAAATGTGGTGGGTTCCTCCCGGAGCAGCGCTGGAGAGCGTGATCACGGGCCTGAAGCGGCTGGGGCCTGAACCGTTCAGCGACGCCTTCTCGCCGGAGCATCTGCGCGATCGCCTCAAGGGCTCCAACCGCCCAATCAAAACCGCCCTGCTCGATCAATCCCTGGTGGCGGGGGTGGGCAACATCTACGCCGATGAATCCCTGTTCATCAGTGGCATCGCCCCCCACACGCCGTGTGAACGCCTGAAGACGCCGCAACTGCAACGGCTGCACGCCGCACTGGTGGATGTGTTGCGCACCAGCATCGGCGCCGGAGGCACTACCTTCAGCGACTTCCGCGATCTCACCGGCACCAACGGCAACTACGGCCACGCCGCCTGGGTGTATCGGCGCAGCGGCCAGCCCTGCCGCACTTGCGGAACACCGATTCGCCGCGACAAATTGGCCGGCCGCAGCAGCCACTGGTGCCCGAACTGCCAATCTGGATGATGGCTGTCTCGCTGTGGAATCTGTGCCCAACGCCAACACCACAGCACTGGCTTCAGCCCTGAGCAAGGCGATGGCGAGCATCCATCAGAGGGGCTGGTGCGACGGCACGGGCGGCAACTTCAGCTGTGTGCTCACCCAGGAGCCAATGCGGTTGCTGATGGCACCCAGCGGCGTGGATAAGGGCTGCGTGGAAGCCCGCGAGCTGATTCAGGTGGATGGCGGCGGCAGGGTGATCGCCGGCGACGGCAAGGCCAGTGCTGAAACGGCCCTCCACCTGGAAATCGTGACCACCTGCGGCGCTGGGGCTGTGCTCCACACCCACTCCCAGGCCGGCACGTTGCTCTCGGATTGGGCGCTGCCCGCAGGCGCAGGCCAGGCCTGGCTGGAACTGCGCGATCTTGAAATGCTCAAGGGCCTCGAGGGCATCACCACACACGCCTGTGCCGTGCAAGTCCCAGTGCTGGCCAACAACCAGGATCTGCAGGCCCTCTCCGCAGCAGCGCGGCCGCTGCTCAGCGGCGCCCCCCATGGGGTGTTGATTGCAGGCCATGGCCTCTACGCCTGGGGCCGCAACCTCGGCACCGCCATGCGCCACCTTGAGATCCTGGAATTTCTGTTGGAGCAGCGTTGGCGACGCCTGCTGCTGGAGGCAATCACACGGCCGGTCGCGCCCTGAACCACCCCATGGCCATCACCCACCTGCTGTTGGATATCGAGGGCACCACCTGCCCGGTGAGCTTCGTGGCGGAGGTGCTGTTCCCCTACGCCCGGGCGGCCCTGCGGCCCTTCCTCGACAGCCATGGGGCTGAGCCGGAGATGCAGACGCTGGTGGTGGAACTGCAGCAGGCCTGGCTCGCAGACAACCAACCCGAACCGATGGCCCTGCGCCAGCGACATGGCGTCGATGCGGTGGAGATTTATCTCGAATGGTTGATCGACAACGACATCAAGCTCACACCGCTGAAGGATCTGCAGGGCCGGATCTGGCGCGCGGGCTATGCCAACGGGGATCTGATCGCACCCTTGTTTGCCGATGTAGCACCAGCACTGCAACGGTGGCAGGCCAGCGGCTTGGTGCTGGCTGTGTATTCGTCTGGTTCTGTCCCCGCCCAACAACTGCTTTACCAATACACGCAAAGCGGAGACCTGCGCGCGTTGTTCAGCCACTGGTTTGACACACGCACAGGAGCCAAACAGCAGAGCATCAGCTACACGCAGATTGCCGATCTGATGCACACAACGCCTGAGCAGGTTCTGTTCATCAGCGACTCACTGGCCGAACTCGAAGCAGCCGCGCAAGCGGGCATGGCCTGCCTGTTCAGCGAACGCGAAGGCAATCCAGGCCGCGACAGCGACGGGTTTGAGAGAATCAGTGATTACAGCCGGCTCGATCCTGCCCATGGCCATCAGCACCGTTGACCAGGAAATCCTCAGCATCAATCAGGCGATGCTGGAGAGTGTCGCCGGCGGGGATTGGTCGCGCTACGCCAGCTTCTGCGCCGACGATCTGAGCTGCTTCGAGGCTGAAACCAGTGGCCATCTCGTGGAAGGCCTGCCCTTTCACCACTACTACTTCAACCTGCCGGCGGGTGACGGCCCCAGCACACCCGTAACCGTGACCATGGCGCGCCCGCACCTGCGCTGGCTAAGCGATGAAGCCGTTGTGTTGAGCTACACCCGGCTCACCCAACGCCTCGTGAACGGCGAACCGATCACAGCCAGCTGCTGCGAAACTCGCATCTGGCAGCGCCTCAACGGCACTTGGAAGCAGGTGCACGTGCACCGCAGCTGATGCCCCAAGAGGCATCGGGCTTGCCCACCGGCACCCGATGCCTCCCTTGATCAGCAAGCAACCAACAAAAAAGCCACCCGCAAGGGGTGGCCTCTCTGTCTCAACCCACCATGCTCCTCAGCGGAGCGGTTGATGGGATGAAATGGGTTGGAGCAAAGAATGTTTTACCTGGCATCGACCTATTTTCTCAGGGGGCTACCCCCCAAATATCGTCGGCGCTGCAGCGTTTCACAGCCGAGTTCGAGATGGATCGGAGTGGTTCCACTGCGCCATGGACACCAGGATAGTTTCTTTGCTCTCAGGTGAACCCTGAGAACTGCATAGGTTACCGGTTCACACCGGCTCTGGTTGACAAAGATCTCGCCTTTGACAAGGCTTGAGAGCTGAGTTTTGGTCAAGCCCTCGGTCTATTAGTACTCCTCTGCTTCACGCATTACTGCGCTTCCACATAGAGCCTATCAACGGGTGTTCTGCCCGTGACCTTACTGGCTTAAGCCAT
>VGPW01000057.1 GCA_016882545.1 Cyanobacteria bacterium M_surface_10_m2_179 | reverse complement strand
TCCAGCAGATCCATCAGCAGCAGCTCCTGGTGCTGTTGCTCGTGTTGCAGGCCCAGCTCCACTAGCTCCGGATCCAGCTGCGCCAGCTCCTGTTCCAGGGCGGCGGTGACCCGCTGCCGCCAGGTCAGCACCTCAGCGATCGGCGGCCGGGTGAGCAGGCCCCGTTGCGGCCGGGGGTGCCGTTCGCCCACCGCCTCGTAGTAGCTGTTGAACAGGTAGCGCCAGCGGCTCTCGGCCGCTGCGTAGCCGGGCCGCTGCCGCAGCAGAAACTCCTCAAAAAACCAGCTGGTGTGGCCGAGGTGCCATTTGGCCGGGCTGGCATCGGCCATCCCCTGCAGGCAGAGGTCCTCCGGTTCAAGGCCTTGAATCAGAGTTTCCGTGGCTTGTCGGATCCCGAGTAGCCGTGTGTCGGTGATTGACTTTGTCATGTTAAGGCCATCAGCAAGCCGATAACATGCTTGGTATGTTTTTCATATAGCCTCGCTTGTTCGCTGGCGTCAAGGTAATACCAAGATCCGTGAAAGCCGCTGGAATCGCTGTAGCTCGATTCATTGAAAAGGCGGTCTAGAATTGCTTGAGACGGTAGATGTGCTTTGTAGGCGTCTGATTGGATGTGACGCGCAAAAAAGATATCTTCTGCTTCTTCTTGTGGAGACTTCGAGGCATGGTCTTCGCAGATCCTTTGCATCAGCTTCGGGCTTCTGATTGAAAGCCCGCCATTGCCGTTTCTTGTTTCGTCGGGAACGGTTTGGCACAGACCCTGGCTGATCCAGGCTTTGCCTGTGCAGTTCATCTCATGGTCGTAGCGGGGGAATTCGGTCGAGGTGATGCGACCTTTGTTCCATGGCGCGCCGGCGTAGTCGAAATCAAGTTCATCCAGGTTGAGGGGTTGAATCAGTAGGGCGTCGGGCTGAAAAATTAAAACGCGTTCTTCTCGGATTGATTTCCAGAAACCGCCCGACTTCAGAAGTTGGTTATATTTCCCCCATCCCAGTGAGTCGGTAATACCGAAGCTGCCTAGGTCTTTGATGCTCACAAAGCTGCTGAGCGTTCCGATCAGCTCTGCGAATTCTTTCACTCTTGATTCAGGTGCGTAAATTGTGATTGATGCCAGCAACTTGGTCATCAATAATGTATTGAGAATGCAAATCCGCGTTTGCGTTGATGGCCGGTCGTCGATTATGATGCAGTTCCAATTAGATTGGATGCCTGATGAAGTGTGGCGGCTAGCGAGACTCTTTTCCCAGTGTCTCAGAAATAGCTGGTCAATCAGCGAGCAGTGCGCGTGGAACAGTTCCAGTCGGTAGCGATTCAGAAGGTGCAGCGGGTTGGGTTGCCCTTTCTGTTCGGTCACGCGCATAACAAGCTTTCCCGCTGGTTATTGTTGCCCAGACCTGGCAAGGCTGCGGCCGATCGATGGGTGGCATCACTTCCGGCTTTGTGGGGGCGGTTGGCAACACGCCGCTGATCCGGCTCAACGCGCTCAGTGAGGCCACCGGCTGCGAGATCCTCGGCAAGGCCGAATTCATGAATCCCGGTGGTTCGGTGAAGGACCGCGCCGCCCTCGGGATCCTGCTGGAGGCCGAGGAGCAGGGCCTGCTCCAGCCCGGCGGCACCGTGGTGGAGGGCACCGCTGGCAACACCGGCATCGGGCTCACCCACCTCTGCAATGCCCGCGGCTACAAGGTCTTAATCGTGATTCCCGACACCCAGTCGGCGGAGAAGATCGGCCTGATGCGCAGCCTGGGGGCTGAGGTGCGCACCGTGCCGGCGGTGCCCTACCGCGACCCCAACAACTATGTGCGCCTCTCGGGCCGCATCGCCGAGGAAACCCCTGGCGCCGTTTGGGCCAATCAGTTCGACAATCTGGCCAACCGCCGCGCCCACTACAACAGCACCGGGCCGGAGATCTGGCAGCAAACCGCCGGCAGGGTGGATGCCTGGGTGGCGGCCACGGGCACCGGTGGCACCTATGCGGGTGTGGCCCTTTACCTGAAAGAGCAGAACCCCAAGGTGCGCTGCGTGTTGGCTGATCCCCACGGCAGCTCCCTCTACAGCTGGGCCACCGCCGGTGAGCTGGCCAGCGAAGGCAGCTCGATCACCGAGGGCATCGGCAACAGCCGCGTGACCGCCAACCTCGAGGGCGCGCCGCTCGATGACGCCGTGCGCGTTCACGATCAGGACGCTCTCAACACCATCTATCAACTGCTGTGGCAGGAGGGCTTGTTCCTGGGTGGTTCCGTGGGCATCAACGTGGCGGCGGCGGTGGAAACGGCGCGGCGCCTGGGCCCGGGCCACACGATCGTCACCGTGCTCTGCGACAGCGGCGATCGCTACCGGTCACGGCTTTATGACGGCCAGTGGCTGAGCAGCAAGGGGTTGGAGCAACCTGTGCGCGCAGCCTGAGTTGCCACGGCGTTGGACCGCTCTGCCACCACCGATCACCTGATCGCCGGCCGCTACCGGCTCGAGCGTCAACTCCCTGGCGGAACTCCCGGGGCCCTCTGGCGCGCCACCGATCAACTGGCCGGCGAACTGCCGGTGGTGTTGCGCAGCGTTCCCGCCGACCAGCCGGAGCTGCAGGCCCGATTCCGCGCCCTCTGGCCGCGGCTGCAGGGGGTGCTGCATCCCCAGGTGCCCCGCTTCGGGGAACCCATCGAGCAGGAAGGTGAGCTGTGGCTGCCGCGGGAGTGGCAGGAGGGCACCACCTACGCCGAGTTGCTGCAGGGGCGGCGGGAGCGCCAGCTGGTGTTCGGCTCCGGCGAGGTGTTGCTGCTGATGCGTCAGTTGCTGCCCGCCCTGGCCGTGCTCCACAGCCAGGACCTCTGCCACGGCGATCTCTGCCCGGCCAACCTGCTGCGCCGCGATCGCGACGGTCTGCCGGTGCTGCTCGATTTCGGCCCTGAGGGCATCACCCCCGGCTACGCCCCGCCGGAGCGCGGCCGCGGCGCAGCGCTTGAGCCCTGGATGGATCTCCACGGCTTGGCAGTGGTGGCGCTGGTGCTGCTCAGCGGCGAGGAACCAGCCCAGCTGCTCGAGCCGACCACATTGCAGTGGCGCTGGCCCAAAGCGCTCGATGCCGAGCCTGCCTTGAAGGCTGTGTTGGAGCGGATGCTGAGCAGCGATGCCGAGGCCCGCTACCCCTCGGCATCGGCGGCCCTGCAGGCCCTGCAGCAGCTGGCGATGCCGGAGACCACCGGGCCGGTGGCACGCGCCGATCGCACCGTGGTGTTGCTGCCACCGGTGTCGTCTCAGCTGTCATCGCAGCTGTCGCCCCAGCCGCCGCCGCGCTCCCGGCAGGAGATGAAGGAGCAGGAAGCCGAGGGGCGGTTGTGGCCCGTGGTGATCGCCCTGGTGATCTCGGCTGTGGTGGGCACCGGTTTGGGCTGGTTTCTGCTGAGCCGTGGCCGTGTGGCGGGCCCCACCGCCGGCCCGAGCATGCAGCTGCCCAGCAGCCTGCCGCCGGCGGAGGTGGATCAGCGGCAGCAGCTGCTCAACCGGCTGCGGGCTTTGCAGATCGAGCGCGGCTGGTTCCTGAAGTTGGTGGATGCAAGCCTGCTGGCGCAGTATCCGGAGCGGGGTGGCCGGCTGCCCAGCGACAGCCTCGACGACGCGCCCCTGCGCAAGGTGTGGAACGAGCTGGCCGAAGAGTGGTTGAGCCGGGTGGAGCAATTGCCGCTTGAGCTGCGCACCCGCCTTGGCCGCTTCACCGCCGGCGACTGGCGCCGCCGTCAGGCAGCACTGGTGCGCCAGGGCCTGAGCACCTCGGTGGTGGAACAGCTGGTGTCGGGCAGCTCCCAGAACCTCTTGCCGGGACGCTCCGCCGGAGACATTCCCTCTGAGCCCTTCCGGCAGCTCTGGTATGCCGCTGCGGAGCAGGGCCTGGCCCAGGTGAGGATCGAAGCGATCCAGGCGCAGCAGGGAGAAACCGGGGTGGTGTCGGCCTCGGTGCCAGCCGGTGGGGCCCGCCTTTTCCCGATCCGTTTGCCGGCGGGCAGCCGCCTGGTGCTCGGCGTGAATGGCTCGCCCTTGATGCAGATGAGCGTGTTCGCCGCCGATGGGGCTGTGCTGGAGGCCCGCGGCCCGCTGCGGGTGGTGAACCTGGGCGCGGTGCAGCGCTCGCCGGTGCAGCTGCTGGTCACCAACGAGGGTCTGGCGGCGGCGCTGATCACGCTCTCCCTGCGGGCCGATCCACCCGCCCTCAGCCCCATCCCGAAGCCAGCTGCTCCGCCGCTGCCGCCGGCAACGCCGTCTGCCCGCCCGCCCGCAGATGAGCCATCCGCCCCTACGACGGCCCCCGCCAACAATTGACGCCTGAGCACCCGTCCGACCTTGGTACAACTTCTCGCTTGAAAGTTGTACCTAGCTCGGACGGTTGTTCCTACACCCCCCTTGCCCTCAGTCCCGGGCCATCACTCGGCAGCGCGCGATCAGCAGCGCGCGATCAGTAGCGGGCGATTGCGGCCTTGGCGTCTTTGATGTCCTGCTTGCGGCGCTCTTCCTGGCGCTTGTCGTGCAGCTTGCGGCCCTTGCCCAGGCCGATGGTGGCCTTGATCCAGGAACCCTTGAGGTGCAGGTTGAGGGGGATCAGGGTGAGCCCCTTCTGATCGAGGGCCACCCGCAGCTTGTCGATTTCACGGCGGTGGGCCAGCAGGGGCCGCATCCGCAGCGGGTCGTGGTTGAAGTAGGCGCCGGCGTGGCTGTGGGGTGAGATGTGCACGTTGTGCAGTTGCATCTGGCCGTTGCGGATCAGGCAGAAGCCATCGCGCAGGTTCACCTGGCCGGCCCGGATCGATTTCACCTCCGTGCCCAGCAGCTCGATGCCGCACTCGAGCGTTTCGAGGATTTCGTATTGATGGCGGGCGAAGCGGTTGTCCGCCAGCAGCTTGTTGGCGGCATCCCGCAGGGCCTTGGCACTCTTCTTGCCCCCGCCCTTCGCCATCACCCTGCCGTTACTCCCCCGACCCTAGGGATCTCCCGGCCAGTCGCCAGCGCCGGTACCCTCGTGCGATGGCGATTGTGTCCTCCAGATCGGCTGCTGCCGGTGCTGCTGCACCGCGGGAACCGCGCCAGCGGCTGGTGGATCCCGCACCCCTTCCCAACAGCCTGGACGCAGCCGAAGCTCCGATCCAGCGGGAAGACTCCCTTCGCCCGCGCCGCCTCGCCGATTACATCGGCCAGAGCGAGCTCAAGCAGGTGTTGGGCATTGCCGTGGAGGCCACCCGCAGCCGCGAGGAAGCCCTCGATCACGTGTTGCTCTACGGCCCCCCCGGCCTGGGCAAAACCACCATGGCCCTGGTGCTGGCGGAAGAGCTGGGGGCGCGCTGCCGCATCACCAGTGCCCCCGCCCTGGAGCGCCCGCGCGACATCGTGGGCTTGCTGGTGAACCTGGAGCCGCGCGAGCTGCTGTTCATCGATGAGATTCATCGGCTAAACCGCGTCGCGGAAGAGATCCTTTATCCGGCGATGGAGGATTTCCGCCTCGATCTCACCGTGGGCAAGGGCACCACAGCCCGCACCCGCAGCCTGCCGATTGCACCATTCACCCTGGTGGGAGCCACCACCCGCGCCGGATCGCTCAGTTCACCGCTGCGGGATCGCTTCGGCTTGATTCAGCGGCTCGAGTTTTACGGCCTCGAGGATCTGCAGGCGATCGTGCTGCGGGCCGCGGGCCTGCTCCAGATCGAGCTCGACAGCGCCGCTGCCCTGGAGGTGGCCCGCCGCTGCCGCGGCACCCCCCGCATCGCCAACCGCCTGCTGCGGCGCGTGCGCGATGTGGCGGCGGTGGGCGGCCATGGCCGCGTGGGTGCGGAGCTGGTGCAGGAGGCCCTGAGCCTGCACCGGGTGGATGGCCGCGGCCTCGATGCCAGCGACCGGCGCCTGTTGCATCTGCTCCAACACGGCTTTGGCGGAGGCCCGGTGGGGCTCGACACCCTGGCCGCCGGACTCGGCGAAGATCCCGCCACCCTGGAAGCGGTGGTGGAGCCCTTTCTTCTGCAGCAGGGTTTGCTGCAGCGCACCCCCCGCGGCCGGGTGATCACCGAGGCCGGCCTGGCGCACCTGCAGGCGCACCCGGAACCGAGCGCCGCATGAGATGGCTGTTGTGATCCCCAACCTGTTCTGATGACCACTCTGTTGGCCCTGGTGCTCAGCCTGCAGCTGGCGGTGTCGGCGGCGCTGCCGCAACTGTTTGATCAGGCCCTCAGCGCCAGCCGCGACGGCGATTTCGCCCGGGCGCTGCCCCTGTGGGATCAGGTGATCGAGATCGCTCCCGGCGACGCCGCCGCCTGGAGCAACCGCGGCAACGTGCGCCTGGCGCTCGGCGATGCCGAGGCGGCCATCGCTGACCAGACCCGCTCGATGGAGCTGGATCCGCAGAGCCCCGATCCCCATCTCAACCGCGGCACCGCCGAGGAGGCCCTGCAGCGCTGGGATGCCGCTGAGGCCGACTACCGCTGGATCCTCGAAGCCAATGCAGCCGCGGGCGAGCCACAGGATGCCTCGGCCCTCTACAACCTCGGCAACGTGCAGGGCTCGCGTGGCGACTGGGCCGCGGCCCGCGCCAGTTTTGTGCAGGCTGCCGATGCGCGGCCTGGCTTTGCCATGGCCCGCTCCAGTGGGGCCCTGGCGGCCTTTCAGCTGGGGGAGCTGGATCAGGCTGAGGCTGAGCTGCGGCGCTTGATCCGCCGCTATCCCTTGTTTGCCGATGCCCGCGCCGGGCTCACGGCCCTGCTCTGGCGCCGCGTTGCCCGTGGCGAGGCGGAGAGCCACTGGGCCTCGGCGTCCGGTCTCGACCCGCGCTACCGCCAGCCAGAATGGCTGCTGCAGATCCGGCGCTGGCCTCCGGAACCGGTGCAGGCCCTCAGCGATTTCCTCGCCCTCAGCAGCTGATGAATGCAGCCGAGCTCAAGGCAGCGGTAGCCGCACAACTGCCGGAGCTGGTGGCGGTCCGCCGCCACCTGCACGCCCATCCTGAGCTGAGCGGCAACGAACACCAAACGGCCGCGCTGGTGGCAGGTGAGTTGCGCGCTCTTGGCTGGCGGGTGCAGGAGGGGGTGGGTCGCACGGGAGTGGTGGCGGAGCTGGGACCGGAGCCGAGCGTGCAGGGCCAGCCCACCCCGCTCGTGGCTCTGCGGGTGGATATGGATGCCCTGCCGGTGGAGGAGCGCAGCGGCGTGCCTTTTGCTTCGGTGCATCAGGGTCTGATGCACGCCTGCGGCCACGACATTCACACCACCGTGGGGCTAGGGGTGGCGCGGGTGTTGGCTCCGCTGGCCGATCAGCTGGGGGCCACGGTGCGGCTGCTGTTCCAGCCCGCGGAAGAAACGGCCCAGGGGGCGGCCTGGATGCTCGCCGATGGCGCCATGCAGGGGGTGGATGCCCTGTTCGGCGTTCACGTGTTCCCCAGCCTGGAAGCAGGCACGATCGGTGTGCGCAGCGGCAGCCTCACGGCCGCGGCCGGAGAGCTGGAGGTGGAGGTGCTCGGCGAAGGGGGCCACGGTGCCCGCCCCCACCAGAGCACTGATGCGATCTGGATTGCAGCGCGGGTGGTGAGCGGTTTGCAGGAGGCGATCAGTCGCCGCCTTGATGCCCTGCACCCGGTGGTGGTGAGCTTTGGGCGGATCGAAGGGGGCAAGGCGTTCAACGTGATCGCCGATCACGTGCGGTTGCTGGGCACGGTGCGCTGCCTGGATCTGGAGCTGCATGCCCAGCTGCCCGGCTGGATTGAAGACACCGTTAAGGCGATCTGTGCGGGTTATGGCGGTGAGGCCAGGGTGCGCTATCGCTGCATCTCGCCGCCGGTGCATAACGATCCCGCCCTCACTGAGCTGGTGGCCGATGCCGCCACCGAGCTGCTCGGTCGCCAGCAGGTGCACTGGCTGGAGCAACCCTCCTTGGGTGCCGAAGATTTTGCTGAACTCCAGCAGGACACCCGCGCCACGATGTTCCGGCTGGGGGTGGCGGGCCCTGAGGGCTGCACGCCCCTGCACAGCAGCACGTTCCGGCCCGATGAACGCTGCCTGGCGGTGGGGGTGGAGGTGCTCAGCGCCAGCCTGCTGCGCTGGATCGAGGTCCGCCCATGACGACGCGCTCATGACGACGGCCCGTTCTCGCTTCAGTCGCGACCTGTTGGCGATGGCCACGCTGCTGCTGATCCTGTTGGGGTTGGCTGGGTTGCTGCTGCGTCAGGGCTCGGATCGGCTTCAGGCGGTGCCAGCTCTGGTGATCGGCGTTTCCCTGTTGGTGCAGAGCGCCTGGAGTTGGCGGCAGCGCCGGCGGGCATTGCTCCGGGCCCTGCAAGATCAACGCGGCGAGTGCTGACCCAGAGTGGAGCTCACCCTGGTGACGGCATGAACTTTGAGGCCCTGCGCGAGGCCATCGCCTCGGATAACCCCGGCCGTGCCAGGCCTGCCCTGGCCAGCCTGGTGGACGCCACCCCCGAGCAGGCCGAGCCGTTGCTGCTTCTGGGGCTTCAGCAGAACGACATGCTGCTGCGCCAGCTGAGCTGCTCGGGCCTGGGTCATAAACCCACGCCCGCTGGCTGGGAGCCCCTGGTGAACGCTCTGCAGCACGACCCGGAGGTGGCGGTGCGGGCTGAGGCGGCCAATGCGCTGGTGAGCCATGGCCTGACGCGGGCCTGGCCGCTCGTGTTGGAGGCTTTCCAGCGCGACAACGAGTGGCTGCTCCGCTGCAGCGTGCTCTCGGCGGTGGCGGAACACCCGGAGATGAGCCCGGCTCAGCTCCTGGAGATCGGCCGCCTGGCCGTTGCCGACACCGATGGCACGGTGCGGGTGGGCGGCACGGAAATCCTGGGGCGTCTGGTGCGGGAGAGCGAGCCGGAATCCTCAGCGGCGGAGCAGGCCCGCGCCGAGTTGCGCACGCTGCAACAGGACAGCGACCACCGCGTAGTGGCCGCGGCCCTCAACGGCCTTCAGCCGTTGACCAGCAGTTGATGCACGGCCACCCGGTGCTGACTGGCCGCCTGGCAGAGCGCTCGATCGAAACTGGCCAGGCAACTGTTCTGGCGTAGGCAGAGGGCGAGGTGTAAGGCATCGCCGGCCCGCAGGGGCGGTGGATCACTGAGGCAGAAGCGTGCGGCCACTGCGAAATCCACGGCTTCAACCCTCACCATTTGCAGGCGCTGGTTGCGCATGGCCCCGTAGCGGCTCCAGGCGAGATCACGTTCTGTCGGGGTGATCACGCCCCGCCGGCACTGCATGGCGAAGGCAGAGGCGAGTTCTGTCTCCACCCAAGGACTGATCTGCCAGAGGTTTGGCTCCACCTGCTTCAGAAAGCCAGAGGCGGCTGTTGTGCCGGGCTCATGCACAAGAGCTGCCACCAGGAGCGAGGTGCCGAGGTAGTAGCGCTGCACTGCCACTGCTCAGTAACGGGCCGATTCGCGAAGCTGCTGAACGAGCTCAACGCCATCGGCTGAGGGATGCATCGGCTGCTGGGTGGTGGCGGCGAGGAACGCAGCCAGGTCAAAGCCGCTCTGGGGCTGATCGGGGGCTCTGGTGAGCCGGGCCACGGGGATCCCCCGCCGCGTGATCTCCACCTCTTCGCCCGATTCCACGGCATCCAGCAAGGCCGAGAGATGGGCTTTGGCCTGCGCCACGCTCAGACTGCGCATCGCCGAGTGATCGAGATGGTCAGATGACCAACATAGCTGCGGTTGCTAGCTTGGCCGAGTCACTAGGGGTGCCCCTGTTCAGGGGCTGAGATCACACCCTCCGAACCTGATCCGGGTCATGCCGGCGCAGGGAAGTGAGAAGAGAACCTCAGGCTGCGCCCCGTACTTGCCGGTTAATCCGGCTGTATCACCCTTCGCCGTAGCCCGTTATGCGCAGCGCCTGGATCGAACAGCGCAAAGGCCAAGCCAACGTGAGCCAGATGCACTACGCCAGGCAGGGCGTGGTGACCGAAGAAATGGCCTATGTGGCCAAGCGGGAGAACCTGCCCGAATCGCTGGTGATGGAAGAGGTGGCCCGCGGCCGCATGATCATTCCGGCGAATATCAACCACCCCAATCTGGAGCCGATGGCGATCGGTATCGCCTCCAAGTGCAAGGTGAACGCCAACATTGGTGCCTCACCCAACGCTTCCGATGCGGCGGAAGAGGTGAAGAAGCTGCAGCTGGCCGTGAAATACGGCGCCGACACCGTGATGGATCTTTCCACCGGTGGCGTGAACCTCGATGAGGTGCGTACGGCGATCATCAACGCCTCACCGGTGCCCATCGGCACGGTGCCCGTGTATCAGGCGCTGGAGAGCGTGCACGGCTCGATCGAGCGCCTCTCGGAAGACGACTTCCTGCACATCATCGAGAAGCACTGCCAGCAGGGGGTTGACTACCAGACGATCCACGCTGGTCTGCTGATTGAGCACCTGCCCAAGGTGAAGGGCCGCCTCACCGGCATCGTGAGCCGCGGCGGTGGAATCCTGGCTCAGTGGATGCTCTACCACCACAAACAGAACCCGCTCTACACGCGCTTCGACGACATCTGCGAGATCTTCAAGCGCTACGACTGCACCTTCTCCCTGGGTGATTCCCTGCGTCCGGGTTGTCAGCACGATGCTTCTGATGCAGCGCAGCTGGCTGAGCTGAAAACCCTGGGCGAACTGACTCGCCGCGCCTGGAAGCACGACGTGCAGGTGATGGTGGAAGGTCCGGGTCACGTGCCCATGGATCAGATCGAGTTCAACGTGAAAAAGCAGATGGAGGAGTGCAATGAGGCGCCCTTCTATGTGCTCGGTCCGCTGGTGACCGACATCGCCCCCGGTTACGACCACATCACCTCGGCGATTGGTGCGGCGATGGCTGGTTGGCACGGCACGGCGATGCTTTGCTACGTCACCCCGAAGGAGCACCTCGGTTTGCCCAACGCCGAAGACGTCCGCGAAGGCTTGATCGCCTACAAGATCGCGGCCCACGCCGCCGACATCGCCCGTCATCGTCCCGGTGCCCGCGATCGCGACGATGAGCTGAGCCGCGCCCGTTACGCCTTCGATTGGAACAAGCAGTTCGAGCTGTCTCTCGATCCCGAGCGTGCCCGCGAATATCACGACGAAACCCTGCCCGCCGATATCTACAAGCAGGCTGAGTTCTGCTCGATGTGCGGACCCAAGCACTGCCCGATGCAGACCAAGATCACCGATGCCGATCTCGAAGGCCTCGAGCAGGTGCTGGCGGAGCAGAAGGCTGGCGAGACGGTGGCTGTCTGAAGCCGCCTCAATCGTTTGCAGCCCGGGGATCAACCCCGGGCTTTCTCATGCCTAGTGGAAGCCGAGTGACTTAGTCCAGAACTAAGCTAAGCCTGGCGGTTGCTTCTGATCCCGTGCGGATGGTGAATGTGCATCAGGCCAAAACCCATCTGTCACGGCTGATCGATGAGGCCCACGCCGGCGAAACCATCGTGCTGGCCAAAGCGGGCAAGCCCTGGGCGCGACTGATGCCGTTGGAAGCTATGCCGCCCGAGCGGATCCCGGGGCGGCTGCAGCGCTGGGGTCCGCTGGCGCTGCCGGATGAGCTGTTGCAGCCCATGGCCGCTGATGACCTGGCGGTTTGGCAAGACCCATCCGTGTGGCCCGCAGAACCACAGCCATGAGCACGGGTGGTTGTGGCTACCTGCTCGATAGTCACGTGCTCCTCTGGTGGTGGTTTGATCCCGATCGCCTCTCCCAGCCGGCGCGTTCGTTGTTGCTTGATCCCAGCAGCACGGTGTTGGTGAGCGCGGCGTCGGTTTGGGAGCTGAGCTTCAAGCATCACCAGGGCAAGCTCCCGGAGCTCGCGGCTGCGATCGCTGATCTGCCTGGCCTGCTGCAAGCCGATGGGTTTCAGCCTCTACCGATCTCCATCGCCCATGGGCTGAGGGCTGGTGGCTACAGCCAGCCCCATCGCGATCCATTTGATCGCATGCTGGCTGCCCAGGCTGAGCTGGAGGCTCTGGTGTTGATCACAGCGGACACTCAGCTCAGTACCTTTCCCTGCCGGATCCTGTGGTGAGGACGGCGAGCCATTAAAAAGCCCCGCTTGAGGGCGGGGCTTCAAGCTTGAGAAGCGGGGCTTGATCAGCCGAGAGCCTTCGCCTTGGCCACCACGTTGTCGACGGTGAAGCCAAACTTCTCCATCAGCAGCGGGCCGGGGGCGGAGGCGCCGAAGCGGTCGATCGACACGGTGTCACCTTCGAAGCCGGTGTACTTGTGCCAACCGAAGCTGCTGGAGGCTTCCACCACCAGACGCTTGCGGCATGAGGCGGGAAGCACACTCTCGCGGTAAGCGGCGTCCTGCTCTTCGAACAGGTCCACGCAGGGCATCGACACCACCCGCACGTTCTTGCCTTCTGCGCGCAGCTGGGCTGCGGCCTTGGTGCAGAGCTCGAGCTCGGTGCCGGTGCCGATCAGGATCAGGTCGGGAGTGCCGTTGCTGTCTTCCAGGATGTAGCCACCCTTGGCCACGTGATCGGCGTTGGAGTTGGCCTGGTTGGCCATCGCCTGGCGGCTGAGGAACAGCACGGTGGGGCGGTGGCGGTTGGCCACGGCCACCTTGTAGGCACCGCTGGTTTCGTTGCCGTCGCCGGGGCGGATCACCAGCATGTTGGGGATCGAGCGCAGGCTGGCCAGGGTTTCGATCGGCTGGTGGGTGGGGCCGTCTT
>VGPW01000056.1 GCA_016882545.1 Cyanobacteria bacterium M_surface_10_m2_179 | reverse complement strand
TCTCGGCGCCGGTAAATCCACCGTGCTGCGGCAGTTGCTGCTCAACAGCGGGCTGCGCCTGGCCGTGCTCGTGAATGAGTTCGGCGAGGTGGGAATCGATGGCGACCTGATCCGCAGTTGCGGCTTGTGTCCCGAGGAGGAGTTAGACGGCCGGGTGGTGGAGCTCGCCAACGGCTGTCTCTGCTGCACCGTGCAGGATGAGTTCCTGCCCACCATGCAACAGCTGCTGCAGCGGGCCGATCAGCTCGACGGCATCGTGGTGGAAACCAGTGGCCTGGCGCTGCCGGTGCCCCTGGTGCAGGCCTTCGGCTGGCCTGAGATCCGCACCCGCACCCGCGTTAGCGGTGTGGTGACGGTGGTGGACGGTGAAGCCCTCGCTGCCGGCAGCATAGTGGGCGACCCCGCGGCCCTGGAGGCGCAGCGGCTGGCGGATCCAAGCCTCGATCACCTCAGCGATCTGCAGGATCTGTTTGAGGATCAGCTGGAGGCCGCCGATCTGGTGTTGGTGAGCCGGGCTGATCAGCTCACACCGGAGCAGGTTGAAGACTTGCGCAGCCAGATCGCAGGCTTGGTGCGCGATGGGGTGTCGGTGCTGCCGATGCAACGGGGCGATGTGCCGGCGGCCCTGCTGCTGGGGCTCGATCGCCATGACACCCATGAGCACGATCACGAGCACCACCACGATCATGACGACCACTATCACCACGACCACACCCATGTGGCGATGCAATCAGCCGTGGTGCGCACATGTGGTGGGGTGGAGCGCTCCAAGCTGGAGCAGCAGCTGCGACAGGTGATTGCGACGCAAAACCTGATCCGGGTGAAGGGCCGTGCCTGGTTGCCGGGCAAGCCCCAGCCGCTTCAGATCCAGGCGGTGGGTCCTCGCCTTGAAACCTGGTTTGACAGTGCGCCAGTCGTGGAGCGACCGCCGCAGGACGGCCTTGAGCTCGTGGCCCTAGGCCTCAGCGTGGATGCCGGCGCCCTGGAGCAGGCTCTGAGCGCCTGATTCTCAATCGAGGGGAAGGTCGCCTTTGGTGCACACCCCGTCCCAGCAGAGGGCGCGTTGCGCGGTCCACACCGGTTGCACCGATTTGCTGGCACCAGGGGCGTCCTTGAGGATGACGCTGCCGCGGCCATCGCTGCGGAACTCCAGGCGGCGCCGGCCGATCTGCAGCCACCAGTGCTCGCCCACCTGCACCACCGTGAGCGTGCAGGGTTGCCATTGCCCATGCTGCAGCTGGCATTCCAGCGGCACCTGCAGGGGTGGTTGCGCCAGCGCAGTCCCATGGGGCAGCAGCGGTGCGACCACCAGCGCGGCCATCCAGAGCTGGAGGCGGCAAGGCACGAGCTTCAGGCACAGCGACTCTTCCCACCGTGACCAGCCCGGAGGCATCTGGCAGCCGGCCTGCCAAGATTTAACAATCCTCGTGGAGCTCAGGTGCCGCTCTTCTCCGCACGCGTGTTGGTGTCCCTGAGGCCGTCGGTGCTCGACCCCGCTGGTGAGGCCACGCGGGCAGCGGCAGCACGCCTGGGGGTGGATGGTGTGCGCAAGCTGCGCATCGGCAAGGCCGTGGAAGTGGAGCTGGAGGCAGCGGATGCCAAGGCCGCACAGCAGCAGCTCGAACTGCTCAGCGATCGCCTACTCGCCAATCCGGTGATCGAGAACTGGACCCTTGAGCTCAAGGACGACATCACCGCAGGAGCCTGACGATGACCCTCGGTGTTGTGGTGTTTCCCGGCTCCAATTGCGACCGGGATGTGCAATGGGCTGCCGAAGGCTGCCTGGGCATCCAAACCCGCTTTCTCTGGCATGAGGAGCGCGACCTCAGCGGCCTGGATGCGGTGGTCATCCCAGGCGGGTTCAGCTATGGCGACTATCTGCGCTGCGGTGCCATCGCCCGCTTTGCGCCGGTGCTGCAGGAGGTGGCGGCCTTTGCGGAGCGCGGTGGTCGCGTGCTCGGCATCTGCAACGGCTTCCAGGTGCTCACCGAGATGGGGCTGCTGCCCGGTGCCCTCACCCGCAACCAGAAGCTGCATTTCATCTGCGAACCCACCGAGCTGCGGGTGCAACCCGGCTCCTGCAGCTGGCTGCAGGGCTACACCAGCGGTGAGGTGGTGAACTTCCCGATCGCCCATGGCGAAGGGCGTTATCAGGCCGATCCAGAGCTGTTGCAGCGTCTGGAGGATGGCGGCCAGGTGGTGCTGCGTTACTGCAGCAACCCCAACGGGTCGGTGGGTGATGTGGCGGGCCTCAGCAATGCCCAGGGGAATGTGCTCGGTTTGATGCCGCATCCAGAGCGGGCCTGTGATCCCGCCACCGGCGGTGTGGACGGTCGCCGCCTGTTGGCCAGCCTGCTGGCGGGCTGACGGCTGCCGCCCACATAAAAGGGGCCTCAGCGAGGCCCCTCCAATGCGGTCTGAGCGGGTGCTCAGTTCACAGCCGCGAAGAACTCCTTGCTCTTTACGGGGTCGGGGTTCATGGTCTTCTCGCCGGGGGTCCAGTTGGCGGGGCACACCTCGTCGGGGTTGTTGCGGATGTGCTGGAAGGCCTGGAGCAGGCGCAGGGTTTCATCCACGCTGCGGCCCACGGGCAGGTTGTTGATCGTGCTCTGCATGATCACACCATCGGGATCGATGATGAACAAGCCGCGCAGGGCTACACCGGCGTCCTCATCGAGCACCTCGTAGGCACGGGCGATGTCCTTCTTGAGGTCGGCCACCAGGGGGTAGGCGATATCGCCGAGGCCGCCGTTCTTGCGGTCGGTCTGCACCCAGGCGAGGTGGGAGAACTGGCTGTCCACCGACACGCCCAGCACTTCGCAGTTGCGGCTGGAGAAGTCGCTGTAGCGATCGGAGAAGGCGGTGATCTCCGTCGGGCAGACGAAGGTGAAGTCGAGGGGATAGAAGAACAGCACCACGTACTTGCCGCGGTAGGAGGAGAGGGTCACCTCCTTGAATTCCTGGTCCACCACGGCGGTGGCGGTGAAATCAGGAGCCTGCAGACCGACGAGCCTGGACATAGGTACGCAAGAGTGAGATCAGGACGACTGGCCGACAGCGAGTGGACAAGCCGAGCGGCTAAACCCGTACGCGAAACGACTTCCAGTTGTGCTGCGACAAGTTATCACGCTTTCTGGGCTGACTGGGGCCGCCGTAGGCTGCGCAGATCTGATCACATCCTGTTCATGGCCTGGGATCCGGCCCTGCTCCGCAAATACAGCAGCACCAACCACTACAAGCTGTTGAACCAGGTGCGCAGCGATCTCAAGGAGCAACCGATTCAGCGCTCCACCGGCCAAGCGGCGCGTCGGGGCAGCAGTCCCAGCGGACGCCGCCGCGCCGCACCGCCACAGCCCACGCCGATCGCTGTACAGGCATCACCCGCCAACAGCTACGACGCCTTTGTGGCTGTGCCGGTGCTGATCGAGCCGTTCCCCTCCGACAACTGAGACTCCTCAGCGCACCGTGACGCCGCGCCAGAAGGCCACGCGGCCCTTGATCTCAGCCGCTGCGGATTTCGGCTCGGGATAGAACCAGGCCGCGTTGCTGTTCACGACGCCATCCACCACCACGTCGTAGTAGTGGGCTTCCCCCTTCCAGCCACAGCTGCTGCGATGGGTGGAGGGGCGTACCAGCGCGGGATTGAGCGCTTCGGGCGGGAAGTAGGCGTTGCCTTCCACCGTCACGATGTCATCGCTGGCGGCAATCACCGCACCATTCCAAATCGCTTCCATTCAATCGAACCGCTTGGGCTGGTTGAGTCTGGCGCGGACCATCACGCAGGATGGTTTGGCGGAGGTATCACTGATGAGCAGCACCATCACCCAGAGCGGTCGTGAGTGGACCATCACCCTTTTGCCTTCTTCCCTCGACGCCAGCCGTGCCAGCAACCGCGTGCGCCCCTGGCTGAGCCGCGATCAGGAAGCCGCCAAACAACGGGAACGCATCGCGCGGGTGCGGCGGGAGAACGGAATACCATCCCCGGAGGAATGGATGTGGTGATGGCCATCCGCACCGGGTTGCTAGGGGCTTGCACCCCGCTGCTCATCAGCAGCGCCGCGCTCGCCCAACCTAATCTGGTGCAACAGCAGCAGGCGCTACAGGGCTTGCTCAACAACGCGATCGTGGCGATCCAAGCCAACAACAAAGCCCAGGCCTGTTCGTTGCGCGCGCAGGCCCTCTCCATCCTCAACGCCAACATCCAGGGTTTTGAGGCTGTGTTCCCAGCCAACAACTGGTCCGACTTGCAGACCTCCCTGGCGGAGAGCACGGCCCGCTGTGCGGCCGAGGGGTTCTGATCGCGGCCGCTGATCCGATGGCGCCCAGGCTTCAGGGCTGGCCTTGGGTTGTGGTGATCTGGCTGGCGGCCGTAGCGCTGCTCACGGCCCACCTGGGCGATGTACCGCTGCGCGACTGGGATGAATCCCTGGTCGCACGCGTCTCCCTGGAAATCAGCCGGCGCTCTTGGCCGCACAACCTGCTGCCCACCCTGTGGGATCAGGCCTATCTCAACAAGCCGCCGCTGGTGCATGGTTTGATCGCCGCCGTGCTGGCGCTCTGGAACGGGGTGCATTCCGGAGCGATCACGGGTGGGCCGCCGCCACCGGAGTGGTTGGTGCGTTGCGTTCCAGCGCTGCTCTCCAGCCTGGTGGTGCCGTTGGTTGCCCTGGTGCAAGCGCGGCTGAGACCGGAGGATCGCCTGGCTCCTATGGCCACAGCGCCTGTGGCGCTCACGCTCCTGCCTCTGATGCGGCATGGCCGGCTGGCGATGCTCGATGGCACACTGATCAGCGCCATGACCCTGCAGTGGTGGACACTGCTGAGCCTGGCCCGCCAACCCTCAAGGCTGGCCATTTGCCGTGGGGTCTGCTGGCCGGTCTGGCCAGCTCCTCCATCCTGTTGCTCAAGCAGCAGCGGCGTTGCCGCTGCTGCTTGGAGCCTGCCTGCTGCTGGCGTTTGAACAGCGCTGGCCGTTGGCCCTGTGGCGCTCGCTCAGCGGCTGGATTCTTCTGGGTGTCCTGCCCGGGATGAGCTGGCATCTCTGGCATGCGGTGGAGCGAGGACCAGCCGCTGCCTTCACCATGTGGGGCGGTCAGGGTTTGGCCCGGGTGGTGGACGCCGTGGAAGGTCACAGCGGTGGCATCGCTGTTCCGATCACCGAAGTGTTGGAGGGAGGCTGGCTCTGGTTAGCGCTCTGGCCCCTGGCGATGCTGATGGCCTGGCAGCAGCGGCGCAGCCGCTGGGGCCTGTGGGTGTTGGGTCTCACCCTGCTCACGGCCGCTCTGGTGTTGCCTTTGCGCACCCAGCTGCCCTGGTATAGCCATCTGCTCTGGCCGGCGTTCACCTTGGCGGTGGCACCCCTGGTGTGTGAGCTGATTCAGCGCCGCATAGAGCTTGGCCGCGCCATGCATCCCTTGCTGCGCTGGATTCCCCTGTTCTGGTTCAGCTGTGGTGTGGCGCTGCTGGGCCTGGTGATGCTGGTGCCTGTTCCAGCCGCGATCGTGGTGCCAGCGGGCTTGGCGTTAGCGGTGGGGGGCGGGCTGTTGCTCAGCCCTTCACAGCCCTGGCGGCGACGTGGGGCGATCGCCATGGTGGGGCTGCTGTGGTTGGCCCTGTTCAACCTGTTCAGCAGCCGTTTGTGGTTGTGGGAGCTCAATGAAACCTGGGCTGTGCTGCCGGTGGCGAAACAGCTGAAGGCATTGCCCACCGAGCAGCGCCAATGGCTGGTTGTGGTGGATGGCCCGGGACGTCCCAGCCTTGAGTGGTATTTGGGCCGCGAGCTGGAAAGTGGCCGCCGGAAGCGGCGCTTCCGGCAAAGCAAGGCATCAGATCTGATCCTGCTTAGTGAGCATCAGCCCAAGGCAACGAACTTGCGCTGTGACCCACTCCCATCAGGCCCCAGCACTCCCCAGCTCTTTCACTGCAGGCGCTGAGCAACGAAAAAGGGAGCTGAAACCATAAAAAAACCGCCCCATTGGGGCGGTTGAACGCTAAAAAAGTGGGTCACCAGCGGCCACCGCCACCGCCACCGCCGGGAGCGGGACGGGGCTCGGCTTTGTTGACGCGAATCATGCGACCCATCCATTCGACGTTCTGGAGATCGTCGATGGCTTTCTGCTCATCGCTTTCGGACGCCATCTCAACAAAGGCGAAACCGCGCTTGCGGCCGGTGTCTCGATCGAGGGGAACGCTGCACTTGCGAACAGCGCCGTACTCGGCGAACAGGCTCTGAAGATCCTCAACTTCGGCATCGAAGGAGAGGTTCCCAACGTAAATGGTCATGTAACAGGAAAAGGTATGAACCTGATTCGTGGAAAGCCCTGAAGAAAGTTGCTGGCCGGGTGGTGAAATCCTTGGAACCCGCCGCCTCGCAAAGAAACCTGCTGGAACTGGTCTTTGAATCATTACAACGCTAACCCATCGCAGCGACAGGGCGCAGAACATCGCCGCACCACCACGGCGGCGTAGGTTTGGGCGATCCCCCCTGGGAACAACGATGGCCGAACGCAATGGCTCGGCCCGGGGGGAGGAACCTGCACTCACCCTGGGACAACTCGAGGGCAGCTATCCCGCCTACTGCAAGGCGCTGCGCATGTTGATCCGTGAGGGCAAGACGCTCACCCAGATCAAACGCACGATGTGCTGGCATCGGCTCGTGATGCTGCATGAGCGCATGCCGCGCCAATACCGCGACCCGTTGCTGCATTACGGCATGACCAAACGTGCCTTGGAAGCCGAGCAGGCAGCCAAAGCCTGAACAGCGCACGACTCCTGCTGATTTCCTTTAGGATTGACCTCGTCGCGAGATGGCGTGGCCAAAACGCTTTCCCTGCTCAGTGCTTCAGCGTTGATGGGTTTCCTGTTGCTGAAGTTGGCTCTCTATCGCGCTGCTTAACGCACGCCAAGCTTTTTCCCCAGGTTTTCCACATCGATCTCAGTGCGGGCTCGGGGCGTCAACCAAGTCTCAAGAAACTCTTCAGGCCAGGCGCCAGTCTTCCGGCAGGCCGCCCAAGCTGAGTGTCGGCTGAGGCTTTGAGATGGGTTCCACTCACACAAACCACTGCAGTGCAGCTGATCTCACCGGCAGGTTGTGCACAAGCTGCTGGAACCCTTTGGATTCAGTGCAGTGAAACGGCGCGTTCTGGTCGCTGGTTAAGCATCAAGCGTTTCAGGTTTGCTCCGATCGGCGATGTCAGACCTACGCATGGACGTGTGGAAAACAACAACTGTTGCCTTCACCACTGGATCAGGCTGTTGGCCAACACTGGGCACGCAATCTGTTGGCCATGGCACGTTTCGACTCCAAGCACGTCCTGCTTGAGCAACTGGAAGACGGCTGGATGCTCAACCACGACCAGCTCGAAGAACCCCAGGCGCTGCTGCAGCAAGCACTGGGATCACCGCGGCCGTGACGCGCCGACCAGACAGCAAAAAGCCCCACCGAAGCAGGGCAAAAGACGATGGCTCGGGGGAGACTTGAACTCCCGACCTTGGGGTTATGAATCCCACGCTCTAACCAGCTGAGCTACCGAGCCGCGGTGTTTGGATTGTAAGGGATCGAGGTCCCCACTTCCCTGTGCTGTCGGGCGATCAGGCGCGCGCTGGCAGGAACTGCAGCGGGTTCATGGCGCCGCGTCCAGCGGGAAGGATCTCGAAGTGGAGGTGAGGGCCGGTGCTGCGGCCGGTGCTGCCCATCTGCGAGATCACGGCACCTTGGTTCACCTGGTCGCCGGGACGCACCAGGACGCGACTGTTGTGGGCGTAGCGACTGCGGGAGCCATCGGGGTGGAGGATTTCCACGAGGTAGCCATAGCCGCCGTCATCCCAGCCGGCCTTGATCACCTGACCACTGCGGGCCGCCACGATCGGGGTGCCGATGTTGTTGGCCACGTCGATGCCTTTGTGCATGCGACCCCAACGCCAGCCGTAGCCGGATGTGAACACACCTTTGGTGGGCCAGATCCAGGCCGCATCGGAGGGTTGGGTGGTGGGGAAGCCGAAATCGGGCTGATCAGGCCAGCTCAGACCACCGGATGCCGTGGGCTTGAGGCCCAGAATCATGCGGCTGCGGCCAGGGTTCGACTGAGCCACGCGGATCTGAGTGCCAGCCACAAGGCGAGCCGCCTGCAGGCCTGGGTTGAGATTGAGCAGTTCGCCAATGCTGAGGTTGTAGCGCTGGGCAATCTGGGCGATGGTTTCCCCGAGACGAATGCGCGGGGATTCCACGGGTTCAGGCGGGGCAGCCAGCGGCGGTGTGCGACGCAGTTCGCTCGTGTCGATCGCTGCCAGCTGCTTCACCTGTTTGCTGGCCTGGCTCGGCAACACCAACCAATCGCCGCTGTTGAAGGCGTGGTCTTCGTTCACGTCGTTGAGCTTGGCCAGCCTGGATTCATCCTCCGAAAGCTTGCTGGCCAGCTCTTCGATGCTGATGCTGCTGCGAACCTTGACCCAGAGACGGTCGGAACTTGAAGGAAGAGCAGCGATGAGCTGGCTCACAGCTGGGAGAGCGGCGCTGCTGGGCTGCTCGTTGGTGAGGGGAGAATATTGCGGTCTCGAATCAGCCAGAGAGGGAACGACCATCGTGCCGGCGGCTCCGATGGCCGCCGTACTAGCAAAGGTGGTCAGCAGAAATTGATAAGGCTTCATGCAGTTTGGCCGAAGGTCAAAGCCCAGCGGAGAAGCCAACATCCGAGAGCTGGCGCGAGAGTAACGGGTTGAACACAACCGTGCAAGTCGCCGTGGTCACACTTTTGATTGACCAAATGAAAAAAGCCTGTGCTAGCCGGCGATGTGGCTGGGGCTGGCGATCTGGCGAAGCGCTTCAAACAACACCACACCGGCCGCCGTAGCGAGGTTGAGGCTGCGAACGCCACCGCCGTTCTCCACCGAACCGGCCATCGGAATTGCGAGGCAGGCGTCGGCCTCGGCCACCACCTCAGCGGGCAGCCCGGCCGTTTCACAGCCGAACAGCAACCAGTCGTCGGCCCTGTAGCGCAGGTTGGTGTAGGGCTGGCTGCCATGGCGGCTCAGGGCCAGAAGACGGCCGCCCTGCTGCTGTTGCTGCTCACGAAAGTGCTGCCAGGAAGCGTGGCGGTGTAGCTCCACCCAGGGCCAGTAGTCGAGGCCGGCGCGCTTGAGGGTGCGGTCGCTGATCTCGAAGCCCAGCGGTTCGATCAGATGCAACGGAGTGCAGGTGGCCGCGCAGGTGCGGGCCACATTGCCTGTATTGGGAGGGATCTCCGGCTGAAACAGCACAAGGCGGGGCATGGTCAGGCCTTGGGCACAGGGATGCCCAGATTGAACAGATCAAGGGCCCGGCCTGCCACCACCAGCCAGGCACGCACGCTGCAGTCCATCAGGCGCTGCTGGAGCGCACCGAGGCGATCGCGAAACAGGATGCCGATCCCTGTGGGGGGCACCACACCCCAGCCAGTTTCCTCAACCACCAACAGCACCGGCCCCGGCTGAGCCGCCAAGGCCTCCAGCAACGCCTCACAACGCTGTCGCCACAGAGGCTCCGCCTCGTCAAGATGCCAGGCAACCCAGGTGCCCAGCGACTCAATCAGTAGGCAGGGTGGGGAATCGGAATGTGCCTGGGGCTTCGCGGCCAAATACTGCAACTGCTGCACAAGTTGGGCACCAACTTCCAGGCACTGCCAGTGTCCTGGACGGCGGTTGCGATGCAGCTCCACCCGCTCATGCCAACTGGGATCACTCTCTCCGGAGGGACCTGTGGCGAGGTAGAGCACAGGGCCGCTCCATCCATGGGCGAGGTGTTCGGCCCAGCCACTTTTGCCGCCGCGGCTGGGCCCACTGATCAGCAGCAGGCCCCGCTGCGGCAGTGGGTCAGCCGCCATCCATGCCCCGCAGGGTTGCCACCGCCGAGGGAGACACCCGGTTGAGGTAGCGGAAGATCCAATACTTGAAGATCGTGGCCAACACCACCGGGAAGGTGGCGATGAACAGCAGGATGAAGTTCTCCTCGGCCGGCAGGCCTAGGTGTTGAGCGATTCCATCCAGTAGCACCGTCCATCCCTCCGGGCTGTGGAAGCCCACGAAGATGTCGGTGAACAAGATGATCGCGAAGGCTTTGGCGCTATCGCTTAAGCCATACACCGCTTCATCCAAGAAACCGCGCAACACCTGCAGATCGCGGCGGCCCAGCAGGCACACCAAGGTGAAGCCCACCAGGGCGGCCAAATCGGCCAAAACATTCTTCGTGGCCTCGAGGCTCTCGCCGTCCGCGTCTTCCTTGAGCTCACTGGCCTTCGTCACCAGAGCCGCACGAATCTCCTGCGGGCTCGGCGGCGCTTTGCCCTCCAGCAACGCTTCAAACTCCAGCTCCTGCTGGTAGATGCGCAGCTTGTTCACCGCCTTCTCCTGAAGGTGAGGCTTGGTGTAACTGAGGAAGGGGATATCGGGTGCGAAACGATCCAGCAGCGGTGAGATCACCAACGTGCGGGAGGTTTGCTGCACAATCAGCGGCACCAGGATCATCAACAGGAAGATCCGCAGCGACACCAGCGTGGAGCCGCGACGGCGCCGAAAACCCTCCAGAAGCGCTGTTTCAGCCTCTGGATCCAACTGACGGCGCACGCCATCGAACACACCAAGGAGGCTGCGTGGCACCATCTCCGGAGCTCGCGACAGGCTCGGGGTGGAACTGCGGCGCCCGTAGCGCGACAACACCGATTCGATCAGCTGGAGCTGACGCAGCTCCTGACTGTCGAGTTCGGCGCGGCGGCCCTGCACTTCCGGCAGCAACTCCTGACACACCTGCAGCGCTGCTCGGAAGCGGCGCAGCATCTGGGCCTGTGCCTGCCTCGGGATGCTCAGCTGCAGCTCGGGCCGCACGGGGCGGTCGTTGTAATACTCCAGCTCCAGGCTCTGGATCATCAGAGCCGATTCGTAGGCCCGCTCCAGATTGAGGCTCAGGTCGCTGTTACTGGCGCGATCGAAGGCACCCATCCAGTCGGTCAACCCCATGGGTGGTTCAGCGGGAGAAGACCCACCAGGTGATCATTGGCACCAGTGTGCCAAGCACGAGCAACACCACAACCCAGGTGAAGGCATTGCTCGACTGGGTCTCCTCACGGGTGGGAATGTTGGTGTCCACCGGTACGCGCTCGACCAGCTGCGGCGGACCGGGATCCTCACCGCCATCGAGCACCACGGCCAGGCGATCGAGGGCATCCAGGCTGGCCTGCCGGTAGCGGGCCCCTTCCCGCAGAGGCAGTCCCATGGTGCTGATCGCCGTGCTCGAGAGCAGGGCATCGGGAAGCTGATCACGCAGATCGGCGGAGGCCAGCACCGCGGCGCTGTTGTTCTGGGATTCGATCAACAGCAGCAGTTGGCCGCGGTCCTGCTCCTGGGGAGCCCAGCGCTGCAGCAGCTGATCACCGAGGGCATCGAGGCTCAGCCCGTAATCCAGGCGGCGCAGGGTGATCAGGCGAGCATCGATGTGATCAGCGCCGAATTCCTGCAGGCGGCGATCGAGCTCAGAGCTGGCGGAGCGGCTGAGCAGGTCGGCGTCATCGAGCACATGGCTGGCGGGTAGTTGTGTCGGCAATTCGGCAGCTCCGGTGGCCCAGGCACTGCCTGGAACGGCCAAAGCGCTGAGAACAAGCAGCGCACTCAGCAACGCTGAACAGAGCCAACCTCGAACCACGGGCCTCACGGGTGCTGTGCAGTAGACGGGCCCAGTCTGCCGTTAGCTCGCCAGGCTGTCGCGGTTCAACAGGGCAACCACGTCACGAATGGTGGTGGCCCGATCCGGGGCAATGGCCAGAGCGTCGCTCAACTGGCTCAGAAAACTGGCTTCCGAGCGCTGCTCCACGTGATCTGCCTGGATCAGGCTGGCGGCCACAGCCAGAGCCGTTTCGCTCTGCACAGGCGTGAGGTGCGGTGCCGCCTGGGCCACCAGCGCTTCCCAGCCCTGGCTACGCAGGATGGTCAGCAGCTGATCGAGCAGTGCGGCCATGGCGGCATCGCTGTAGGTGCAGAACGGCTGGCGAAACTCCAGGTGTTGGCGCAAGCTGCGCGCTTCAACGGCCGCCAGCTCCCCATCGCAGGCCACGGCAGCTAGAGCAATGGCGGCAAAGGCCTGCGCTGCGGAGTGGATCGCTGGGCTGGTGGAAGCCATGGCGCTTGGGTTGATGCCCTGGCATTCCAACGGGCCCCGCACGGGCTCGCCAGCGGTTGTGACAAGGTGCTGGGAGATCCCTGACAGCGCAGATCGATGGGGCTGGCTGCCCGGCTGTGTCTGAGTGCCGGTGTGCTCGGCCTGGCGCTCTGCGTGGTGAATCAACTCACCGCCGCCGAGCTCACACCGGCGCTGGAGCGGGCCGGTGTGCTGGCCAGCTTCCTGGCGGTGGGCTTGATGTTGGTGGCGATCCTCTGGACCCGGGCCACACCGATCGCGCCCGAACGCGTGGCCTTGGAGGGGGAACAGGGGCTGTGGTTGCTGGATGGCCTGAACGAAAGCCTGCGCCAGGAGCTCGCTTGGGGCACGCAGATGCTGCTCACCGCAACTCCCGCCGCCAGCGTGTTGGTGCATTGGCGCGGGCAAACGCTGTTGCGGCGTGGGGTGTTGGCCGAGGGCTGCTTCAGCCCTGGCCCCATCAGCGAGCGGGCGATGAGCACCGACAAAGCGATCGGGCTAGTGAACCTGAAGCTCTATCCCGGGCGGGATGAATTCCAGGGGTTGCCCGCGGGCATTCCATCGGTGATCGTGCAACCCCTTGGGCGCGAGGGGCTCATCCTGCTGGCGGGCTGGTCGCCGCGCTGTTTCAGCCGAAGCGATGAAGCCTGGCTGGAGGGCTGGAGCCGCAAGCTCAGAACTGCACTGCAGGCTTCGATTGGTGCGAGATCTGACGGGTCTTCTGCTGCGGGAGCGTGAACTGCGAA
>VGPW01000055.1 GCA_016882545.1 Cyanobacteria bacterium M_surface_10_m2_179 | reverse complement strand
GCGGCCGGCAGCCATGAGCGCATGAAATCGGTGACAGGGTGCTCAGTCCCCCGATCAGGCTGGCTGCTGCCCAGGGAAGTGGCTCAGCCAACCTGATTGCGGAGCTTGCCCATCGTCCTCGTCCAATCGGGAAAAGCCCAGAAGGGCTTGACGATGCATAGGAGCATCAACCTGCTGAGACAGAACACCTAGGGATCAAAGATGAACCGAAGCTCCCGATGACAAAATCAGATTATCGTCAAGAGCGAAGACATTATTCAGAGACTCTAACTTCTAGTCAGATACAGAGGATCAGGGCGGTGTTCACCGAAGAATTAGCATTTGCGGGCTATTTGGAGTAGCGAATACGCCAAAAGATATGTTCGCCCAACCAGTTAGTGCTTTCTCTGAAATACAAAAAGATCTCCGACTGGACCCTTAATCGGACCCTTGTAAAGCTTGAATGAAGATGAGATTATTTTCGGTTCTAATTCAACAAAATAGGTTGCTGGGCACCGAACCAATAAGACTTTTTGGCACATTGCAAAGAGACAGCTCTCCAACTCATCAAGCATGTTCAGCGGCATCTGATTACTCAAATGATGATGAACACCTAGGTAGCAAACAATGTCGTATTTACTTTTCCTGACCTGTCTTTTCAGTTCGTCGACACCCAGGGCAAGATCGCAGACTTGGAAATTTGAATCTACTGACGAGCACCGAAAAGAATCCCTAGCTGAATGAATACACGCAGGCGAAAGATCGACGCCGTCAATAAAGTTGACGCCTTGGCTCGCAAAGGCCAATGGAATTTCTCCATCATGACAGCCGACGTCTAGAAGGCTGGAGCCTTCTGCAAACTTAAACGCATGATCAATTCCATGCTGCCTATCCATAGATGATCCACTAATCAGAGATCCCGGAGTTATTGCGGCTACCGCCTTCTCTCTATAGGATAGGCGCACAGATTTTTTGTTATAGCCGAAAACAGACTTTAGCTTATTTTTTAATATATTGAACATCTTAAGAGTGAATTTTAAGAGACTTTAGCATGGTGAAGCCCCCTTGCGCACTCCTTGCCAAATTGACCAGCAGGCTTTCAGCCTGGTCCCGGAAGATCTCTATCGCCAAGCAATGATTAAATGCGATCAAGACCGACTGCTCGGAGCCAGGAGATCGACCTCTCCGATCAATACACGCAAGCAACCAAAGAAGGAGCTGGCCACCATAGTCAGGCCGTCCAAGTTGATATTCCTCGCTCAGCCCCAAGCGAATGCGCAAGACATCACCAAGCCTGCAGACAGTCTTGATACGCGACCAAAACACTGCTCCTGATAAGAGGCAGAAAAGGCAAGGGCTATTCAGATTATTTTGCCTAGATCAAGCCAATAGCGAATAAGAGGGTCATAGATTTCAAGACTGGGGCCGACAAGCGTTTTCAACCAGTCAGAATGCACGGATGGTCACAACCACGGGAACCAGCGCCACAGACCCCTGCGTGCACTGCGGCTTTTGCCTGCCCACCTGTGCCAGCTACCGAGTGCTGGGAACGGAAATGGATTCGCCGCGGGGGCGGATCCATGCGCTCAAGGCGATCGAAGCGGGCGAGCTGGAGCTCGATGCCACCACCGCCAGCCATTTCGACAGCTGCCTGGGTTGCTTCGCCTGTGTGAGCGCCTGCCCCTCCGGCGTGCGCTACGACGAATTGATTGAGGCCACCCGCCCGAAGCTCAATGCTCCTGAGCTGCGCAGCCCAGGCCAACGGGCGTTTCGCAAGCTCTTGTTCGCGCTGCTGCCCTACCCACAACGGCTGCGGGCCGCCCTCACCCCCCTGCGCGCCTACGCGGGAACGCCACTGCAACGCCTGGCCCGCTGGAGCGGACTCACCCGACTGCTCGGCCCGCAGCTGGAGGCGATGGAGCAGCTGCTGCCGCCACTGCAACCAGAGGCCTTCCGCGATGGCCTGCCGCTGGTGATTCCGGCCCAGGGGGAGCGCCGCGCCCGCGTTGGGCTGGTGCTGGGCTGCGTGCAACGGCTGTTTGATCCCGATGTGAACGCCGCCACGCTGGAGGTGCTCACGGCCAACGGCGTGGAGGTGGTGATTCCGCCGAGCCAGGGGTGCTGCGGCGCCGTGACCCATCACCAGGGCGAACTGGAACAGACCCGCGAGCTGGCC
The DNA here is from genome assembly GCA_016882545.1 of Cyanobacteria bacterium M_surface_10_m2_179. GTDB lineage: Bacteria > Cyanobacteriota > Cyanobacteriia > PCC-6307 > Cyanobiaceae > Vulcanococcus. Next base: position 11,116 of record VGPW01000055.1, on the reverse strand, counting down.
CATGCCCTGATCGAGAGCTTCCGTGCCGTGGTGGGGCCCGGCAAAGCAGCAGGCCCCGAACCGTTGGATGCGGTGGTGGTCGCCGCCTCCGGCTGCGGCCACACCCTCAAGCACTACGACCGGCTGCTGGAGAGCGAGCAGGGCGCAGCCTTTGCGTCCCAAGTGCGGGACGTTCATCAGTTTCTGGCGGAGCTGGGACTGAGCGAGGGCTTCCGGGCTGGGCTGCAGCCACTCACCCATAGCGATGGCCAGCCCGCCAGCGCCGAGAACCCTGTGGTGGTGGCGTATCACGATGCCTGCCACATGCTGCACGGCCAGGGCATCAGCGCCGAACCGCGCCAACTGCTGCGCGCCATTCCGCACCTGCAGCTGCGGGAGGCCACCGAAGCCGGCGTGTGCTGCGGCAGCGCCGGCATCTACAACCTGGTGCAACCGGAGGAAGCCGCGGCGCTGGGCGAAATCAAGGCCGCCGATCTGCGTGGCACCGGCGCTGACGTGGTAGCCAGCGCCAACATCGGCTGCACCATGCAGCTGCGCCGGCACCTGGGCGATGGCCCGCGCGTGGCCCACCCGTTGCAGCTGCTGGCAGCGGCGCAGCGTTCTTGAGCAGCTCCCCGCCGCCGCCAGAGCAGCGGAGCAGCGGCGGCTTGCTCTCGGTGCTGGGGGTGGCTTTCGGCTTGGCGGGCTCCGTGGGTGGAACGATCGGCGCCGGCATCCTGCGCACACCCGGGCTGGTGGCGGCACAGCTGGCCACGGCACCACTGGTGCTGAGCGCCTGGTTGCTCGGGGGGCTCTACGCCCTGCTCGGCGCAATCTGCATCGCCGAACTGGCGGCCAGCCTGCCGCGGGCGGGGGGGTGGTATGTGTACGCCGAGCAGGCCTTTGGGCACCGGGCCGGCTGGCTAGTGGGCTGGACCGACTGGCTGGCCCACTGCATCGGCCTGGCCTGGGTGGCCACCACCGTGGGCGAGCTGCTGGTGGAGTGGATCCCAACGCAGGCCGCGGCCCCATGGCATGGGCAGGCGATCGCCCTCGCGGTGCTGATCCTGTTCAGCGGCATCCAGTGGCTGGGGGTGCGCGCCGGAGGTGCCAGCCAGGAACTGCTCAGCCTGGTGAAGGCCGTGGCCTTCCTGGGGCTGGCGGCCGCCAGCTTTCTGCTGCCCGCCGCCGCGCCAGATGCAACTGCGGGCCATCCCACGGTCTTGCAGCCCCAGGGATCAGCGCTGTGGATCGGGGCTGTGCTTGCCCTGCAGGCCGTGGTCACCACCTTCGATGGCTGGGCCTCACCGGTGTATTTCGCCGAAGAATTCAGCGAACCGGCCCGTGACCTGCCCCGCTCGCTGATCGGCGGCGTGCTGGCTGTGCTGGCGCTCTATCTACTGATCAACGGGGCGCTGTTGCACGTGTTGCCGATGCAAACGCTCAGCCAGGCCACGCTACCGGCGGCCGATGCAGCCCGCCTCCTGCTGGGCAGCCAAGGGGCGCAGCTGATCACAGCCGTGGCCCTGGTGTCGCTGCTGGGCCTGATCAACACGGTGGTGATGGCAGCGCCCCGGATCCTGTTTGGCCTGAGCCGGGATCGCCTGATGCCCGCCTGGCTCAGCCAGGTGAACCAGGGCGGCACGCCGACAGCCGCCTTGCTGCTCACCAGTGGCAGCGCGGCCTTGCTGGTGCTGGTGGGTTCCTTTGATCACCTGCTGGGGATGGGTGCCTTCCTGTATGTGGGCCTGCCCCTGAGCGGCATCGCCGCCCAGATCCAGCTGCGCCGCCAACAACCGGATCTGCCGCGGCCCTTTCTGAGCTGGGGCTACCCCGTGACGCCCTGGCTGGTGGGCGCCGGCTCCCTGGCCTTTCTGGTGGGGGCCGTGATCAGCGACACCGCCGACAGCCTTTTGGCCCTGGCCCTCGTGGGCCTGGGCGCCCTCGCGGGCGAGCTGTGGCAGCGCTACGGGCAGCCCGGATCCGCCTGAACCAGCAACCGCCAGGCCTCACGCAAGGTGCGCGCATCGCCGAGGTTCCCCGGAAAGGTGATCACGGGCAGGCCCGGAACCCTGGCCTCGGGCGGGGTGAGCACCAGCGACAATCCCGGCAGGAGCTGCCCCTGCAACTCCACCCAATCCAGCCCCAAGCCATCAGCCAACAGGGTGTGGGTGGTGATGCCGCCCTTGCTGATGATCAGCCCCAGCTGCGGGGCCAGGGCCGCGGCCAAGCGTGCCATCAGCGCCGCCAGCTCCAGGCCGAAGCGTCGCCGCTCCTGGGCGGAAGCGCACACCAGTTCACCGCGGCTGCTGAACAGCACCGGGGTGCGGCCCTGAAGCAGCACAGCCTGCAGCTGCTCGAGCCAGCTCTGCTCCAGCGACCGAATCAGCTGCGGCGGCGCCGGGCCCTCCAGCACCCGGGCCAGCTTGGCCACCGGGATCTCCACCCCTTGGCAGGCGGGCTCCTGCAGCAACAGCTCCAGTTGCTGATCCGCCAGGGGCACGTGGGATCCCACCATCACTAGCGCGGGTAGCCGTTCCCCACGGGCCCCGCAGCGGCGCAGGGCGGCCAGGCCGGCGGGGTGAAGCGGTTGGGGCGGAAGGGGCGCCAGACCATTGATCAGGCTGGCGGCGGATTGAAACAGCAGGCGCCGCTCGCTGCGCCACACCGCGTCCCCGAGCGCGGCCAACTGTTCAGGCCGCTCCGCATCCACAGCCACGATGCATTGGGCGCGGAAACGGGCCAGGCGAGCCTGCAAGGCTTCGACCGGCCCATCGAGCTCGGCCCCATCCAGCCGCTCCACCGTGCTGGCTGGAATCACACCCCGGGTTTTCTCCTCCACCCAGTCAGGCAGAGCGCTGCTGCTGAAGCCAAATAAGCGGTCGCGCGCAAACGGGCTGGTGTGCACCGGCTCGCCGTGCAGGTAGTGCACACCGCCGCGGGTGGTGCGGCCGCCGGGCAAAAAAGCCGGGGCCAACAAGGTGGCATCGAACGGGCCGAGCTCTTCGGCGATCACCTCCACCTCCAGGGGGAAATGGCCCCGCAGGGTGGAATCGCCGCGGCTCACGATCAGCCAGCGATCCAGCTCGCCCGCCGCCTCCAGCTCCTCCAGCACCACCCGCAACCCCCGGCAGATCTGCCGCACCCGCTCCCGAGCCAATTCGGGCTCGAGCGCCCGTGTGTTGGCCAACACGAACAGCAGTGGCGAGGGGTGGCGCAAGCCCCGCCGCAGGCTGTCTGCATCCCAGCGCAGCAGCAACGGCGCGCTGTGCACCGTCTGCGACCCAGTGGGATCGTCATCGAGAACGATGACCTTGCGCCGCTCTGCCATGGCACCATCGTGCCGTGATCTGCCCTGAGCCCAGCGCGCTGCAGGAGCTGGTGCAGGACCTGCACCGGCAGGCCCAGCCCTGGCTACCGGCCGGCAGCGGCAGCCGCCTCAGCTGGGGCAGCCCCGTGGAGGTGCCGCTGGTGGTAAGCACCAACCAGCTCAACAAGCTGGTGGAGCACTGCGCCGGCGATTTCACGGTGACCGTGCAGGCTGGCCTCCCCCTGCAAACCCTGCAGGCAGAGCTGGCCAGCGCAGGCCAATGGCTGGCGATCGACTGGCCCTGGGGCAGTGGCCCCGCCGGCGAAGCGAGCGGCACGGTGGGCGGTCTGGTGGCCCGCGGCCTGGCGGGCGGCCTGCGTCAGCGGTATCTGGGGGTGCGCGACCAGCTGATCGGTCTGCAAGTGCTGCGGGCTGACGGCACCTGGGCCAAGGCCGGCGGCAAGGTGGTGAAAAACGTGGCCGGCTACGACCTGATGCGGCTGTTCAGCGGCAGCTGGGGCAGCCTGGGCCTGATCACCGAACTCACCCTGCGCACCTACCCGCTGCCGCACGAGCGCAGCGGCCTGCTGCTGAGCGGCCCACTCGGCGCGCTGGAGTTGCTGCGACGGCGTTGTCTGACGGCGCCGCTGATGCCCCAGCGCCTGGATTGGTGGAGCAGCGCCCTGAGCGGCAACAACCAGCCGGCCCTGCTGCTGGCCCTGGCCAGCGTGAGCGCCGCGGCCATCGACGACCAGCTGCGGCAACACGAACACGCCGCCGCGGCAGCCGGCGTTGCCACCGAGCGCCTGGATCCGCAGCAACTGCTGGAGCTGGAGGCCCGCAGCCGCCATGGCTGCAGCGACTGGCTGCTGCGGCTCGGTGTGCTACCGGCCCAGGCCTCCGCCCTGCTCAACGACCCTGCACTCCGCGATCTGCCCTGCTGCCTGGCGGCCGGTGCCGGCCTGGGCATGGCCTGGGCCAGCGCTGACGTTTTGCCCGCCTACCGGGTGACACAGCTGCGGCAGCGCTGCCAGGCCCTCGGCGGTCAGCTGAGCGTTCTGCAGCAACCCGCCGGCCTGAACCCACCGCTTGCGGCCTGGGAGGAGAGCCCCGCCAGCCGGATGATCGAGGCAGTGAAGCGCGAATTTGATCCCTTGCAGCAGCTGGCTCGCGGCCGGCTCCCGGGGGCGCCTCAACCAGGCATCACCGCGTAGCGACAGCGCAGCTCCGCCTGCTCACCGGACTCCAGCTGGAGCCCCAGCTCGCCGCGACGGGCGCTCCAGGGCTCCAGGCAAACCATCGACCGCGGCGGATCGCTCCACACCACCACATGGCTGAAGGGGGGCTGCATGTGAAGCGCGATGGCCGCGTCACCGGTGAGCAACCGCGGCACCGGCGCGGGCTGGCCGACCGGATCCACCCGTAGATCCACACCGAGCGGCAGCCGTTGCAGCTGCTCAGCCGTGGAGGCCTCAGCGGCGCTGAGGTGATCGAAGCAGCGCTCCGGCAGATCCAGGAGCTGCGCCTGCTCAAGGCTGTGCACCTGCAGGTAGGGATGCAACCCAAACGCAAACGGCATCGCCCTGCCGCCCGCAGACTGGGTGTGCTCCACCCGCGCGCAGATCGCCAAGGCACCCGGTTCCAGGGTGTAGTCGAGGCTGAGGCGGAAGCCGAAGGGATACATGGCGCGGGTGGCCTCGCTATCGCGCAGGCACAGGCGGATGCCGGCACCACCGTCGAGCGCGGCCAGCTCCCAGGGCAGGTCTCGGGCGAAACCGTGCTGCGCCATCGCGAAGCGGCCCTGCGGCAACGTCAACACGTTGTCCGGCAAATTGCCGCACACCGGAAACAGCAGCGGGATGCCGCCCCGCACGCTCTTGGCAGGATCCGCAAAGCGTTCGGCATCGAAATAAAGCCGTTCCACACCGCCGCAGCACCACCCCACCACCAAGCCGCCGCGTTCCGGCACCACCCGCAGCTGATCGCCGCTGGCCGCCGTGAACTGCCAGTGGGGGAAGGGAGCGTCGAGGCGGGTGAGGGTCATCGCAGGGCGGCGAGCCACTCCAACATGGCCCGGTTCACCTGATCCGGCACCTCGTCGTGGGGGCAATGGCCCGCCTGCAACACCACCTCGGTGGTGTTGGCGGGGGCGTGCCGCTGGAACGCACCGCGGCGGCCGGCCGCATTGATCCAGGGGTCGCGGATGCCCCAGAGCAACAGCAGCGGCGCCTGCAACTCGGCGAATAGTTCATCGAGGGGCTGGCCGCGGGGGATGTCGAACACCGTGCGGAACACCCCGAAGGCGCCGGGATCGCGGCTGGGCCGCAGGATCGACTCCACCAGCTCGTCGTTCACGTTGGTGCTGTCGATATACACCTGCTTGAGGGTGCGGCGCACGTTGGCGGGGCGACGCATGTTTTCAAACAGCAGCCGCTGCAGGATCGGGCTCTTGAGCAGGGCACTGCCAATGGTGCGGCGAGCGATCGCGCCCCATCCTTTCGGTTCACCCTGTTCATCGGAGAACGGTCCGGCCGCATTCAGCAAGGCCACCCCGGCGCACTGATCCCCCAGAGCCGCGCCAGCCGCAAGGGCTGCATAACCGCCCAACGAGTTGCCCACAATCACCGTAGGGCGACCAATCCGCTCGTGCACATAGGCCACCAGCTGATCGCGCCAGAGGGCGCCGCCGTAGCGGGGCCCGTCCGGTTTGGCACTGCGGCCGAACCCCAGCAGATCCAGCGCATGCACTTCGTAGTGCTCCGCCAACACTGGGATGTTGAAGCGCCAGTGGTCGGTGGAGGCGCCAAAGCCATGCACCAGCAGGATGGCGGGACCCGCCGCAACGGCATCGGGCCGGCGGCTGAGGCTATGGATCGGATGGCCCTGGAAGGTCCATCCCGCTGCAACGGTCACCGGCAACTGTGGGCTGGGTGGCCGATGCTAGGGAGATCACCAACGCCTCCAGCCCTCGTGCCCGATTGGATCCCCGAGAGCTGGGCCCTGCTCCTGCCCGGCAGCGCCCTCTGGGCCCTGGCGGTGTATCTGCCGCTGAGCGCGCCGCTAGCGCGGCTCGAGGAGGCCCTCGCCTCCGGGCCTCTCGATGAGAACACGCAGCTGCTCGCCCTGGTGGTGAGCAGCCTGCTGCTGGCCCTGGGCGCCGGCGTGGTGATCAATCTGCTGCTGGGCTGGACCCTCGGCCCCGGCTGGGGCACCAGCCTTGGCCTCATGGCCGCCCTCTATGGCCTGTTCTGGGGCCTGGCCGCCAGCCGCAACGGCTAGGAGGGCGGAGCAAGGTTTTGAAGAAGCACCTTCTTGCTTCTGTACAGACCAGACAGAACCCTGGACAGAGCCGTGCGCACCCCTGCGCTCAGCAGCGCCAATCCAGCCAGGGCAGCCCCGGGATGATCGCCGGCACGGCGCTGCGATAGGCGGCGTAATCGGGGTGCAACTGCAGCAACATCCGCTCCTCGCGGCGGGCTTTACCGCCGAGCACCGCACACAACCCCACCAGCAGCGCCAGATGCAACAGGCTGCCGAGGGCGAGCACCACCCCCAGCGAACACAGCAACACAGCTTGATAGAGGGGGTGGCGGCAACGGGCGTAGGCGCCGCGGGTGATCAAGGCCGCGCCGGGTTTGGGATCCGGCAGCGGCGTGAGGCTGGGGCCGAGGCGCCAGAAGGCCTGGGCCGCCAGCGCCAAGCCCAGCACAAACAACACGGTCCCGGCCAGCGCCATCGGCAGCGGCCACGCATAGCCCCAGCTCCCCGGCGCCGGCCAAGGCGGCAGCAGGTGGGCCACGATCAGCGCCAGCTGGGCCAGCAGCCACCACTCGCCGTGGCGGTTGTCGAACCAGCCGCCCCAGCTGAGCTGCCAGCCCTCAAGTGGGGATTTCGGCGAGGGGGTCGAGGTCGGGTCCATTGCTCTTGCCAGCCAGCACAAGTCTGAGCAGCACCGGCGCCAGGAAGGTGGTGCCGATCACCATCAGCAGGATCGCCGCTTCCAGCGCCGGGCTGAGCAGCTTGGCCTGAGTGCCGAGCCCCAGGAAGATCAGGCCCACCTCACCGCGGGGCATCATCCCCAGCCCCACCACCAACCGCTGGGTGGGCTGCTGCGAAACAAAGCACCAGCCGGCGGCCACCTTGCCGGCAACCGCCACCACCAGTAGGAACGCCGCCACCACCAGGCCGGGGCGGTTGGCCGGATCGAGCGGGTTGAGCACCAAGAGATCCATGCCGGTGCCGATCAGCACAAAGAAGATCGTGGCGAACAGGGCCACCACCGGCTTCACGGCGGCCTCAATCGCGTGGCTGTGGTTCGACTTGCTGAGGATCAAACCGGCAGCAAAGGCACCCAGGGCCGCCTCCAGACCGATGGCCGTGGCAGCAAAGCAGCAGAGGGTGAGCACCACGAAGGAGGCCACGGCCACATCGCCCGGTGCCTTGAGGCGATCAATCACCCAGTCGAAGCCCGGAGCAGCGGTACGGCTGAGGCCGATGGCCGCCACCACAAACACCACCGCAGCCACCACCAGCTTGAGGATCGGGCCGAGCTCGAGGTTGCCGCCGCCGGCGATGCTCACCACCACCGCCAGGATCACAATGCCGAGGATGTCGTCGAGCACGGCGGCACCGATCACGATCTGGCCCTCGCGTGAGCGCAGCATCTTCAGCTCGCCGAACACGCTGGCGGTGATGCCGATGCTCGTGGCCGTCATCGAGGCGCCGGCGAACACCGCCGGGATCACATCCACCTGGAAGAAGGCCATCAGCCCAGCCGCGCCCATGGCGAAGGGCAACGCCACCCCCGCCACCGCCACCGTGGTGGCCTGGCCGCCCACCGCCACCAGCTCATCGAGATCGCTCTCCAGGCCGGTGAGAAACAAGAGCGCAAACAGGCCAAGGGTGGCCACCGCCTGCAGGGAGGGGAAGCTCTCGGCATAGAGCTGGCTCACCACATCCGGCGGCACATCCGCCAGGGAGCCCACCAGCTGCACCAAACCCTGGCTCAGCGCCGCCTGGGTTTCCGGCGGCACGATCAGATGCAGGCCGCTGGCGCCGATGATCACGCCAGCGATCAGCTCGCCCAGGATCGTGGGCAGCTGCAGGCGCACCAGCAGCTCCGCCAGCAGCCGGGCCGCCACAAAGATCACCAGGAAGCGCCCCACCCCGATCAGGGTTTCCGCCACCTCGAGCTGGTGGGCTCCGATCTCGAGCATCAACGACGTGGGCAATTCCGCACGAGAGTCTCGCCCCGCAGGGTCATGGCCTGTGAGCACGGCTACGTTCCGGCCAGAGCCTGCAGGTGACCGCACCATGTCCGTGAGCCTTGCCACCACCGCCAGCAGCCCCCTGGCGGCCGAGCAGCTCGAACGGATCGACGCCTGGTGGCGCGCTGCCAACTACCTGGCGGTGGGCATGATCTACCTCCAGGACAACCCACTGCTCAGCGAGCCGCTGCGGCCCGAGCACATCAAGAACCGCCTGCTGGGTCACTGGGGCTCCAGCCCCGGCCAAGCCTTCATCTGGGCCCATGCCAACCGTGTGATCCGCGAGCACCAGCTCGACATGATTTATCTGTCGGGGCCTGGACACGGGGCACCGGGGGTGCTGGGCCCCACCTATCTCGATGGCTCCTATTCGGAGACCTATCCCGACAAGTCGCGCGATGCGATCGGGATGCGGCGCTTCTTCCGGCAGTTCTCCTTCCCCGGCCACATCGGCAGCCACTGCACCCCGGAAACCCCCGGCTCAATCCATGAGGGCGGCGAGCTGGGCTACGTGCTGTCGCACGCCTGCGGAGCGGTGTTCGATAACCCGGGGCTGATCGCGCTGGCCTGCGTCGGGGATGGCGAAGCGGAAACCGGACCGCTCGCCACCAGCTGGCACATCAACAAGTTTCTCAACCCGATCAGCGATGGCGCCGTGCTGCCGGTGCTGCACCTCAACGGCTACAAGATCGCCAATCCCACCCTGCTCGCCCGCATTCCGCGGGAGGAGCTGGCCAGCCTGATGCGCGGCTACGGGTGGGAGCCCCTGTTTGTGGAGGGCAGCGAGCCGCTGGCCATGCACCAAGCGATGGCCGCGGCCATGGACACAGCCACCAGCCGCATCCAGGCGATCCAGGCGGAGGCGCGCCGCAGCGGCGAGGCGCAACGGTCCCACTGGCCAATGATCGTGCTGCGCTCCCCGAAAGGTTGGACGGGGCCAGCTGCCCTGGGCGACAAAAAGCTGGAGGGCTGCTGGCGGGCTCACCAGGTGCCCCTGCCCGATCCCCGCCACGACACAGCCCAGCTGCAACAGCTCCAAAGCTGGCTCAACAGCTACCGCCCTTGGGAGCTGTTCGACGACGACGGCACGCTCAAGCCCGAGCTGCAGGCCCTCTCCCCCCAGGGCACGCGCCGCATGGGCTCCAACCCCCATGCCAACGGCGGCCTGTTGCGCCGCAAGCTGCAGCTGCCGGCGATCGCCAACTACGCGGTTGCCGTTCCCCAACCCGGACGGGTGCAGCACGAGAACACGGCGGTACTCGGGGAGCTGTTGCGTGATGCCATCGCTCTCAACCCCGATTCACTGCGGGTGTTCGGCCCCGATGAAACGGCCTCCAACCGCCTGCAGGCGATCTACGAGCAGAGCAAGAAAGTGTGGATGGAAGAGCTGCTGCCAGACGACCTCAACGGCAGCGAGCTCTCCCGCAGCGGCCGGGTGGTGGAGATGCTCAGCGAACACACGCTGGTGGGAATGATGGAGGGCTACCTGCTCACCGGCCGCTACGGCCTGTTCCACACCTACGAGGCCTTCGCCCATGTGATCGCTTCGATGTTCAACCAGCACGCCAAATGGCTGGAGAGCTGCCTACATCACGCCACCTGGCGCGCGCCGATCGGCCCCTGGACCTGCCTGATCTCCTCCACGGTGTGGCGTCAGGACCACAACGGCTTCACCCACCAGGATCCGGGCTTCATTGATCTGGCCGGCAACAAGAGCGGCGAGGTGGTGCGCGTTTACCTGCCGGCCGATGCCAATGCGCTGCTGGCAGTGGCGGAGCAGGCGCTGGTGGAGCCGAACGTGTGCAACATCATTGTGAGCGACAAGCAGAAGCACCTGCAATACCTCTCGCTGGAGCAGGCCCGCGCCCATGTGGCCAAGGGCATCGGCCTGTGGAGCTGGGCCAGCAACGACCACAGCGGCCACGAACCCGATGAACCGGATGTGGTGATGGCCTGCGCCGGCGACATTCCCACCAAAGAAACCCTGGCGGCGGTGCAGATCCTGCGTCGCGAGATCCCCACGCTCAAGATCCGGGTGCTGAATGTGGTGAAGCTGTTTGCGCTCACCCAACCGAGCGAACACCCCCACGGCCTGAGCAATCGGGATTTCGACAGCCTGTTCACCACGGATCGCCCCGTGATCTTCAACTTCCACGGCTACCCCTGGCTGATCCATCGGCTCACCTACCGGCGCACCAACCACGCCAACCTGCACGTGCGCGGTTACAAGGAGCAAGGCAACATCAACACCCCCCTGGAGCTGGCGATGAACAATCAGATCGATCGCTTCAATCTGGTGATCGATGTGATCGACCGCGTTCCGGGGTTAGGGTCGCGCGCCGCTCACGTGAAGGAGCAGATGAAGGAGGCGATCCTGGCTAACCGCGCCTATGCCCACACCCACGGCATGGACGCGCCGGCGATCACCGACTAGCAGTGGACGACCGCCACCAGCAACGAGGCCAACTGATGCACGACCACGCCCCCAGCCGCCTTCAACTCCCCACCCCCGGTTGCTATGCCGACCCGGACCGCAGCGGCCTCAGCGCCGATGACGTGT
>VGPW01000054.1 GCA_016882545.1 Cyanobacteria bacterium M_surface_10_m2_179 | reverse complement strand
CGGCGTGGCAGAAGGTGAGGAGGTGAATGGGTTCACCGCTAGCTGGGTCACCCAGGGATCGTTCGAGCCGCCCCTGGTGGTGATGGCCGTGCGGGCCGACAGCACCAGCAACGGCATGATCCAGCGCACCGGCCGCTTCTGCCTCAACGTGCTGGCCGCGGACCAGAAAGACCTGGCGGCGGTGTTCTTCAAGCCGCAGAAGGGCGTGGGTGGTCGCTTTGATGCCGCCCCCTTCACCCTTGGGGAGCTGGGTCTGCCGATCCTTAACGATGCCCTGGGCGCTGTGGAGTGTGAGCTGGTGGGTCAGGTGGCCCATGGCGACCACACCGTGTTTGTGGGTGAGGTGAAGAGCGCCGTGCTGCATCGCGATGGCGCGGCCCTGGAGTTGAGCAGCACCGGCTGGCAATACGGCGGCTGATCAGCGGGACATCAGCTTGAGCAGTGCCCACCCCCTGCTTCAGGATCCGCCTCGTCTCAAGGCACGCCTGAAGGAGGTGCCCGCCGAACCGGGTTGTTATCTGATGCGCGATGGCGAGGACCGCATCCTCTACATCGGCAAGGCCAAGGTGCTGCGCAACCGCGTGCGCAGCTATTTCCAGAGCGGCAGTGGCCACGGCCACTCCCCCCGCATCGCCTTGATGGTGCGGCAGGTATGCGAAATCGAGTTCATCGTCACCGACAGCGAAGCCGAAGCGCTGGCGCTGGAATCGAACCTGATCAAAAACCACCAGCCGCACTTCAATGTGCTGCTCAAGGACGACAAGAAATATCCCTACCTCTGCATCACTTGGAGTGAGGCCTACCCGCGCATCTTCATCACGCGGCGGCGACGGTTTCGTTCCTCCCTGGATCGGTTCTACGGGCCCTATGTGGATGTGGGCCTGCTGCGCCGCACCCTCGGTTTGGTGAAGCGGGTGTTCCCGTTGCGTCAGCGGCCTCAGCCGCTGCATAAGGACCGCACCTGCCTCAATTACGACATCGGTCGCTGCCCGGGCGTCTGCCAGGAAAAGATCAGCTCGGACGACTACCACCGCACCCTGCGCCAGGTGGCGATGGTGTTCCAGGGCCGCAACGACGAACTGCTGCAGCTGCTGCATGAGCAGATGGAGCGCTATGCCGAGCGCCTTGATTTTGAAAGCGCAGCCCGGGTGCGCGATCAGCTGCAGGGGATCGACACGCTCACGGCCGATCAGAAAATGAGCCTGGGCGACAGCTCCGTGAGCCGTGATGTGCTTGCCCTGGCAGCGGATGAACGGGTGGCGGCGGTTCAGCTGTTTCAGATGCGCGCCGGCAAGTTGGTGGGTCGGCTCGGCTTCACCGCTGATGCGATCGGCATGCCGGCGCAGGAGGAAGGGGCCGGCGGCGATCTACCCCTTTCGCCCGAGCGCCTTCAAGCCCTGGGCCGCATCTTGCAGACGGTGATCGAGGAGCATTACAGCCAGGTGGAGCCGGTGGAGATTCCGCCGGAGCTGCTGCTGCAGGTGCCATTGCCCCAGCAGGAGCTGATCGAGGAGTGGCTGAGCGAACTGCGGGGCCGCAAGGTGAAACTTGCCGTGCCGCAGCGCTCCCAGAAGGCGGATCTGATCGAACTGGTGATGCGCAACGCCAGTTATGAGCTTGAGAGGGCCCGCCGCGCCAGTGAGCAGAACCTGCTAGCCACCGAGGATCTGGCGCAGCTGCTGGAGTTGCCAATGCCGCCGCGGCGGATCGAGGGCTACGACATCAGCCACATCCAGGGCAGCGATGCGGTGGCCTCCCAGGTGGTGTTCATCGATGGCTTGCCGGCCAAGCAGCACTACCGCAAATACAAGATCCAGAGCAGTTCGATCCGCGCCGGCCACTCCGACGACTTCATGGCGATGGCGGAGATCATGCGGCGCCGCTTTCGCCGTTGGGCCCAGGCAAAGGCCGAAGGCGCTGACCTGCGGGCCTTGCGCCGCTCCGCCGGCAGTGCCCTGCACACCGGCGGCCTGAACGACTGGCCGGATGTGGTGATGATCGATGGCGGCAAGGGCCAGCTCTCCGCCGTGATGGAGGCCCTGCGGGAGCTCAATCTCGATGAGGAGCTGGTGGTGTGCTCCCTGGCCAAGCAGCGCGAGGAGGTGTTCGTGCCCGGTGCCAAGCAACCGCTGGAGAGCGAACCCGAGCAGCTGGGGGTGCAGCTGTTACGGCGCCTGCGGGATGAGGCCCACCGCTTTGCCGTGAGCTTCCACCGCCAGCAGCGCGGCGAGCGAATGAAGCGCTCCAGGCTGTCCGATATTCCCGGCCTGGGGCCGAAGCGGATCAAGGAACTGCTGGCCCACTTCCGCTCGATCGATGCGATCCAGCTGGCCAGCCTCGACACCCTGGCGGCGGCACCGGGGATGGGCCCTGGGCTGGCCAAGGCGGTGTGGGACTACTTCCACCCGATGGAGCTGGAGGCGGCGCCGGAGCTGGAGAATGGGCAGGTGTTGGAGCTGGCCGGTTGAAAAGGATCTGCTCGGGGCTGCCACTGCTGGCCTGGGCGTTGTCGATCCTGCTGGGCCTGGCTGGCTGGGTGGCCCCTGCCGCGGCGGCGCCGGGGTTGTGTGTGGGGCCGGTGTGCGGTGATGAGATCACCCGCAGCGCCAAGCATCATTTCCAGCTGCGCATGCGCGTGAGTGATCAGCAGGGCCATCGCGAACGGCTCACGGTGGATTGCCGCACGGCTGGGCTCAGCCCGGCTGCAGGCCTGGTGGAGCGGGGCTACGCCGCTGCCGTGGCCCGTAAGGCCTGTCGCCTGGCGGGGGAAGCGGTGAGCTGATGCCGATTGGTGTGTGGGTGCTGGGCGACCAGCTCAATCCCGAGCAGGCCGCCCTGGCAGCCGCCGTTGGCCTGGATGCACGGGTGTTGCTGCTGGAGAGCAGCTCGGTGTTGCAGCAGCGGGCCTATCACCGCCAGAAGTTGGTGCTGGTGTGGAGCGCCATGCGCCACTTCGCCCTGGAGCTGCGGGCTGCCGGTTGGTGTGTGGATCATCAGGAATGCGAGCGGTTCGGCCCCGCGCTGCTCGCGTGGATCGAAGCCCAGCAGTTGGATGAGCTGTGGCTGATGGAGCCCGCTGATCGCGGCTTCCGGCGGGCGATCGAGGCGCTGCAGCTGCCGATTCCCTTGCGCTGGATCCCCAGCAATGCCTTCCTGTGGAGCCGCGAGGCTTTTGCCGATTGGGCCCGGGGATACAAGCAGCTGCGGCTGGAGCTGTTCTATCGGGAAAGTCGCCGGCGCTTCGGGGTGCTGATGGCTGGCGATGGGCCGAAGGCTGAACCGCTGGGTGGCCAGTGGAACTACGACGCGGAGAACCGCAAGGCCCCTCCCAGGGGGCTCAGCGGCCCCGAGCCGCTCTGGTTTGAGCCCGATGCGATCACCAGCTCCGTGATCGAGAAGGTGCAACGGCTGGATCAGCAGCGTTCAGCCCAAGGGCAAACGCCGCTGCCGGGCACGCTCCAACCCTTTCGCTGGGGGGTGACGCGCAGCCAGGCGCTGGCGGTGCTCGATCACTTCATCGACACGCGCCTGGACGGGTTCGGGCCTTACCAGGACGCGATGGTGAATGGGGAGCCCACCCTCTGGCATGCCCTGCTCTCCCCCTACCTAAACCTGGGGCTGCTGCACCCCCTGGAGGTGATTCGCCGGCTCGAGCAGGTGGGTCTTGAGCGCCAGGTGCCGTTAGCAGGGCTGGAGGGTGTGATCCGCCAGATCCTCGGCTGGAGGGAATACACCCATGGGCTTTACCACTGGTTCGGCAGTGATTACCCCGCCCTGAACCATTTCGGCGCCAGCCAGCCGCTGCCGGTGTGGTTTGAGCAGTTAGGCGGCAGCGGTCTGCGCTGCCTCGACACGGTGTTCGCCGAGCTGCGCAGCACTGGCTATGCCCACCACATCCAGCGGCTGATGGTGCTGGCCAACTACGGCCTGATCGCCGGGCTTGATCCCCAGGCGCTCACGGCCTGGTTTCACCGCATGTTCATCGACGGCCACGACTGGGTGATGCAGACCAACGTGATCGGCATGGGCGTGTTTGCCGACGGCGGCCGCTTGGCCAGCAAGCCCTATGCCGCCAGCGGCAACTACATCAAGCGGATGAGCACCTACTGCAAGGGCTGCCGCTACGACGTGAACCAACGCCATGGCCCGGCGGCCTGCCCGTTTAACAGCCTCTACTGGGATTTCCTGGCCCGCCATGGCGAGGAGCTGCGTCGCAACCCGCGCATGGCCCTGGTGATCAAGCAGCTCGACAAACTGCCCGAGCAGGAGCTGGCGCTGATCCACGAGGCGGCTGCCCAGCATCGTTCCGAAATGGTGGCAACGGTTGCTTGACAGCGCCCAGAGCCCGGCGGATCCTGGGTGCCCACCACATCTGGCTCGATGACGCCTCCATCCACCACCCCTGGTGCCTTCGATGCCGAGGCGGGCCGACTGGTGGATGTGACGCTGCCCGTGGATCTGGCCCAGGCTGTGGAGGGTTATGTGGCCTCGCGCCCGGGGCTGGATCCTGGCCGCCTGCTGCAAACCGCTCTGGCCCAGTTTCTGGTGCAGCAGGGTGGTGCCCGGCCCGAAGTGCGCGAGTTCTACCTTGATGGCCTGTTCGGCACCGGTCTGTGACCACCCTGGCGGCCCTTCCTCCTGAGGCATATCTCTGGTTCAAAACGCTCCACATCGTGGGTGTGGTGGTGTGGTTCGCCGGGTTGTTCTATTTGGTGCGGTTATTCATCTATCACCGCGAAGCTGAAGAGCTCGCTCCCGAGCTGCGCCAGGCCTTTCAGGCGCAATACGGCTTGATGGAGAAGCGCCTGGCCAACATCATCACCACCCCGGGCATGGTGGTGGCGGTGAGCATGGCGGCCGGGTTGCTGGTGAGCAACCCGGCCTGGCTGCACCAGGGATGGATGCACGCCAAGTTGGCCTTTGTGGCGGCCCTGCTCGCTTATCACGCCTTCTGTTACCGAATCATGGGCCAGCTGCAGCAGGGCAGCTGTGGCTGGAGCCCCAAGCAGCTGCGGGCCCTGAATGAGTTGCCCACCCTGCTGCTGGTGGTGGTGGTGATGCTGGTGGTGTTCAAGAACCAGTTCCCCACCGGTGCAGCCACCTGGTTCATCGTGGCGCTGGTGGTGTTCATGGCTGCTTCCATTCAGTTCTATGCCCGCTGGCGGCGGCTGCGGGCCGAGCGTGAGGCCGCCGGAGCGGCGTCCTGAGCGGATGGAGCGCCATCCCCTCCGAGCCGTGCTGGAGCAGGTGGATGCCAGCAGCTGCCCTGGGCGCTTCAACTTCCACTGCCACACCATCCACAGCGATGGCAGCCTGCGGCCGGAGCAGCTCGGGGCCCAAGCCCTGTCCATCGGGCTTGAGCACCTGGCGGTGACCGACCACCACAGCACCGCCGCCACTGCACCATTGCAGTGTTGGTTTGCGGAGCAAGAGCAAGTAGGCCATTCGGTGCCTGTGCTCTGGAGCGGTGTGGAGATCAGCTGCCTGTTGGAGGGGTGCTTGGTGCATGTGCTGGCGCTCGGTTTTCAGCCCGGCCACCCGGCGCTCCACCCCTATGGCCAGGGGGCAGCGCCGGTGGGTGAGCTGCTGCGGGCTTCTGCTGTGGTGGAGCGCATCCACGCGGCCGGCGGCCTGGCGCTGCTGGCCCATCCCGGGCGCTATCGGTTGAACTTCCAGCGCCTGATCCCGGCGGCGGCGGCCCTGGGCTTCGATGGCGCGGAGGCTTATTACGACTACGCCATGCAACCCCGCTGGCAGCCCACCCCCGTGGTGTGCGATGCGATCGCCCGCTTGCTCGACAACCACGCACTTCTGCGAAGTTGCGGAACCGATACCCATGGCTTGGAGCTCTGTGGCCGCTAGGGTTCCCCCAGCATTCATCCCTGCCGATGGGCCTGTTCGATCGTCTGCTCGGTGGCAACAACCAGTCGGTGACCGGCGCCGCTGATGCCAAGAAGCCTGCCAAAAAGGAAGATGCGTTCTTTCTGGATGCGGACTCCTCCAGCAGCATGGGCAACGTGGCGTTCATGCGCCGCTCCAACACCATCCGCCACACCTTTCCTGGCACTGCCAGCAGCCCTGGCGATAAAGAGCTGATCGAAGAGGTGGCCTCCATGGAGATGCGCCGCGAAATGGCCACCCCTGGCCTCGGCGGCACGGTGGAGAAGAAGGAGGAGATCAACCTCACCGGTGGCATTCCCAAGCCGGTGAAGAAAACCTTCGCTGAGCAGATGAGCAAGGCGGAGCTCGACCAGCGCAAGAAAGGCTCGGCCGTGGCCACCAACAGCCCTGGCGCGGCGCCCCGTAAGGCCAGCAGCAGCGATGAACAGCCCCAGATCAGCAACCAGCCGGTGAGCAAACCCGGCGATATCGGTGCCTTCAAGGGCTGGGTGAAGGACCTCTAACCCTCGACCAGCGCCTCGGCCTCCAGAACCAGCTGGCGCAGGTGCTCCAGCTGGTTTTTTTGTACCCCCGACCAGAGGCCGCGGTGGTGGGCTTCCAGCAGCCGCTCCGCCATGTCCCGCAGGGCCCAGGGGTTGGCCTGGCGCAGAAACTGCAGCACGGCGTCGTTGCTGAGCCATTGCTCGGTGATGGCGCCGTAGCCCCAGTCCGGCACCCGGCCGGTGCTGGCGTCATAGGCGAACAGGTAGTCGAGCGAGGCGGCCATCTCGAAGCCGCCCTTGTAGCCGTGTTGCTGCATTCCTTCGATCCAGCGGGGGTTCAGCACCCGTGAGCGCAGCACCTTGTCGAACTCCCGCTCCAGGCGATGCACCCGGGGCCGCTGCTGGCGGGCGTGATCGCCGAACCACAGCTGCGGCGCCTTGCCCTGGATCGTTTCCACGGCCGCACTCAGCCCGCCCTGGAACTGGTAGTAGTCGTCGGAATCGAGCAGGTCATGCTCGCGGTTGTCCTGGTTGTGAAGCACCACCTGCACCTGGGCCAGGCGCTGCTCAAACCCCTGGCGATCGGCTGAGATCGCGAGCCGGCCATCGCCGCCGCTGCTGCCCCCCAGCCCCTCGTAACGCCAACTGCTCCAGTTCAGATAGGCCCGTGCCAGGTCGGCACGCTCCTCCCACTCGCCGCTGTCGATCAGGCCCTGCAGGCCGGCGCCATAGGCACCGGGGGCGGAGCCATACACGCGCCAGGCATGGCCCTCCCGCTGGGCGGCCGCCGCCAACGGGTTGTCGTGCTCGGGTTCATCCGCTGCAGCCACCATCGCGGTGGCGCGATTCACCCAGGCCACCAGTTGGGGGAAGGCATCGCGGAACAAACCGGAGATGCGCAGCGTCACATCCACCCGGGGGCGTCCGAGCTCCCGCAGGGGGATCAGCTCCAGATCCACCAGCCGGCGGCTGGGGCCGTCCCACACCGGACGCACCCCGAGCAGGGCGAGGGTCTGGGAGATGTCTTCACCGCCGTTGCGCATGGTGCTGGTGCCCCACACCGAGAGGGCCAGATGCCGCAGCGCCTCTCCCTCCTGCATCCAGTGTTGATCGAGCAGCAGCTCGGCACTGCGGCGCCCCAGATCCCAGGCGGCTTCCGTTGGAAGCCCCCGCAGATCCACGCTGTAAAAGTTTCGGCCCGTCGGCAGCAGATCCGGCCGGCCGCGGGTCGGTGCCCCGGAGGGTCCCGCGGGGATGCGACCACCGGCCACAGCTTTGAGAAACGCCTGTTGCTCCGCCTGGCCGCACTGCAGCAGATCTGGCACCAGCCGCTGCTGCAGCCGCTCCAGCACACCGCGGCTGTGCTCGCCAACAGCCATGGCGTCCAACGAGACCGGCTCCGGAGCCAGTAGTGCCGCGCAACAGCGCAAGGCCTGCTCCTCAAGCCAAGCCACGCCATCCCCCACCAGCCGAGCGCCGCTCACCCCCAGGGCGAGCAACCGGTCGCGGTCGGCATCCAGCAGTGGCGCCTCCTCGGGGTCGGCCCAGGGATCGAGCAGCAGGTTGTGGTCGCGGGCCAAGGCCTGGGTGAGCCCCAGGCCCTGCTCCTGCGGCGCCCGCGCCAGGCAGGCCAGCAATTCCGCCAATGCGTCTGGTTCGGGCAGCCGCCCGAAGCGATGCAGACCCGTGCGCACCTGCGCTTCCTTCAGCTCACACAGGTAGCCATCGGCGGCATCGAGGGGATCCCCGCTGTCGTTGCCCTGCAGCAGGTCGGGCAGTTGCAAGGCCGCGAGCTCCTGCAGCACCCGCTCCCGCAGGCCTGCAGCGCGGCCGCTGCCCAGCTGCATTGCCTCCCAGTATTCGTCGATCAGGGCTTCGAGCTGGCGCAGGTCGCCATGCAGCCCGGCCCGGCCCAACGGCGGTGTGAGGTGGTCGAGGATCACGGCCTGGGCGCGGCGTTTGGCCTGGGACCCTTCCCCCGGGTCGTTCACGATGAAGGGATAGATGTGAGGCAGGGGTCCCAGGGCCCATTCCGGGAAGCAGCTGCTGGAGAGGCCCAGCCCCTTGCCCGGTAGCCATTCGAGGTTGCCGTGTTTGCCCACATGGCACACCAGCTGCACGCCGGCGTGCTCACGCAGCCAGAGGTATTGGGCCAGGTAGGCGTGGGTGGGTGGCAGGTCGGGGGAGTGGTAGCTGAGGCTGGGATCGCGGTCGTAACCGCGCTCGGGCTGGATCAGCAGCACCACATGGCCGAAGCGCAGACCCTGAATGGGGAAGCCGGCCGGCTCGAGCTGTGGGTCATGGCCGGGGGGCCCCCATTGCTGCTCCAGCCGTCGACGCCCCTCCTGTGGTAACTGCGCGTACCACTGCTCGTAGAGCGTCAGGGGCAGGTGGGCCAGGGCTGGGCGGTGCTGGCTTTCGGGGTCGTTGCTGCGCCCCGCCAGCAAGGCCTGGATCAAGGCATCACCCGTGGCCGGCCAGCCGCTGCCGCCGAGGTTGTAGCCGGCCTCTGCCAGCCAGGTGAGCATCGAGGCGGCACTGGCGGGGGTATCTAAACCAACGCCATTGGCCAGGCGGCTGTTGCGCGTGGGGTAATTGGCCAGCACCAACGCCAGGCGCCGCTCCGGGGCCGGCGTGGCCCGCAGGCGGCACCAGCCCGCCACCAACTGGGCCACCCAGCTGAGGCGTTCAGCGTCGGGTGCGTAATGGCTGAGGGCGGTCGCCAGGCGGGCATCGGCTGTGCGCGCCTGCTTGAACGCCCCCACCCGGGTGGTGATGCGGCCGTCCAGCTCGGGCAGGGTGATCTGAAGGGTGAGATCCAGGGGCGCCAGCCCCACGCTGCTGGCCTGCCAGCTGTCGCGGCTCTGGGTGCTGCAGAGCAGCTGAAACACGGGCACGTCCAGCCCATCCCACAGCGGCGCGCCCAAGCCCGCTTCGCTGAATTCCACCGAGGCGAAGGAGGTGGTGCAGAGCACCGCCTGCACCTGCTCCCGCACCAGCAGATCCTGAACTCCCCGTTGCACGGCCTCATCCCGCAGGCTGCTCAGCCAGAGAGCACGCGGGGCTAGGCCGGCCTGCCGCAGCGCCGCCAACAGTCCCGTGGCCAGCTGGTGATCACCGGCCTGCCACCAGGCGCGATAGAGCACAACCCCCACCCGCGGCCCGCTGTCGTCGCGCCAGTCGTGGGGCTCGGGATCCGCCAGCCGTTGCAACACGGGCGGCGCCGGCCTCTCGCCAGCCAGCAGTTGGGCCAGGCAGGCCGCCACAGCGCGCCAGTTGGCAGGCCCGCCCTCCCTGAGGCATTGGCTGCAGCCATCCGCCAGGGCCACATCCACGCTGCTGAGCGGCAGCAGGGCCGCATCTTCGTCGGCGGTTCCGGCCAACACCAGCAACTGCCGCCCCGCCGCCGCTGCGGCCCAGAGCTGCAATTGCTCGAGCCCGTAGCTCCAGTGTCCGCGCCCCCCAAGCAGGCGAACAATCACCAGCTCGCTGCTCTGCAGGCTGGTGCGCAGGTAGTGGTCGAGCACCGCCGGGTGCTGTAAGGCGGCCAGATTCAGACCCCGCCATTGCCGCCCGCCACCGAGGGGGTTGGGCTCCGCATCCAGCAGGGCCGCCAGGGCGGTGAGGTCGGTGTCGGCGCTGGTGAGCAGCACGGCAGCCGCCGGTGGCTGCTCGATGAACAGCACCCCATCCTCCGGGCTGCTGCTGCCGGGAACGGCGGCGAGGCGATGCATGGGCCCATCTTGCTGGGGCTGCAGCCCCCACGCTCAGGGCCCCGCCGATGAGAAGATCAGCTGCAGCCGTGGCCGCCACGCCCCACCGACCCCATGCATCAGTTCCTGCCCTACGCCTGGTTCGGTGGCAAGTGCGTGCCGTTCGCGGAAGCAACACTCTCGGTGGCCACCCATGCCCTGCACTACGGGACCGGTGCCTTCGGCGGCATGCGCGCCCTGCCCAACCCGGCTGATGCCAACGAGATCCTGCTGTTCCGGGCTGATCGCCACGCCCGCCGCCTGAGCCAGAGCGCCCGGCTGCTGCTCACCGAGCTCAGCGAAGACACGATCCACAGCGCCATTCACCAGTTCCTGCAGGCGAACAAGCCCACCTGCCCGGTGTATCTGCGCCCCTTTGTTTATACAAGCGATCTGGGCATCGCCCCGCGGCTGCACAACATCGAGACCGACTTCCTGATTTACGGCCTCGAGCTCGGCGACTACCTCTCCCCCGAAGGCGTGAGCTGCCGGATCAGCTCCTGGACCCGCCAGGAAGATCGCTCTCTGCCCCTGCGCGGCAAGATCAGCGGCGCTTACATCACCAGCTCGCTGGCCAAAACCGAAGCGGTGAAGAGCGGTTTCGACGAAGCCCTGCTGCTCAACAGCCGCGGCAAGGTGAGTGAAGCCAGCGGCATGAACCTGTTCCTGGTGCGCGATGGCGTGCTGATCACCCCTGGGGTGGATCAGGACATCCTCGAGGGCATCACCCGCGCCAGCGTGCTCGAACTCGCTAAGACGATGGGCATTCCCACCCTGGAGCGCCCGGTGGACAAGAGCGAGCTGTTCATCGCCGATGAGGTGTTCCTCAGCGGCACCGCCGCCAAGGTCACGCCGGTGCGCCGCGTGGAGAACACCGATCTGAACCCCGAGCGCCCGGTGATGGATGCGATCCGCGATCGCCTCACCGCCATCACCGAGGGCCGCGATCCGGCCTTCGATCACTGGGTCACCCGCGTGCGACTGAACGGTTGATGCTGGCAACCCAACGGATCGGTTTCCTCGAGCGCCTGCACAGTCCCGAACACCCCGTGTTGGTGTTCGACGGTGCCACCGGCACCTCGCTGCAGCAGATGGATCTCACCGCCGAGGATTTCGGCGGCGCGGCCCTGGAGGGTTGCAACGAGAACCTCGTGTTCACGCGCCCCGATGCCGTGCAGGCGGTGCATCGCCTGTTTCTCGAGGCGGGCTGCGACGTGATCGAGACCGACACCTTCGGGGCGGCCTCCACCGTGCTCGCCGAATACGACCTGCAGGATCAGACCTTCGCGATCAACAAGCGCGCCGCTGAGCTGGCGCGGGAGATGGCGGATGCCTACAGCACCCCGGAGAAGCCCCGCTTCGTGGCGGGCTCCATGGGCCCCACCACCAAGCTGCCCACCCTGGGACACATCGGTTTCGACGAACTGCGCGATGCCTTCGCCGAGCAGGCCGAGGGGCTGATCGCGGGTGATGTGGATCTATTCATCGTGGAAACCTGCCAGGACGTGCTGCAGATCAAGGCAGCGCTCCAGGGCATTGAGCAGGCCTTCACCACAACCGGCCAACGCCGGCCCTTGATGGTGAGCGTGACGATGGAAACCACCGGCACGATGCTGGTGGGCTCCGACATCGCCGCCGTGGTGGCGATCCTGGAGCCCTTCCCGATCGATGTGCTCGGGCTCAACTGCGCCACCGGCCCGGAGCAGATGAAGGAGCACGTGCGCTACCTCAGCGAGCACAGCCCCTTCGTGGTGAGCTGCATCCCCAATGCCGGCCTGCCGGAGAACATCGGCGGTGTGGCCCACTACCGGCTGACACCGGTGGAAATGAAGATGCAGTTGATGCACTTCGTGGAAGATCTCGGCGTGCAGGTGATCGGTGGCTGCTGCGGCACCACTCCGGCCCACATCGCCGCCTTGGCGGAGCTGGCCGCGGAACTGAAGCCGGCCCCACGGAGGGTGCGCACGCCTGAACTACGCCAGAGCGCCTCGGATCCCCGCCCGGCCCTGGCCTACGAGCCCAGCGCCAGCTCGATCTACGGCACTACGCCCTACCTGCAGGACAACTCCTTCCTGATCATTGGCGAGCGCCTCAATGCCAGCGGCTCCAAGAAGGTGCGCGACCTGCTCGCCGTCGAAGACTGGGATGGTCTGGTGGCGGTGGCCCGCGGCCAGGTGAAGGAAAACGCGCACGTGCTCGATGTGAACGTCGACTACGTGGGCCGCGATGGTGAGCGCGACATGCGCGAGTTGGTGAGCCGTCTGGTCACCAACGTGAACCTGCCGCTGATGCTCGATTCCACCGAGTGGCAAAAGATGGAGGCCGGCCTGAAGGTGTCCGGCGGCAAGTGCATCCTCAACTCCACCAACTACGAAGACGGCGACGAGCGCTTCTTCAAGGTGTTGGAGCTGGCCCGCGCCTACGGCGCCGGCGTGGTGGTGGGCACCATCGATGAAGAGGGCATGGCCCGCACGGCGGAGCGCAAGTTCGCGATCGCCCAGCGCGCCTACCGCGATGCCCTCGAGTTCGGCATCCCCGCCCACGAGATTTTCTACGACCCCCTCGCTCTGCCCATCTCCACGGGCATCGAGGAAGACCGCGAGAACGGCCTGGCCACGGTGGAAGCGATCCGGAATATCCGCCAGAACCTGCCGGGGGTGCACGTGGTGCTCGGCGTGAGCAACGTGAGCTTTGGCCTGTCACCGGCGGCGCGGATCGTGCTCAATTCCGTGTTCCTGCACGACTGCTGCGAGGCCGGCATGGATGCGGCGATCGTGAGCCCGGCCAAGATCCTGCCACTGGTGAAGATCAGCGAAGAGCACCAGCAGGTGTGCCGTGATCTGATCAACGACAACCGCCGCTTCGACAACGGCGTTTGCGTCTACGACCCGCTCACCGAACTCACCAAGCTGTTCGAGGGGGTGAGCGCCAAGGAAGCGCGCGCTTCAGGTCCTCAGCTCAGCGACCTGCCGATCGAGGAGCGGCTCAAGCAACACATCATCGATGGTGAGCGCATCGGCCTGGAAGACGCGCTCAAGATCGCCCTCGACACCTACAAGCCCCTGGAGATCATCAACACCTTCCTGCTCGATGGCATGAAGGTGGTGGGTGAGCTGTTCGGCTCCGGCCAGATGCAGCTGCCCTTCGTGCTGCAGAGCGCCGAAACGATGAA
>VGPW01000053.1 GCA_016882545.1 Cyanobacteria bacterium M_surface_10_m2_179 | reverse complement strand
TGATCGCCGATCTCGGCCTTGCCGACTTCGGTCGCAAGGAAATGGCCATCGCCGAAACCGAGATGCCGGGCCTGATGGCCCTGCGCCAAAAGTTCGCTGGTCAGCAGCCCCTCAAGGGCGCCCGTATCGCGGGTTCGCTGCATATGACGATTCAGACCGCCGTTCTGATCGAAACCCTGGTGGATCTCGGCGCTGAGGTGCGCTGGGCGAGCTGCAACATCTTCTCCACCCAGGACCACGCCGCCGCCGCCATTGCCGCCGCCGGCATTCCTGTGTTCGCCTACAAGGGCGAAACTCTTGATGAATACTGGGCTTTCACCCATCGCATCCTTGAGTGGGGCGATGGCGGCACGCCCAACATGATCCTCGACGACGGTGGCGATGCCACCGGTTTGGTGATGCTGGGCACCAAGGCCGAGAGCGATCTCTCGGTGCTCGATCACCCCACCAACGAAGAGGAAACCGCCCTCTTCAACAGCATCCGCCAGAAGCTGGCTGCCCAGCCCGGCTTCTACTCGCGCATCAAGGCCGCCATCCAGGGCGTCACCGAAGAAACCACCACAGGCGTGGCGCGTTTGTATCAGCTGCAGAAGAGCGGTGAGCTGCCCTTCCCGGCGATCAACGTCAACGACTCGGTTACGAAGAGCAAGTTCGACAACCTCTATGGCTGCCGCGAATCGCTGGTGGACAGCATCAAGCGCGCCACCGACGTGATGGTGGCCGGCAAGGTGGCCCTGGTGCTCGGCTACGGCGATGTAGGCAAGGGCTCGGCCCAGTCGCTGCGTGGCCTTGGCGCCACCGTGATGATCGCTGAGATCGATCCGATCTGCGCCCTGCAGGCCGCCATGGAGGGCTACCGCGTGGTGCGTCTTGACGACGTGGTGCGCGACGTGGACATCTTTGTGACCGCCACCGGCAACTTCCAGGTGATCCGCCACGAGCACCTGATCCAGATGAAGGATCAGGCGATCGTCTGCAACATCGGCCACTTCGATAACGAGATCGATGTGGCCTCGCTCAAGCAATACACCTGGGACAACATCAAGCCCCAGGTGGATCACATCCTGCTGCCCTCCGGCAACAAGATCATCCTGCTGGCCGAGGGCCGTCTGGTGAACCTCGGCTGCGCCACCGGCCACCCCAGCTTCGTGATGAGCAACTCCTTCACCAACCAGGTGCTGGCGCAGATCGAGCTGTTCACCAAGGGTGAGCAATACGAGAAGCAGGTGTACGTGTTGCCCAAGCACCTCGATGAGATGGTGGCCCGCCTCCACCTCGACAAGATCGGCGCCAAGCTCACCGAGCTCTCCGCCGAGCAGGCCGCCTACATCAACGTGCCCGTGGAAGGCCCCTACAAACTCGAGCACTACCGCTACTGACCGCGCGCGCTTGCGCGCCCCTCGGGTGTGCAAGCGAATGGAACGGCTCAGCTGATCACGCACCGGAGCTGGATATCCACGGATATCCGCCTGCGGTGCCTTTTGTTTTGGGGATGCCGCACAATCGGTCGACACGCGCATGCCGGATGGGATTAACCGAGTTGGTGCAGCAGCTACCGCAGCTAATCGGTGCAGCGGTAGAGGCCAACCCCTGGCTGGGTTACGGCGCCATCTTTGCGGCGATGTTTCTCGAGAACCTCTTCCCGCCGATCCCCTCTGAGCTGATCATGCCTTTGGGGGGTTTCTATGTGCACCAGGGCCAGCTTGCTCTGGTGCCCGTCGTCTTGGCAGGCCTGATCGGCACGGTGCTGGGTGCCCTGCCTTGGTATGGCATCGGCCGGCTGATCAATGAGGAGCGGATCGAGCAGTGGCTCGAGCGCCACGGCCGCTGGATCGGCATCAGCGCCCAGGAATTCCACCGCAGCCGCACCTGGTTCAACCGCTACGGCAACACCCTGGTGTTCTGGGGCCGCCTGGTGCCCGGCATCCGCACCCTGATCTCCGTGCCCGCCGGCATCGAACTGATGCCCTTCACCCCCTTCCTCCTCTGGACCACCGCCGGCAGCTTCATCTGGACCCTGCTCCTCACCCTGGCTGGCATGGCCCTGGGTGAGGGCTATGCCAACGTTGAACTCTGGATCGAACCCGTCGCCAAAGCGATCAAGGTGCTCCTCGTGCTTGCCGTTGCAGCGTGTGTCGCCTGGCTAGCCCTCCGCGCCTGGAGCAAGCGCAACTCCAGCCACTGAACCAGCTGCTGATTCAGCCACTGAGTTGACGCCTGCTCGATTGGCGATCTCCGGGTGAGGGAGTCAGAAGGGAACTTCTTCGTCCGTTGGCTCGCCACCGAAGCCACCGCCGCCGTAGCCGCCGCTCGCTTCGGCGTCGCGCTTCGAGCCCAGCAGTTCCAGGCGATCGACGCGAATCACAGGCTTGCTGCGCTCTTCGCCGGTGCCGCGGTCGGTCCAGCGGTCGAGCTTGAAGCTACCGATGATGCCGAGCAGTGAGCCTTTGCGCACATAGTCGGCAGCCACCTGGGCCTGCTTGCCCCAGATTTCAAGGTTGAACCAGTCGGGCTCGTCGTTCCCCGAGCGACGGTTCACCGCCATGGTGAGGTTGGCCACCATGCTGCCGGATTCGAAGTAGCGAACCTCGGGGTCGCGGCCGGCACGGCCGACGAGGGTGATTGAGTTGACGCCCATGGCGTTCTCCTGTTGATGCGTTGAGTCAATGATGCAGTCCGCGATGGGGCTGCTTCATCCAGAGAGTTCCACCCTTTAGCCCGGATGTTCCATCAGGCCATCCCACCTATGATTCGCGCCGCTAGGCGGCTCCTCAGTGTTCTTCAAACGTTTCCAGCTCTCCCGCGACATCGGTATTGACCTGGGAACGGCCAACACCCTGATGTACATGTCCGGCAAGGGCATCGTGCTGCAGGAGCCCTCGGTGGTGGCCATCGACCTCGAACGCGGTGTGCCCCTCGCCGTGGGTGATGAAGCCAAGCTGATGCTCGGCCGCACCCCCGGCAACATCCGGGCTGTGCGCCCCCTGCGCGACGGCGTGATCGCCGATTTCGACGCCGCCGAGCAGATGATCAAAACCTTCATTCAGAAGGGCAACGAAGGCCGCGGCATCGTGGCGCCCCGCCTGGTGATCGGTATCCCCAGCGGCGTGACCGGTGTGGAGCGCCGCGCCGTGCGTGAAGCCGGCCTCGCTGGCGCCCGCACCGTGCACCTGATCGATGAGCCCGTGGCGGCCGCCATCGGTGCCGGTCTGCCCGTCACCGAGCCGGTGGGCACGATGATCGTGGACATCGGCGGTGGCACCACTGAGGTGGCCGTGTTGTCGCTGGGCGGCACCGTGCTGAGCGAGTCGGTGCGGGTGGCCGGCGACGAGCTGAGCGATGCCATCAGCGTGTATCTGAAGAAGGTGCACAACCTGGTGGTGGGTGAGCGCACCGCTGAAGACATCAAGATCCGCATCGGCTCCGCCTTCCCCGACGACGTGCACGACGAAACCTCGATGGATGTGCGCGGTTTGCACCTGCTGTCTGGTTTGCCCCGCACCATCAACGTGCGCGCCGGTGATGTGCGCGAGGCGATGGCCGAGCCCCTCAACGTGATCGTGGAGGCGGTGAAGCGCACCCTCGAACGCACCCCGCCCGAGCTGGCGGCCGACATCGTGGATCGCGGCATCATGCTGGCTGGTGGCGGCGCGCTCGTGCGCGGCATCAGCGATCTGATCAGCCACGAAACCGGCATCCTGGTGCACGTGGCCGAAGACCCGCTGTTGTGTGTGGTGAACGGTTGCGGCCGTGTGCTCGAGGACTACAAGCGTCTGGAGCGCGTGCTCGATACGCCTGACTTCAGCCGCGTCTCCGCCTGATTCCCATGCCCGGACGCAGCCTGCGCGTCCCCACGCTGCGCAAGCTTGCCGAGGCTTGGCCCTGGTGGTTGCTGGTGCTGGCCCTGGTGGGCGTGCGCCTGAGCAAAGGGGCCGGCTTCACCGATGCCTATGCCCTGCTCAGCCGGCCCTTCTGGCCGGGATCGGCGCAGTCGGAGTGGTTGCGTTCGGCCCAGCAGCTGGAGCGGCAGAGCAACCTGCAGCAGCTGCAGGCCGACAACCAGCGGCTGCGCGGCATGCTGCAGCTCGAGCGCACGGGCGGTGCACGCATCTCGGCGCCGGTGATCTCGCGGCAGCCCGGGGGGTGGTGGCAGCAACTCGAGCTGGGCAAGGGCAGCGACGCCGGGCTCCGCGCCGGTGATCCGGTGCTGGCACCCGGTGGCCTGATCGGCCGGGTGAGCAGCGTCACCCCCACCACCGCCCGCGTGCAGCTGCTCACCGACAGCGGCAGCCGCATCGGTGTGTGGGTGGCGCGGGTGCAGCGCCACGGTCTGCTGGTGGGCCAGGGCACACCCCGGCCGCGGCTGCAGTTTCTGGAGAAGGACACGGGCGTGCGTCCCGGTGATGTGATCACCACCTCCCCCGCCAGCACCCTGGTGCCCCCCAACCTGCTGGTGGGTGTGGTGCAGTCGGTGAACGACGATCTCTCGCCTGCCCCTGAGGCTGAGGTGCAGCTGAGCGCGCCGGTGGATGCTGTGGACTGGGTGCAGGTGGTGAGCCGCTGACCATGGGGGTGCTGCATCGCCAGCGCTGGTGTGGGGCCACGGCTCTGGCGGTGCCGCTGCTCACCCTGGCGTCGCCGGCCTTTTTGAAGCTCGCCGGGGTTGCCCCCAGCTGGGCGGTGTTGTGGTTGCTGCCGTGGGCCTTGGTGGATGGACCCGCCTCCGGCGCCATTGCCGGTTTGTGCCTGGGGCTGGTGCTGGATGCGTTGCACCTGGGCCAGGCCAGCGAAGTGCCGGTGTTGATAGCGCTGGGCTGGTGGTGGGGCCGCATCGGTCGGCGCGGCGTGCCGATCGAGCGCAGTTACAACCTGGGCTTGCTGGCGCTGCTCGGCAGCCTGGTGCTCGGGGTCAGCCTGCTGCTGCAGCTGTCCTGGAGTGATCAGTTGCCGCTATCCCTGGCGGGCCTGCACACCCTGGTGGCTCAGAGCCTGATCACCGGTCTGCTGGCGCCGGTGCTCTGCTCGCTGCAGTTGCTGCGCTGGCGCCGCATCGCCGACTTGAGGAGTTGATGGGATGACGCACCCCGCCCTTGCTGGTTTCCGTCGCCGCCCGCTGCTGCGGCGTTTGGCCGTGGCCGTCGCCGGTGTTGCGCTCGCCCTGGGCACCGCCGCCTGCCGGCCACCTGCGCCGCCCCAGAACGCTGGCCGCACCATCCAGTTCTGGACCCTGGATCTGGCCCCCAAGTTCAACACCTATATCCAGGGTGTGATTGCGGCCTGGGAAAGCCAGAACCCCGGCTACCGCGTGGTGTGGACCGACATCCCCTGGGGCTCGGTGGAGCGCAAGCTGCTGGCGGCGGTGTTTGCCCGCACCGCGCCCGATGTGGTGAATCTCAATCCCCTGTTTGCCGCCAACCTGGCCAGCAAGGGTGGCTTGCTGCCGCTGGAGCGGGTGTTGCCGGAAGGGGCGCCCCAGGGCTACCTGCCCTTGATCTGGCAGGCGGGCCGCAGCGCTGGTCCGGAGGGCCAGCCCCAGCAGTTCGCCATCCCCTGGTATCTCACGGCTCGGATCACCCTGGCCAACACCCAGTTGCTCAAGCAGGCCGGCTACAGCGCCCCGCCGCGCCACTGGGCCGAGGTGCCGGCCTATGCCGAAGCGGTGCGGCGCCGCACTGGCCGCTACGCCCTGTTCGTGACGGTGGTTCCCGACGACTCCGCCGAGCTGCTGGAGAGCCTGGTGCAGATGGGGGTGACCCTGCTCGGCCCCGATCAGCGTGCCGCCTTCAACAGCCCCGCCGGCCGCCGTGCCTTCGCTTTCTGGACCGACCTCTATCGCCGCGGCCTGCTGCCCCGCGAGGTGGTGAGCCAGGGCTACCGCCGGGCGATCGAGCTGTATCAGAGCGGTGAGCTGGCCCAGGTGGGCAGCGGCGCTGAATTCCTGCGCAGCATCCAAACCAACGCCCCCCAGATCGCCGCCGCCACCCGCCCCTATCCGCCGATCACCGGCGCCGGCGGTGAGGCCAACGTGGCGGTGATGACCCTCGCCATTCCCCGCCAGAGCCGTGTGGCCGCCAAAGCCGCCGATTTCGCGCTGTTTCTCACCGATGCCGCCAATCAGCAGCGCTTCGCTGAGCAGGCGCGGGTGCTGCCCTCCTCCAGCGGCGCACTCCGGCAGCTGCGGTTGGGGCTGGAAGCGGAACGCCCGGCCACGCAACCGGAAGCCCTTGTGCAGCAGGCGCGCCTGCTTTCGGCCGACACCCTCGCTCAGGCCCGGGTGCTGGTGCCCGCCAGCCCTGGGGTGAAGCGGCTGCAGGCGATCGTTTACACGCAGCTGCAACGGGCAATGCTCGGCCAGATCAGCAGTGATGCCGCCCTGGCGGAGGCGGAGCGCCAGTGGAATGCCTATGCCGCCGGCCGCTTTCCCGCGCGAAAAAACCTGACAAGAAGAAATCCTTAAGAGTTCTGCGCACACCCCTGTTTCCAGGGGGTTTGAGGCGCGTTCTGTTCATCCTGAGATGTATCGTTGCGCTTCTTCATCACCTGTTGTGCGTATGGCCCTCGGCGACCAGCACCAACTCGGTGATGCGTCCGGGGTCACGTCCGGTAGTGATGAGCAGCGCGCCACCCTGCTGGTGGTGGACGACGAACCGGCGGTGCGTCGCGTTTTGGTGATGCGCCTGCAGCTGGCCGGCTACCGGGTGGTGTGTGCTGAGGACGGAGAGCAGGCGCTCACGCTCTTCCATCAGGAGCAGCCCGATCTCGTTGTGCTCGACGTGATGCTGCCGAAGCTCGACGGCTTCGCGGTTTGCCGCCGACTGCGGGCTGAATCCTGCGTTCCGATCATTTTTCTCTCCGCCCTCGATGCCATCGCCGAGCGGGTGGCGGGCCTCGATCTCGGCGCCGACGACTACCTGCCCAAGCCCTTCAGCCCCAAGGAGCTCGAGGCCCGCATCGCCACGATCCTGCGCCGCGTGGGCCGCGGCTCTGCAGCTGCCGAACCCCGCGATGTGACGCCGGGCCAGGGTGTGCTGCGGGTGGGGGATCTGGTGGTGGACACCAACCGCCGCCAGGTGACCCGCGACGGCGAGCGCATCGGCCTCACCTACACCGAATTCAGCCTGCTCGAGCTGCTGTTCCGTGAGCCGGGTCGCGTGGTGCCCCGGGCCGAGATCCTCGAACAGCTCTGGGGTTATCCGCCGCGCCGCGCCGCCGACCTGCGGGTGGTGGATGTGTATGTGGCCCGCCTTCGCGGCAAGCTCGAGCCCGACCCGCGCAACCCCGAGCTGATCCTCACGGTGCGCGGCACCGGCTACGCCTCCCAGCGGGTGGGCGAAACCTCCGGCATGGCTGCTGCCGTCTGAGGCTGTTCTGCTCCGGGCCTGCACCGCGTTCCTGCAGGATGGCCGCAAGCAGAGTTGAACCGGTCCTTTGTCTGAGCTGCGCGAGACCCGCCTCGAGAAAGGCAAGGCCCTAGCGGAGCTGGGCCAGGGGCCCTATGCGTTGCGCTTCGAGCCCAGCCATCGCACCGCTGAGCTGCAGCAGGCCCACGCTGATCTGGCCAACGGCGAAGAGCGCGATGTTGCCGTGGCTGTGGCCGGCCGGGTGATGACCCGCCGGGTGATGGGCAAGCTCGCCTTCTTCACCCTGGCCGATGAAACCGGCCCGATTCAGCTGTTTATCGAGAAGGCCACGCTGGCTGCCTCGATGCCAGACGACCCTGAAGCCTTCGCGCACATCACCTCGCTCGTGGATGCGGGTGATCTGATCGGCGTGCACGGCAGCCTGCGCCGCACCGACCGCGGCGAGCTCTCGGTGAAGGTGCAGCGCTGGCAGATGCTCAGCAAGAGCCTCCAGCCGCTGCCCGATAAGTGGCATGGCCTCTCGGATGTGGAGAAGCGCTACCGGCAGCGCTACCTCGATCTGATCGTGTCGCCCGACACCCGCGAAACCTTCCGGCGCCGGGCGGTGGCGGTGAGTTCGATCCGCCGCTGGCTCGATGAGCGCGGTTTCCTGGAGATCGAAACGCCGGTGCTGCAGAGCGTTCCCGGCGGCGCCGATGCCCGCCCGTTTGAAACCCACCACAACGCCCTCGATCTGCCGCTCACCCTGCGCATCGCCACCGAGCTGCACCTGAAGCGGCTGGTGGTGGGCGGCTTTGAGCGGGTGTATGAGCTGGGCCGGATCTTTCGCAACGAGGGCATCAGCACCCGGCACAACCCGGAGTTCACCTCGATCGAGGTGTACCAGGCCTACGCGGACTACAACGACATGATGGATCTCACGGAGCAGCTGATTGCTCACGTGTGCCAGCAGGTGTGCGGCGGCACCGTGATCAGCTACCAGGGCACCGAGATCGATCTCACGCCCCCCTGGCGTCGCGTCACGATGCACGAGCTGGTGCAGGACGCCACCGGCCTCGACTTCACGGCGTTTGCGTCGCGGGAGGCTGCGGCCTTGGCGATGGAAGCCAAGGGACTGGTGGCACCGGCCCTGGCCGATTCCGTGGGCCGGCTGCTGGTGGAGGCGTTTGAGCAAACGGTGGAAACCGATCTGATCCAGCCCACCTTTGTGATCGATTACCCGGTGGAAAACTCGCCCCTGGCCCGGGCCCACCGCAGCAAGCCGGGGCTGGTGGAGCGCTTCGAGCTGTTCATCGTGGGGCGCGAAACCGCCAATGCCTTCAGCGAGTTGATCGATCCGGTGGATCAGCGCCAGCGTCTGGAGGCGCAGATGGCCCGCAAGGCCGCCGGCGACGACGAAGCCCAGCAGGTGGATGAAGACTTCATCCAGGCTCTGGAGGTGGGTATGCCCCCCACAGGCGGCCTGGGCATCGGCATCGATCGGCTGGTGATGCTGCTCACCGACAGCCCTTCGATCCGCGATGTGATCGCTTTCCCGCTGCTGCGGCCGGAAGCCCGCACCGCTCCTGCCGACTAACGGACAGCCGCAATGGGATAATCCCTTCTAGTAGGCAATCACCCCCATCGGGGGTCTGTGGTCCCATGAGTGGCGAGCGCGTCGGTTTCCGCTTCAAGCACGCTGATGCGGTGGTGAAGCGCAACCCCCAGGGCCGCTCCCGCCGCGGCTGGGTGATGGAGCCCGTGGAGCAAACCACAAGCCGTGGCACCAAGATGCCGGCCTATCGGATCCGCTGGCGCGACAGCGAGCGCCCCGAGATCGTGCTCCAGCACATGCTGATCGCCGACCCCGACCCCACCCCGCCACCCGAGGGCGTGAGCCTGGTGCCCCCCGCCCCCAAGGCGTGAGCTGAGGCATTCACGACCAGCCTTTGAGGCGGTAAAGCGCCAACCCCAACTGTTCCTTGAGCGCGATGCTGCTCAGGTGGAGGGATTCGGCATCGGGGAGCAGGTCCTTCACCACAGACCCAACGGTGGGTTGGCCGAACTGACTGCGGCTTGCCAGCTGGTAATCACAGGCCACGGGGATCACCGTTAAACCGCTGCGCTGCCGGAATGTGGCCAAGGCGCGCGGCAGATGGAAAGCGCTGGTCACCAGCAACACCCGCCTCCAGCCCCGTTGCCTGGCGAGTTGGCCGATATCTCGCGCCTCTTCGGCCGTGGTGCGTGAGCCTGGGTTGGTGACAATCCGCTCGGCCGGCACGCCCAGTTCCATCGCCAACGCCCTGGCCGATTGCGCTTCCGGTGGGGCCGGGTTGGCTGCGGTGAAGGTCACCTGGGCGCCACTGGTCACCAGCACGGGGGCCTTGTTGTGGCGCAGCAAGCGCAGACCGGTGAGCAGGCGGTCACCCCCCTCGGCCACCTCCACCCCCGAGCGGGGCGCCAGCGCCGGTCGTAGACCACCACCGAGCACCACCACGGCGTCTGCCCGTGGCATCACCTTGGGGCTGAGAGCTGAGGCCTGCTCCTCCAATCCCCAGATCAACTGCCGACTGGTGAGCGGCATGGCAAACAGCCAGATCAAGCCGATCCCAGCACCACTGAGCCCTCGTCCCCAGTGCGGGCGGCGCCGCGCCGTTGCCGTGAGCCCGGCCAGCTGCAGCAGCAAGCCCAGACCCAGGGGATACAGGAACAGCGGCACCAACTTGGAGAGCAAAAAGCCCATCGCGCTCAGGGTGTGGTTGGTTTGCTGTGTGGCGGGTTGGCTGCCTGGTCGGGTTGCTCGGCCCTGGTCGGGTTGCTCAACCCTGGTTTTAGAAGGTCTGTACAGACCGTACGGAACCTTGGACTGTGTTTCGGAGCAATCCCCCGATCCTTAAGGGGCTTCAGGGGCGCTGCTGCTGTTGCCGGCGTAGTTGCTCCAGCTCCTGGTCCAGTTCGAAGCGACCCCAGGCCTGGTCGAGGGGGTCGCTGGCCGGAGGGCGGCTGGGCTCTGGAGCGTTGGCCGCAGCCTGGGCCTGCACCTGTTGCACCTGCTGCCCCAGTTGCTCCAGGGTGTGCCAGCGCTGGCGGCCGCGTTCCATCAACTCAGCCACCTGCTGATCGGCTCGCTGGGCCAGCTCCGTGGCACCGGCGCTGCGGGCTCGCTCGGCGCGCTCGCGCCATTGGCGGATCTCGTTGGCCAGCTGCAGCAGTTCGCGGCGCAGCCCTTCTGCCTGTTGCAGCTGGCTGCGGCGCCGTTGGGTCCGATCCCGTTGCTCTTGTTCCTGCAGCAGGGCCTCCTGGGCCGGATTGGCACGCAGGAAGGCCTCCAGCTGCTGCTCCAGCCTGGCCTCCAGTTGCTCGAGCCAGTCGGCGGCCGGGCTCATGGGCGCTCAGCGCTCTCGGGTGCTCGGGTGATCAGCGGCGCTTCGATTTCCTCCTGCAGCGGTGTGATCGCCGCTTCGCGGGAGCGCAGCAGCAGCTGGGTGAGGCGGGCGATGCCGCCGTCCCCCAGGTTCTGGGTGGTGAGCCGCTCGAAGGCCGCTCCGTAGAGCTCCTCCAGCTGGGCGATCAGGCTTTCCCGCAGCTCGCGCACGGCCTTGCGCTGCTCTTCTCTCGACATTCTCGCCCCTGTGCTGGGGTCAGTTTGCCTGCACTAACAGATGCAGCGATAGATCTTCCGCTGGATCGCTCCAGCGCTTTTCGCCCCGCCAGCCGGCAGTCGCCGCCAGCTTCAGGAAGGCCTCAGGGCTGTATTTGGCGCTGGTTTCGGTGATCAGCGCTTCGCCTTCGGCAAAGCTCCAGCGGCGCCCAGCCAGCTGCACCTGTTG
Organism: Cyanobacteria bacterium M_surface_10_m2_179; assembly: GCA_016882545.1. GTDB lineage: Bacteria > Cyanobacteriota > Cyanobacteriia > PCC-6307 > Cyanobiaceae > Vulcanococcus. The sequence goes on along the minus strand of VGPW01000053.1, from coordinate 2,266 downwards.
CGGCCGCAGGCTCACCAGCGCCATCTCGATCCAGCTGGCTTCCGGCACCCAACGGGCCCGGTAGCGGAAGGCTGTGGGATCGAAATCGCCCCATAGATCACGGTTGAGGCGGGCCAGCAGATTGAACGCAAATGCCGCTGAAACGCCCGCGGCGTCGTTGTAGGCCGCCTCAAGCCGTGCCACTGCCTTGGGCTGATCGATGCCGATCAGCAGGCGGCCGCCGGGGCCGAGCAGGCGCCGGAACTGCAGCAGCAGGGCCTGGGCCGCTGCGGGCTCAAAGTTGCCCAGGGAGCTGCCGGGGAAGAAGCCCAGATGGGCGCTGCCCCGCAACAGCGGATGGACCGGCAGCTGCTCCAGCTGGCTGTAGTCGCAGCACACCCCCAGGATCGGCACTTGCGGAAACTGCCCCTGCAGCCGCGCGCAGGCGGTTTGCAGATGCTCGGCACTGATGTCGAGCGCCACATAGGCCGGCTCGGCCAGGGCCTGCAGCAGCGGCGCCACCTTGCGGGCGCTGCCTGCACCGAATTCCACCAGGGTGCCGCTGCCCAGCGCCGCGGCGATGGCCGGCGCCTGCTGCTCGAGCAACGCTGTTTCGGTGGCGGTGAGGCTGTATTCCGGCTGCTGACAGATCAGGTCAAACAGTCGGGAGCCCTCAGCGTCGTAGAGAAACCAGGCGGGCAGCTGTTTCGGGCTGCGGCTGAGCCCCTCAATCACCAGCTGTCGCGTGTCCGCCGGGGCGGGATGCAGATCCAGCAGGGGCGCGGCGAGGGGTTCCGCTGTCGCTGCCACTGCCACCGCCCCAGCCTCTGCTGCACCAGTAGCGCCCCTCATCGCGCCACCTCGCGGGCCAGGCGGAGGCCACTGGCCATCCAGCGACTCGCCGGCGCAAAAAAGTTGCGGTAGGTGAGCCGCCCATGGCCGGGGGGTGTGAGGAAGCAGCTGCCGCGCAGCACAAATTGCGACGTCATGAACTTGCCGTTGTATTCCCCCACGGCACCGGCCGCTGGCGCAAACCCCGGATAAGGCCGGTAGGGGCTGCTGGTCCACTGCCAGAGGCAGCCATAGGCCTGGGACAGCTGGCCGCTGCCGACGGCCACTTCCCATTCGGCTTCGCTCGGCAGCCGTCCGCCGGCCCAACGGGCGTAGGCATCGGCCTCAAACCAGCTCAAGTGCCGCACCGGCGCCTCCGGCTGTCGCGGCCGCCGGCCCGCCAGGGTGAACTCCCACTCGCCTCGCCAGTAGCGCGGAGCTTGCCAGCCCCGTTGCTGCACCACCGCCCAGCCCTCGCTCATCCACAGCTCTGGCCGCCTGTAGCCGCCGTCGTCGATGAAGGCGGCATACGCGGCGTTGCTCACCAGCCGGTCGGCGATGGCGAAGGGCTCCAGCCACACGCGGTGGCGGGGCGACTCGTTGTCGAAATGAAAGGCGCCAAGCGCACTCTCGGGGCCCCCGTTGCCCCCGGGATGGCCGATCTCCACCAACCCTCCCGCCAGCTCGATCCAGCTCGGGTTGGCTGGGGCCGCCGTTGCGCTGAGCTCATAGGCCGCTTCCGGTTCCACCCCGCCGGTGCCGCTGGGGTAGGCCGCCGGCTCCAGCGGGTTGCGGCTGAAGCCATCCAGCAGATCCATCAACAGCAGCTCCTGGTGCTGTTGCTCGTGTTGCAGGCCCAGCTCCACTAGCTCCGGATCCAGCTGCTCCAGTTCCTGCCCCAGGGCGGCGGTGACCCGCTGCCGCCAGGCCAGCACCTCAGCGATCGGCGGCCGGGTGAGCAGGCCCCGTTGCGGCCGGGGATGCCGTTCGCCCACCGCCTCGTAGTAGCTGTTGAACAGGTAGCGCCAGCGGCTCTCGGCCGCTGCGTAGCCGGGCCGCTGCCGCAGCAGAAACTCCTCAAAAAACCAACTGGTGTGGCCGAGGTGCCATTTGGCCGGGCTGGCATCGGCCATCCCCTGCAGGCAGAGGTCCTCCGGTTCAAGGCCTTGAATCAGCGCTTCGCTGGCCTGGCGGATCCCGAGCAGCCGCGGGAGCTGGGCTGAGGCTGCGCAGGGCGCCATGAGCCTGGGGTGTCTGCGCAGACCCTAGGTGTGGCGGCAAGCCCCCTACGATCGCGCCACTGCAGAACGCGTGGTGGCGAGCGCATGGCGGCCAGCTCTCCGGGCATCACTTCCGGCTTTGTGGGGGCGGTTGGCAACACGCCGCTGATCCGGCTCAACGCGCTCAGTGAGGCCACCGGCTGCGAGATCCTCGGCAAGGCCGAATTCATGAATCC
>VGPW01000052.1 GCA_016882545.1 Cyanobacteria bacterium M_surface_10_m2_179 | reverse complement strand
TTTCCTTGAAGGCATCGCACAGGGCCAGGAAGGCGCCGTCTTCGGTGAAGTCCCAGCTCATGTAGGGGGGTCTGCTGAATGACCTTTAACGCCTGCCCCCCAGGGTCCGTCAACTGTCTGATCGCGTTTTGTGCCACTCCGTCGTCAGACTGCCGACCAGCCGAGCGCTGTTTGCCCCTGTGAGCCTCACCGACACCCCAGCCCTGAACGTGCTCGGCGAGCCCCTGGCGGTGTGCGGTTGTGAACCGATGACCGGCTGGACTCGCGACGGCAGCTGCCGCACCGATGGCTCCGATCTCGGCCGCCACACGGTGTGTTGTGTGGTGGATGAGCGCTTCCTCTCCTATTCCCGGGCCCTGGGCAACGACCTCAGCACCCCGGCCCCCCATTACGGCTTCCCTGGCCTCAAACCCGGCGATCACTGGTGTGTCTGCGCCGGCCGCTGGCTGGAGGCCTACGACGACGGCATGGCCCCGCCGGTGCGCCTCGAGGCCTGCGAGCAGAGCACCCTGGCGGTGATCCCCCTGGAGGTGCTGCAACAACACGCTGCTGGCGCATGATGGCGCGATGAGCCTGCGCATCGTGGTGATCGGTCTGGGGGCCTGGGGCTCAACCCTGGCTGCGCTGTTCGAGCAACAGGGCCACACCGTGCAGGGCTGGAGCCGCCGCCAGGGTGGCGAGCCTGCGGAGGCACTCACCGGTGCCGATCTGGCCTTGATGGCCACCTCCCTGGTGGGCGTGCAAGCCCTGGCACCGGCCCTGGCTGGCCGCTGGCCCACAGGACTGCCGCTGATCAGCTGCAGCAAAGGCATTGATCTGCAGCAGCAGTGCACCCCCAGTCAGCTCTGGTCGCAGTTGCTGCCGGAGTTGCCGCTGTTGGTGTTGAGCGGTCCCAACCTGGCCAGTGAACTGGCGGCGGGCCTGCCGGCCGCCAGCGTGTTGGCTGGCCGTGATCAGGCCCTGGCCGAGCGCCTGCAGCGGGCCCTGAGCAGTGATCACCTGCGGCTCTACACCAACGCTGATCCCGTGGGCACGGAGGTGGCGGGTGCCCTCAAAAACGTGATGGCGATCGCCGGTGGTGTCTGTGATGGGTTGAAGCTGGGGGCCAACGCCAAGGCGTCGCTGTTGTGCCGTGGCCTGGTGGAGATGGGGGTGGTGATCCAGGGGCTGGGCGGTGATCGCGCCAGCCTCTATGGCCTGGCGGGTCTCGGTGATCTGTTGGCCACGGCCAACAGCGTGCTCAGCCGCAATTACCGCTTTGGTTTGGCGCTGGCGGAGGGGCTCAGCGCCGCCGAGGCGCTGGAACGGGTGGGCGCCACCGTGGAAGGTGCCCAAACGGCGACGGCCGTGAATCTGTTGGCGGAGCGCCATGGCTGGCACCTGCCGATCTGCGAGCAGGTGGGGGCCTTGATGGCCGGCAGTATCCGGCCGGAGCAAGCCGTGCGGCGCCTGATGGAGCGCAACCTCAAGCCTGAGGAGCTGGCCTTCCGCTGATGGAGCACTCCCTGCCGGCCGTGCTTGTGGAAGCCTTTGCCGCCGCACCGCTGCAGGGCAATGGAGCGGCGGTGGTGTTGCTGGAGCAGCCTGCCGAGGCGGGCTGGATGCAGGGCCTGGCGGGCAGCTTGCGCCAATCGGAAACGGCCTTTTTGCATCGCTGCGATGCCGGTGGCTGGCGTTTGCGCTGGTTCACACCCACCTGTGAGGTGCCGCTCTGCGGCCATGCCACCCTCGCGGCCACGCTGGCCCTGGCCCATTGGGGTGTGCTGCTGCCCGGGCAGAGCCTGGCCTTCGCCAGTCGCAGTGGCGCGCTGGATGTGGCCATCCCGGAGACGTCGGCTGGGGCCACGGCTGAACGCTGCGCCAGCCTGGTGTTGCCCAGCTCGGGATTGGAGCCGTTGCCCGTGCCAGCGGGCCTCAGTGGGCTTCTCGGTGGCGAGGTGGAGGCCTATTGGTGTTCACCGCTGGGCTACCGCGTGGCCTTGATCAGCCCCGCCACGGATCTGGCTGGCCTGCCCAATCCCGCCCCTCAGCTGGCCGAGCCGGAGCGTCAAGGCCTGGTGGTGATGCAGGCCGGCGGCCCCGGCGCCGAGGCCTGGGATTACCAGTTGCGCTTTTTTGCGCCGGGCCTCGGCATTGATGAAGACCCTGTCACCGGCTCCGCCCATGCCCTGGTGGCGCCGTGGTGGATGCAGCAGTTGGGGCGCCATCGGGTGCGCGGCTGGCAGGTCTCGGCCCGCCGTGGTGGAATGCTGTGCGAATCCGCCGGGCCCGCTCGGGTGCGGCTCACGGGAGTCGGACAACTCCTATGGGATGGACGCCTCAACGGCTGGGCAGCTGGCTGCGATCCCAGCGGCTGGGATCAAGCGGTGTATCGATGAACTGGCGCCGCCTGTTGCTGGGCACACCGATGGGGCTGGGTGCGCTGGGGATCGGCTTCTGGGCCCAGGCCTTGATGCCGGGGCCAGCCACGGTCAACGGACCGTTGCTCGAAGCGATGCTGGCCAGCCCGCCGCCCCATGCCACCCCGAAGCGCTCAGCCCAGGACGACCTGCGCGGCGTGGCGGCGGAACGCAGTGGCCAGCGGGGGGCCTCACTGGCCCTGGCGGAACCGGCCCGCGGCCAACCGCTCAATCTCGAGATCCGGGTGTCGCTGGCCCGTGAGGCGGCTTCGGTGTCTCTGTCGGCCACGGGGCCCTGGTGGCTACGCCGCCGCGACGGCAGCGTGATCCGCCAGGGAGCGGCCGGAGAAGTGCTGCCGATCAGCGCCGCCAGTGCGCTGCCGGCGGAAGTGTGGCTGGAAACCACCGCAGCCCAGGCGGTGAGCCTCAATGGCGCGGCCTATGCCGGCCGGTTGCGGGTTCTGCAGCAAGGCGGCGGTTTGCTGGTGGTGAATCATCTGCCCCTGGAAACCTATGTGGCCTCGGTGGTGGGGGCGGAGATGCCCAGTTCCTGGGATCTGGAGGCGCTCAAGGCCCAGGCGGTGGCGGCTCGCTCCTATGCCCTCGCCCACATGGCCCGGCCCGCCAGCCAGCACTGGCATCTGGGCGACACCACCCGCTGGCAGGCCTACCGGGGGTTGGCCAGCAGCACCAGCCGCACCCGCCAGGCCGCTGCCGACACCGCCGGGCTGATCCTCAGCTACCAAGGGGGCATCGTGGAAAGCCTCTATGCCGCCACCAGCGAGATCAGCCTGGAGGCTCACGGCCATCTGGGGGCCTCGATGAGCCAACACGGAGCACAGGCGCTCGCCAGCCGCGGACAGCGCTACAACGCGATCCTGGGCCAGTACTACCGAGGCGCAAGCCTGGCGCGGCTACGCCTGGGCAGCGGTTGATGAGCTCGCTGCTCACGGCTGCCCTGCAACGCAGCGAAGAGGCCGAGAGCAGTGGCGCCCTGGTGCCCTTGCACACGCAGCTGGTGGCCTCAGCCGCCACAAAGCCTTTTGTGGTGCGTCAGTTGCTATCCGACACGCCCAAACACCTGCGCAGCGCCGGACCGAAGCCCAATCCGTTTTTGCCTTGGGATCCGCGGCTGGAGGTGGATCGGCCCAGCCCCGATCACGCCCTGATCCTCAATAAGTTCCCCGTGCAGCGGGGCCATCTGCTGCTGATCACCCAGAGCTGGCAGCCCCAGGCCGGCTGGTTGCGCAGCCTGGATTGGGCAGTTTTGGCGGCGGTGGAGCGCAACTGCCCGGGGCTGTGGTTTTTTAACAGTTGTGGCGCTGCCGGAGCCAGCCAACCCCATCGCCATCTGCAGCTGCTGCCCCGCCATGCCAACGAAGCCAGTTGCCCCTTAGCGGAGAACTTGCAGGCCCAACTGGCCGGAACCGAACCCCCCTGGCCCTGGCGCTATTGCCTCAGCCACCGTGGGCAGGCCGGCACGGATGGCGCCGCTGCAGAGCTCGAGCAGCTCTACCAGCTGCATCAGCGGGAGTTGGGGCTTGGCCAGCCCAGCGATCAGGTGCAACCGCTGCGGCCTTACAACTTGCTGTTTGATCGCCACTGGTTCATGACCGTGGAGCGCACCCAGGAGCATTGGGCTGGATTCAGCGTGAATGCCCTCGGCTATGCCGGCTGTCTGCTCGTGACGCCTGAATCGGATCGAGCCTGGCTGCAGCAGCGGGGCCCCCTGGCATTGCTGGAGGCGGTGGCGGCGAAGCGCTAACGCCAGATTCCGTGGTGCCACGGATGCGCGCCGGCGCTCGGGGCGGTTTGGGTGAAAGAGCCCCAACTGATTCCGTCCATGCCGTCCGCGAGCCAGCGCCTGAAGCAACGCAACGGCCGCGTGCAGGAGAACATGGCGCTGGTGCGCCGGGTTGCCGCCCATTACGCCGCCCGCTCCGCTGAACCCTTCGACGATCTTGTGCAGGTGGGGGCTCTGGGGCTGATCCGAGCCGCTGAGCTCTACAGCAGTAGCCGCTGCGTGCCCTTCAGTGCTTTTGCGGCACCGCATGTGCGCGGCTCGGTGCTCCACTACCTGCGCGATGGTGCGCCCCTGGTGCGGATCTCGCGGCGCTTGCAGGAACGGCGTCAGCAGGTGGAGCAGTGCCGTCAAAGCGTCTGGCGGAAGGAGGGACGATCCCCGTCAGGACAGGAACTGCAGCAGCGGCTGGGACTCAGTCCTCGCCAGTGGGAGGAGCTCCAGGGTCTTGGCCACCTGCTCAGATACCTGACCCTGGATGCCCTCGATGGAGTCGAGCCCCCCGCTCCGGTCCAAAGTGCGAGCGATGCAGCAAGCGCGGATCCGATGGCCGCCCTGCAGGGTCTCGAACCGAGACTGCGCCGGGTGGTGGAAGCGGTGGTGCTCAAGGGGGAGAGCCTGCGCACCGTGGCCGCCCGCCAGGGCAGTAGTGCCGCCACGGTGCACCGCCAGCTCCACCGGGCCCTAGATGCGCTCAGGCTTCAGTTGAATCGTGCATCTGACGCTCCAGCGTGCTGATCGCCGCATTGATCGCCGCCAGCTGACGCTCGAGGCCATCGCGCCAGAAGGTGAGGGTGTGCAGCTTGCGTTCTTGATGACGGCGGCGGCTCTGGGCCGGGTTGCTGCTGTCGCCGCAGCCAAAGAACGGCGGGAACATGGGAAAATGTGCTGAAGTTGATGTTCTAGCGGTCGCACATGCGTGACCGCGTTCTCCAACCGGGGACCATCCGTGCGTGATCAGCGCCCGTCCTCCTGTTCGCGCGACTCACCAGCATGACTCCGGAGTTGAAGCCAAATGGAATCATTCGCCACCTGAGCGCAGTTTGATCGCAGGGTGAGAGCAATGGGTCCCAGGAGAGCGATGCGCCCGGTGTTGATGGCCTTGGTGGGCGGTGTCCTGTTGGCACCTGTCCAAGCTCACGCCTACGTGGCCTTGATGGCGGGTGAAACGGCGCGCCCGTTGAACGGCAGCTTTAACAACGTGCCGGTGCTCCACTCCAACCAGCCGGAAGAGGTGTTGGGGCCCGGGATCCTGGTGGACACACGGCCAGGGTCGGCGGTGGCCGTGGAGACGAATCAACCCCTAGCCAATCCCACATACACCTTCAACGGTGAGTTCGGCCTGCACGCGCATCACAAATATTTCCCGGAGGATCGCAGTCAACTCAGAGGCGGCGGTGGTCGTCGTGGCGAGCTCACCCTGGCCGCCATCCTGATCAACCCGGGATCCAGGCCCGTCCACATCCGCTTCAAGAACGGGGCGGTGCGCAACAGCTTCGAAGCGCCCTATCTGGCCAACAACATGATGGGGGTCAAGCCACTGGGTCCACGTCCCTGGAACACGGGACCTGGCGATGCCACCGCTGTGCAGATGCTGCGCGGTCAACTCGATCGCCGACTCGAGGAAGAGATCACCGTCCCTCCCTATGGCCGTGTCGTCTTGTTCAGCACGGCCCTACCGGCACTGGGCATCGCCAACGGGCTGCTGCGGGGGCGTAGTGACGGGCCGTTCCAGATGGCCGTTGTGGCCGCCAAGAACCCTCGCAGCGATGCCGACATCCTGGCGGTGCTCGACAGTGGGCGCCTCGCACCCGGCCGCGTTTACCTGAGCCGCGTGCGCCAAATTGAGGATGGCACGGTGTTTTCGCGGGTCGCCGGTGTGGCCCTCGGCGACACCTATCAGGCTTCTCTGAACCACGACCTCAGCCAGGGCGCCTTGCACGTGCCGTTAACGAGCACGACTCGCCATAGCTTCGGCACCAAGGAAGTGCAGGTGAATCAGCTCGCCTCGCGCATGCTGGATTCTTCGCTCGACAACGTCGGCACCTATGGCGTTCGCTTTGATGTGGAGCTCAACCTCAAGGGAGCGGGGCCGCATCAGCTGGTGCTGAGCCACCCCACCCCCAATGGTCGTTCGTTCGTTGCCTTCCGCGGTTCCATCGGCATCCAAACCGATGAGGGCTACCGCGAGGTGCACGTGGGGCTGCGCTCCGGCCAAAGTCTGCCGATCGCCGCTGTGAACCTCAAGCCCGGAGTGAACAATCCGGTGAAGGTGAGCCTTGTTTACCCAGCCGATGCCACCCCTGGTCACCTCCTCAGCGTTGTCTCGGATCAACAGTTGGCTCAGCTGCAACAGCGGGAGCAACTGCTGGCAGCGGCGCGTGCCGCCAGACCAAAGCCAGCGCCTCTGTTGGCCCCGCCGGCGGAGGTAGCTGCAGCACCTGTGGACACTCCCGCTGCGGTGGTCCAAGCGGCAAAACCCATGGCCAAGCTGCCGGCACGCCCGAAGCCCGCACCACCGACGGTCGTGTCCGTACCAGGGTGGATGCAAGACCTGCCTGCCCTACCCACGGTTCAGGGTCTGCCGCCGGCGGTGATCACTCCAACCCGCATGAGCCAGAGCCTGATGGAGCGCTACCAACAGGCGGTTCAGGCACAGCAGCAGCTGATGAATTCGCTCATGGGCCGATAACCTCAGGTTGAACAGCGGCCGGTTGTGGCGGAGAGCGGATCCGACAAACGGCGCATCACCCTGGAGCTCAGCGCCGACCTGCTGGCCTGGCTGGATGAGCTGAAGCCTTCAATGGGGTTTCGCAGTCGCGGCCCGTTGGTGGAACAGCTGCTGCGGGAGCTTCAGCCCCAGGAGGTCGACGATCCTGACGGCAGCGATCCGATCGCCGCATCGGATCACGCAAGTGCCTCGTCGTCTGAGCCATCCGAGCGACAGGGCGTGCTCGACGACGTCACCGCGCTCGTACTTGTGCATGGCGACCTGGTCTCACTCCGGGACGCAGACCGGTTCCCAGCAGAGACTACTGGCGCAGCTCGTGAGCGCGCCCCCGGCGGTGGCATCCAATTGCCTGGGTTTGTGCGACAACAGGCCCGGGAGGTGAAGCGCAGTCTTCGGGAGTCGCCACTGCCCGTGCCCGAGGCGAACAGTTTGTCCCTGGTGTCGGTGGCAGAACTGCAAGACGCGCTGACCCGCTGTCAGCTGCATTGGCTGGAGGTCTACGGGCAACCACCCACCGACGCCGTGGTGGATGCGTCGATGAGTTGGCTGGCGCGCGACATCTGGCCCCAGTCGGATCACAGCGACGGTCGCCCGTTCAGCTGGGGGCTCGCCCAGCAGGTGATCAGCTCCATGACCTCGGGATGGATTGCCACCGATCCCAGCTTTGAGCGTGTGATCACAGCCGCCGGCATCCTCGAAGATCCGTTCGGTGGCAACACCCTTGCCGTGCGGGTGCCCACGCTGGTGACGCGCTTCGTGCAGCGCCAACGCAGCCGCCATAAGCGCACCACTTCATTTGAAGCGATCGATCAGGCGATCACGGTGCACAGCGCCCTGCGCCTCCTGCAACTGCCAACGATTGCCGATCGCCCCTACACCCTCAAGGAAATCCGCGAGGCCTACCGCGAACAAGCCCAGCTCCACCATCCGGATGCCGGCGGTTCAGCCGATGCAATGCGACGCCTCAACGAGGCCTACCAATTCCTGAAGGATCGGTATCGGCGGGCTCTCTGAGCGAAGGTTCCAAATGAGACTCTGCTCACGTCTGGTATCGCGACTTATGGTCAATCAGTGCGACCGAATTAATGGCTCGCAATGGCGGTGAGTCTTCAGGTTGTGGCCTATGCAATGGAACAAGTCGCAGTACCAGGTATCTAGCTCATGATGCTTTCTGGGTCCAGGCATGCGACAAGGCTGCGACCTGCAAGGCAATTCCACAGCTCGCGATCCTGCTTTTAATCTTGCCTGCGATCTCGGGCGCGCCCAAGCTTCCCCACTCAGAAAAGCTGTTTTTTCATCAAAACTGTTTGCGGCAGGTGTAGCTGACTGACGTCCCTCCTGCGAAACCGATTCAGTGCTTTGAAGAGCCTCCGAGGGTTGTCCATGGTCACCAATGTCCATGTCCAGTGGAGAGGTGATCCACATAAAGCCAGGCCACATCATGCACTAGAGCAACGCGTACCTGCGTAAGACACAGGTACGCGGGGTCACCGGGAGGTGTTAGCGGTGGGTCCGGCCTTTGTTCACGCGGCTGTATGGCTGAGCAGCTCGTGGTCGATTGGCATGCACGACATGTCCTGGTTCAACAGAAGCCTGAGCATGCCTGTTGGCGCATGGGGCGCATAAGGCTCGTTGCCGCCGGCGGATCGGGCTCGATCCGGTCGAGCTTTTAGCGCCTAACTGCCAAGTATCACTTGTCCAGGGCACTCGTAGGGGCTGGACTAGTAGTGAGACCCTGACGAGACCCGCGGGCCGAGTTACCTGGTCTTGGTGGTCATCGATGGACGATCTGGTTCTCCGGCAGCTTGGGAATGAATGAAGCCCCAACGGATTGTCGGATGAAAGCGATCGTGAGGCGCGAAGGTTGAGCGCAGGACGTTCCTCTGCGCGATCGATCTCAGGGGTTGCCGGAATGCAGCGCAAGGACTCGCAGTGCTTATAAGTCGAAGACAAGACGCAATCCGTGTCTAGGGGTAAGACGGTCCTAGGACTTCTGGGTCGAATCTGGTGTCCCTGCTTCATCGTCAAACCTGTTCTTCCGCCTGAGCCTGAACACAAAAAAGCCGGTAGTTGCTGGCCACCGGCTTTGGGGTTGAACTCGCGCGGTTTGATCAGCAGGGCGTTTGCATGCCCTGGATCAGGAAGTCGAAGTAAGGGGCGGCGATGGAGGCGTCGTCGCCATTGAGCAGCACGAGGGAGGCTTCCTTCAGGCAGCGCATCGACTCGACCATGCCCGGCATCGGCACGCCGAGGCTGTTGTACATCTCGCGGGCGCCTTCCAGGCCGATCTTCTGGATCATTTCGGTGCTGCCGGCGAGCACGCCGTAGGTCACCAGGCGGAGATACCAGCCGAAATCTCGCAGGCACTGGGCCCGTTGCTTCTGGCCGTAGGCGTTGCCACCGGGAGCGACGTATTCCGGCTTACGGCTGAACAGCTGCTTGGCGGCCTCGTCAACGATCTTTTTCTCGTTTTCGGTGAGGGCCCGCACCACCGACATGCGGCTGGCACCGGTCGAGAGGAACTCGACCATCGAGCGGAGCTCACCGCCGGTGGGATAGCGGAGCTGATCGTCTGCCTGCAGGATCAGATCGCGTACGACGCTCATCGAAACCACCTGTTGCCCAGAAACTCTATCGAGACTGAAGGCCTCAACATCGGTTTCAAGGCGAGGTGTTTACGCACCGATAGGGTCGAAGCAGCAGAGAGGGCGAACGGATGGGTGTGGCGAGCGATCTCAAGTTGGGGCAGACCTTTGAACTGACCATCGACGGGCTCGGCCATGAGGGTCAAGGCGTGGGTCGCTGGCAGGACCTGGTGGTGTTTGTGCCCGGTGCGTTACCCCAGGAGCGCGTGGTGGCCCGGCTGAGACGCAGCGCCAAACGCCACCTTGAAGCCGATCTGGTGGGTGTGGAGTTGCCTGCGGAGCAGCGGCGCAAGCCTCCTTGCATCCTTTCGGATCACTGTGGGGGCTGCTCCTTGCAGCACTGCGTTGATGCCGCCCAGGCGGAGCTGAAAACCAATCTGGTGCGGCAGGCCCTGCAGCGCGTGGGCCATCTGCAGATGGAGGTGTTGCCCATCTGGAGTGCAGCCACCCCCCTGGGCTACCGCAATCGGGCGCTGATTCCACTCGAGTTGAGCCCAGAGGGGCAGCTGCGGGCCGGCTACTACCGGCGCGGCAGCCACAAGATCGTGAATATGAATCGATGCCCGGTGCTCGATCCGCGCATTGATGCGCTGATCGCTCCGATCAAGGCCGACCTCGAGGCCACTCGTTGGCCTGTAGATGTGAACCTCAGCGCCGGAGGGGGGCTGCGCCACCTCGCCCTGCGGGTGGGTCACCACAGCGGCGAGGTGTTGATCACCCTGGTGAGCAGCCACAACAACCTGCCGGGCCTGGAGGCGCTTGCGAACCAGTGGCTGCAGCGCTGGCCCGAAGTGGTGGGGGTGAATCTCAACCTGCAGCCCAAAGCCAACAACGTGGTGCTCGGTGCCGACACCCTGCAGATCTGTGGCCGCTCCTGGCTGGAGGAGCGTTTCGCCGGCCATGCCCTTCGCATCGCCGCCGACACCTTCTTCCAGGTGAACACCGCGCAGGCGGAGCGGGTGGTGCCGCTGCTGGTGAACTTCTTTCTGGAGGACCCCACCAGTCAGGTGCTCGAGGCCTACTCAGGCATCGGCACGTTCTCCCTGCCACTGGCGGCGGCCGGGCTGAATGTGTTGGGGCTGGAGCTGCACGCGGGCTCGGTGCAACAGGCGCGAGCCAACGCGGAGCGCAACCAGCTGCCGAACGCCCGCTTCGAGCAGGCCGATGTGGCGGCCTCTCTGGCCGAGCACCTCACCTGGGCGTCCTCCCTACTGGTGGATCCACCGCGCAAGGGTCTCACCCCTGAGGTGATGGAGGCCATTCTGCAGGCACCGCCCAAGCGGATCGCCTACATCAGCTGCAATCCGGCCACCCTCGCCCGCGACCTGGGCCGGCTCACGGCCGAAGCTGGCTACAGGCTGCGGCCGGTGCAGCCCGTGGACTTCTTCCCCCAGACCAGCCACGTGGAGAGTGTGGCCCTGCTGCAGCGGGATTGATCCCGCTGTCCCTCAGGCCCGTAGTTGGGCGCCGAACTGGTGTTCCAGGACGGAGCGGATGGCCTGGTGGGCTCCATCCACCTCCGCATCGGTGAGGGTGCGCTTGGCGTCGCGATAGCGCAGGCGGAAGGCCTGGCTGCAGCTGCCGGCGGCCACCTGCTCACCCTCGTAGCGGTCCACCAGTTCGGCCTGCTCCAGCAGGGGTTTGCCGGCTTTGCGAATTGCCTGGAGCAGATCGCCACTGGCGGTACTGCTGGGCACCACCAGCGCCAGATCGCGCTCGGAGGCCGGCACCGTTGGGAAGGCGGCAAAGGCCGGTTGCCAGCGGTTGCGGCGGGTGGCGGCGCTGAGCAGTTGCGGCACCTCCAGCTGGAACAGGTAGGTGGCGGCAGGTAGGTCGTAGCGCTCAGCCAGCTCGGGATGCACCTGACCAAACCAGCCGGCGGGGCGGCCTTCCACCACCACTTGGGCCGCCCGGCCTGGATGCAGCAGCGGTTCGCTGGTGAGGCGACGATCCTCCACGGGCAACTTGAGACTCAGCAGCGCCTGTTGCAATAAGCCGCGGGCCTGGAAATAATCGAGGGCTTGGGGTTTACCGCCGCTGCTCCAGAGCTCGGCTTGGCGCGCCCCGCAGATCACGCCCGCTAGCTGCAGGCGCTGACCGCCGTCCTTGGCGGTGGCATCGAACACGTTGCCCAGCTCAAAGGCCCAGAAGCCACTGCGGCCGGCCTGCAGATTGCGCTGCGCCGCCAGCAGCAGTTCGTCCACCAGGCTGTCGCGCAGGTGGCTGTAGTCCGCCAGCAGGGGATTGGCCAAAGCCACCCGCCGCGCCGGATCGGCGCCGGGTCGCTCCGATACCGCCGGCCCCAGCGAGAGGCTGCAGGTTTCCTGCAAACCGCTGGCCGCCAGGATCCGGCGCAGGCGTCGCTCCGCCTCCTGTTCAGCGTTAAGGCCACCCGGTTGGATCGGATCAGGCAGGTGGCTGGCGAAGCGGTCGTAGCCCACCAGGCGGGCCACTTCTTCAATCAGATCCACTTCACGCTCCAGATCCATGGCGCGCGACGGGGGTACCTGCACCTGCCAGCCATCGTCGTCCGGGCTGAGGCTGCAGCCCAGGGCGCTGAGGATCTGCTCGATCTCGGCATCCTCGAGATCGGTTTCATCGCCATCGGCTGTGATCACCGGGCCGAGCAAGTTGTGCAGGGCGTCGCGGCGCAGGTTCAGGGCTGGGCGGGGGTCTTCGCTGCGCTCGTGGCACCAGCGCTCTTCGAGGCTGGCGCCGCAGAGCTCCTGGAACAGCTGCACGGCGCGATTGGCCGCCGTGAGGGTGACCTCACGGGGCAAGCCCTTTTCAAAACGACTGCTGGCATCGGTGCGCAGGCCAACGCTGCGGGCACTACGGCGCACGGTTTGCGGCGCGAACATCGCCGCTTCTAGCCAGAGCGCCGTGGTGCTCTCATCCACGCAGCTGTTGTTGCCGCCGATCACACCGGCCAGGGCAATGGCCTGATCGGCGTAACTCACCACCCAGGCTTCGGGGGTGAGAGTGTGCTCACTGCCATCGAGCGCCACGAAGGCTTCATCACTGCGGCCGGCGCGCAGATCCAGCTGGGCCGGATCGAGGTTGCCGCCACTGAGGGCCGCGAGCTTGGTGGCGTCGAAGGCGTGCAGGGGCTGGCCGAACTCGAGCATCACCAGATTGGTGATGTCGACCACGTTGTTGATCGGTCGCAGACCGGCGCGCTCCAGGCGGCTCTGCAGCCACTGGGGGGATGGGGCGATGCGGATACCGCTCAGGGCCGTGAGGCTGAACAGCCCGCCGGCCTCAATCCGCTCCTGCACCGGCGCGGCCACGGGCAGGGGCTCGGCCTTCACGGCCGGCGGAGTGGCCGCCAGGGTGAGGACTGCACCGCTGAGGGCGGCCACTTCGCGGGCGATGCCCTGCATGGAGAGGCCATCGGGACGGTTGGCGGTGATCGCCAGCTCCAGCACCTGGTCGTCCAGGCCGAACAGAGGACCCACGGGGCTGCCCAGGGGGGGCACGTTCTCCAGGGCCTCATCGAGGATCACAATCCCGTCGGAGCGATCTGCCAGGCCCAGTTCGGAGAGGGAGCAGATCATGCCGCTGCTGGCCACACCGCGCAGCTCTGCTGGCTTGATGGTGAGATCCACAGCCGGCAGATACGCGCCCACGGTGGCCACAGCCACGTGGATGCCGGCACGCACGTTTTTGGCACCGCAGACGATCTGAAGTGGTTCCGCAGCGCCGATCTGCACCGTGCAGACGCTCAATTTGTCGGCGTTGGGGTGTTGCTCGCGGCTTTGCACGTGGCCCACAACCACGCCCGCGGCACGGGCGGCGAGATCCTCGATCTCCTCCACTTCAAAGCCGGCCACTGACAAGCGCTCGCCCAGCTCTTCGGCGGGCAGATCACAGGCCACCAGCTCCCGCAGCCATTGGAGCGAGACCCGCATGTCAGAACCGTTCGCAATCGGCCGACTCTAAAGACTGGGCCTTGAGGTTCAGGTCAGGCGACAAGGTATGGTTGATTGC
>VGPW01000051.1 GCA_016882545.1 Cyanobacteria bacterium M_surface_10_m2_179 | reverse complement strand
AGGTGGTCAGATGCCCCTCTACCGCCGGGTGCCGAAGCTCAAGCACTTCACCGTGATCAACCCCAAGAACTACACGGTGATCAACGTGGCCAAGCTCGCTGACCTCAAGGCCGGCAGCACCGTCAACATCGACACCCTCGTGAAGGACGGCCTGGTCACCAGCCCCAAGCACCCCCTGAAGGTGCTCGGCAACGGCGACCTGAAGGTGAAACTCACCGTGCAGGCTGCTGCCTTCACCGCCAGCGCCCGCGAGAAGATCGAGGCCGCCGGTGGCACCTGCGAAGAGATCTGAAGCCTTGACCCCGACCCATTAGCGTCGGTGCCGCCTGGCGGAGCCTCCCGGCTTCTCCAGGCGGTTTTTTGTTCGTCCCCTCCTCCGCACGCCCGTCATGCTCGTCAGCCGGGGCCGCAACCCCAGTGCCGGTGAAATCCTCACGCAGCTGATCCAGGCCAAGGATCTGCGCAACCGCGTGCTGATCACCCTCGGCCTCTTGCTGCTGGTGCGCCTGGGGATTTACATCCCCGTGCCCGGCATTGATCGGGTGGCCTTTCAGGACTTCATCGCCCGCGGTGGTCAGCTGATCGGCTTCCTCGACATCTTCACCGGCGGTGGCATCTCCACCCTCGGTGTGTTCGGTCTGGGAATCCTGCCCTACATCAACGCCTCGATCATCCTGCAGCTGCTCACCTCGGCGCTGCCGCAGCTCGAGGATCTGCAGAAAAATGAGGGCGAGGCCGGGCGCCGCAAGATCGCCCAATACACCCGCTATGTGGCCCTCGGCTGGGGCATCCTGCAGAGCGTGGTGTTTGCCTTGATCCTGCGGCCCTACGCCACCGCCGGCACTTCCGAGTTGGTGTTCGTGCTGCAAACCGCCGTCGCCTTGGTGAGCGGTTCGATGGTGGTGATGTGGCTCAGCGAGGTGATCACCGAGCGGGGCATCGGCCAGGGGGCCTCCCTGGTGATCTACCTCAACATCGTGGCCACCTTGCCCCGGGCCCTGGGTTCCACCATCGAGCTGGCCCAGAGTGGTGACCGCAGCACTGTGGGCGGCATCCTGGTGTTGGTGGCGGTGTTCCTGCTCACCATCGTGGGCATCGTGTGCGTGGAGGAGGGCAACCGCCGCATCCCCATCGTGAGCGCCAAGCGCCAGGTGGGTGGGGCCAGCCTCCCGGCTCGCCAGAGCTATCTGCCGCTCAAGCTCAACGCCGGCGGCGTGATGCCGATCATCTTCGCTTCGGCCGTGGTGTTTCTGCCCCTCACCATCGCCAACATCACCAAGCAACCCTGGCTGATCAACATCGCCGCGGCGCTCAGCCCCAACAGCGGCACCCCCTGGGTGTATGCGCTGCTGTTCTTCGCCCTGATAATCGGCTTCTCGTTTTTCTACGCCACCCTCACCATCAATCCGGCGGATGTGGCCACCAACCTGAAACGTTCCGGTGTTGCCGTACCTGGTGTGCGGCCCGGTTCGGCCACGGCCAACTACCTCAGCGGTGTGCAGAACCGCCTCACTTTGCTGGGTGCCCTGTTCCTGGGGGCCGTGGCGATCATCCCCTCGGCTGTGGAATCGGCCACCCAGGTGAAAACCTTCCAGGGCCTCGGCGCCACCAGCCTGCTGATCCTGGTGGGTGTGGCGATCCAAACCGCCAAGCAGCTGCAGACCGCCGTGATCTCGCAGCGCTACGAGGGCATGGTGCGCCAGTGAGCGCTGCGGGCCACTCCGGCGGCCCGTTCTTCCCGTTTCCGTTTTCGTTGTTTGCGTCTCCGTTATGAAGCAGCGTCTTCTCTTCTTGGGCCCCCCTGGGGCCGGCAAGGGCACCCAGGCCCAGCGTCTGGCTGAAAGCCAGGGGCTGCTGCACCTCTCCACCGGTGATCTGCTGCGCGCTGAAGTGGCAGCCGGCAGTGAGCTGGGCCAGGAAGCCGAGGCGGTGATGGCCCGCGGCGAGCTGGTGAGCGATGCCCTCGTGTTGGCGATCGTGCGTAGCCGCTTGCAAAGCCACGGTGGCGGCTGGTTGCTGGATGGTTTCCCGCGCAACGTTGCCCAGGCCGACGCGCTCGCCCAGCTCCTCGATGACCTCGGCCAGCAGATCGAGCTGGTGGTGCTAATGGAGCTCGACGACGGGGTGTTGGTGCAGCGCCTGCTCTCCCGCGGCCGCGCCGACGACAACGAGGCCGTGATTCGCCATCGCCTGGAGGTGTATCGCCAGCAGACCGAGCCGCTGATCGCCTACTACCGCGAGCGTGAGCTGTTGGCTTCCGTGGAAGCTGCTGGCACGGTTGAGGAGATCGGAGCCCGGATCAGCGCCTTGCTGGGTTGACCCCTGTGGTAAGGTCATCGTTTGCAAAAATGGAGAGACCGCTCCCATGAAGGTGCGTGCCTCGGTCAAGAAAATGTGCGACAAGTGCCGGGTCATCCGCCGCCACGGCCGCGTGATGGTGATCTGCGCCAACCCCAAGCACAAACAGCGCCAGGGTTGATCCCCGGCTGAGTCTTGTCCTCGGCCTTCGGGCCAACCCCTCCCCTGCTCACCCCGTTTTTCGTTTCTGTGGCTCGGATTGCCGGCGTTGATATTCCTCGCGACAAGAGGATCGAAATCGCTCTCACGTATGTGTATGGGATCGGCCTGACCACGGCCCAAAAGATCCTCGCCAAGACCGGTGTCAACCCCGACACCCGTGTCAAGGATCTCGACGACGCCGACGTGCAGAAACTGCGCGGCGCCGCTGAGAGCTACACCCTGGAAGGCGACCTGCGCCGCCAGGAGGGCATGGCGCTCAAGCGTCTTCAGGACATCGGCTGCGTGCGTGGTCGTCGTCACCGCGTGGGTCTGCCCGTGCGCGGTCAGCGCACCCGCACCAACGCCCGCACCCGCCGCGGTGCTCGTAAGACCGTCGCCGGTAAGAAGAAGTAAGGCTCCGCCTGCTTTTGGCCTTCGGCCCTTTGCCTCGCACCTGCCGCTCTTGCCCCATAGGGCATCGGCGTCAACAGGTTGCTCCCCCAGTTCCTCGATTACCTCCCTGCTTCTGCAGGGCTCTACCCCATGGCCAAGCCCGCCAAGAAATCCGGCGCCAAGAAAACGAAGCGCAATGTGCCCAACGGTGTTGCGCACATCCAGAGCACCTTCAACAACACCATCGTTTCGATCACCGACACCGCTGGTGAAGTGATCTCCTGGAGCTCCGCTGGAGCCAGCGGTTTCAAGGGCGCCCGTAAAGGCACCCCCTTCGCCGCTCAAACCGCCGCTGAAGCAGCTGCCCGTCGCGCCCTTGAGCAGGGGATGCGCCAGATCGAGGTGCTGGTTCGCGGTCCTGGTTCCGGTCGTGAAACCGCCATCCGTGCCCTGCAGGTGGCCGGCCTGGAGATCACCCTGATTCGCGACGTCACCCCCCTGCCCCACAACGGCTGCCGTCGTCCCAAGCGTCGCCGGGTCTGATCCGACGCCTTGCCCCGCCCCAGAGGGGGCACCTCCTCTTCTTTCGCGCCTCAGACCGTGCTGCAGTACCAGATCGATCGGGTTGAACACCAGATCGCCGACGACCGCTCCCAGACCGGCGTCTTTGTGATCGGCCCCCTTGAACGGGGTCAGGCCATCACCCTCGGCAACTCGCTTCGGCGCGTGCTGATGGGTGCCCTCGAGGGAAGTGCCATCACCGCCGTGCGCATCGCCGGCGTTAATCACGAATACGCCACCATCCCCGGTGTGCGTGAGGACGTTCTCGACATCCTGCTGAACTGCAAGGACGTCGCCGTGAGCAGCCGCACCCGCGAGCTGGAGATCGGTCGTCTGGTGGCCAACGGTCCTTGCACCGTCACCGCTTCCGATCTGCAGTTCTCCTCGCAGGTGAGCGTGATCGACGGTGAGCGTCCGATCGCCACCGTGGCCGATGGCTACAGCCTCGAGCTTGAGGTGCATGTGGAGCGCGGCGTGGGCTATCGCCCCGTCGACCGCCGCACCGAAGACACCAGCGCCATTGATCTGCTGCAGATCGATGCGGTGTTCATGCCCGTGCGACGCGTCAACTACAGCGTGGATGAAACCGCTGTGGGTGAAGGCGGCAGCGCCCGTGAGCGCCTGCGCCTCGAGATCGTCACCGATGGCTCCGTCACCCCCGACGACGCCATGGCCCAAGCGGCCAACCAGCTGATTGCGCTTTTTCAGCCCCTCGCCAGCCTCACCGTGGTGGATGAGCCGGGCCTGGAGCCCGAGCCTTCCGCTGAGGCCCAGATTCCCCTGGAAGAGCTCAATCTCTCCGTGCGTGCTTACAACTGCCTGAAGCGCGCCCAGGTCAACTCCGTGTCCGACCTGATGGGCTTCAGCTACGAAGACCTCCTGGAGATCAAGAACTTCGGTTCCAAGTCGGCCGATGAGGTGATCGAAGCGCTCGAGCGCATCGGCATTTCCCTGCCCCAGAGCCGCACCAGCGCCTGATCAGAGCGCGAGTTTTTCACACCCCTAACGCCACCCCTCCGCATCCGTCATGCGCCACCAGTGCCGAGTTCCCAAGCTGGGACGCCCCGCCGACCAACGCAAAGCCATGCTGCGCGCCCTCACCACGCAGTTGATCCGCGAAGGTCGCCTCACCACCACCAAGGCCCGTGCCAAGGCCCTGCGCGATGAAGCCGAGCGCATGATCACCCTGGCTAAGGACGGCAGCCTCGCCGCCCGTCGCCGCGCCATCGGCTACATCTACGACAAGCAGCTCGTGCACGCCCTGTTCGACAAGGCGCAGGAGCGTTACGGCGACCGCAACGGCGGTTACACCCGCATCATCCGCACCGTGCCCCGTCGCGGCGACCACGCCGAGATGGCGATCATCGAGCTGGTCTGATTACTGGATCGGTCCTTCCCTTCGCCGCGCCGCCCCCTGGGGGTTGCGCGGCTTTGTTGTGTCTGCCATGACCGCGGTCACCACGCCACCAGCACTCCGGCGCATTGCCCTCTGCCTGCAATACGACGGTTCGGCCTACTGCGGCTGGCAGCGCCAACCGCGCGACCCGAGCGTGCAGGCCACCCTGGAGGCGGCCATCGCGGCCCTCGACCCCCGCCGCCCTCTGAGCCTGCAGGCGGCTGGCCGCACGGACACCGGCGTGCACGCCGCTGCCCAGGTGGCCCACTTCGATGCCGAGGGCCCGATCCCCGCCCAGCGCTGGGCTGCGGCCCTCAACGGCCGCCTGCCCGCCAGCATCCGCGTGCGCGCTGCGGCTGAGGTGCCGCCCGACTGGCATGCCTGCTTCAGCGCCAGCTACCGCCGCTACCGCTACACGCTCTACAACGCCCGCCTGCCCAACCTCTTTTTGGCTCCCTGGAGCTGGCACCGCTATCAGCAGCGCCTCGATGAAGGCCTGATGCGCACCGCCCTTGAAGGGATGCTCGGCGAGCACGACTTCGCCGCCTTTGAGCGCGCCGGCAGCTCCCGCTCCCATTCCCGCACCACCCTCCAGGAGGTGGCTGTGCTGCGCCGTGGTGATCTGATCGAGGTGGAGCTCCAGGCCAGCGGCTTCCTCTACGGCATGGTGCGGCTGGTGATGGGGCAGCTGGTGGCCGTGGCGGAAGGCCGGCTCACCCTGGAGCAGTTTGAGCGGCGTTGGCGCAGCGGCGCTCGCCATGAGGTGAAGGAGGCGGCCCCGCCCCAGGGCCTGTGCCTGCTGCGGGTGGGCTATCCCCAGCCGGTGTTCCCTGATGCCGCCTGGTATGATTGCCAACCGCGGTATTTGCTGGAGCGCTCTGACTCCCCGCCCCATGCCTGTTGAAGCTCCCCTCCTGGGGGCGGGACAGGCGGCGAGGTAGGGTCGCTCCACGAGCTTCAGACGCCCGAGTGATCGGGTGCCCTGCCGTCAAAGTCCAGACCTTCCGTCCAGACACCCTGTCCCGCCCCCTTGTTCGCCTTGCGAGCGATGGAGCTTTACCGATCCGGCCCGCCGGTGCGATGAACAAGACTCTCGTTCCCCCTCAGGATCCTTCCTCACGCCAGTGGTATCTGGTGGATGCTGAGAATCAGACCCTCGGCCGTCTGGCCAGCGAAGTGGCTTCGGTGCTGCGGGGTAAGAACAACCCCAACTTTGCCCCTCACATCGACGCCGGCGACTTCGTCGTGGTGATCAACGCCGAGAAGGTGAAGGTGAGTGGCAACAAGTTCACCGAGAAGGTCTACCGCCGTCACTCCGGTCGCCCCGGCGGCATGAAAACCGAGAGCTTCGCGGCCCTGCAGGCCCGCATCCCCGAGCGGATCATCGAGAAGGCGGTGAAGGGCATGCTTCCCCACAACGCCCTCGGTCGTCAGCTGTTCCGCAAGCTGAAGGTCTACAAGGGTGCTGAGCACCCCCACGCTGCCCAGCAGCCCCAAGCCCTCGCCCTCGACCCTGCCGCTTCCGCCCAATGAGCACCAACACCGTCGTCTACTGGGGAACCGGCCGCCGCAAAACCGCTGTGGCTCGTGTGCGCGTGGTTCCCGGCACCGGCACCGTCACCATCAACGGCCGTCCCGGTGACAACTACCTGAACTACAACCCCGTCTACCTGGCAGCCGTCACTGCACCGCTGCAGACCCTGGGTCTGGCCAGCGAGTACGACCTGCTGGTGAACGTGCGCGGCGGTGGTCTCACCGGCCAGGCCGATGCCATCAAGCAAGGCGCAGCCCGTGCCCTCTGTGAGCTCTCGCCTGAGAACCGCAAGCCGCTGAAAACCGAAGGCCACCTCAGCCGCGATCCCCGTGCCAAGGAGCGTCGTAAGTACGGCCTGAAGAAAGCCCGTAAGGCCCCTCAGTTCTCCAAGCGCTGATTCCGCTTCCGCACCTCAGCTTCGTATCCGTCATGCCGAAGGCCGAAATCCATCCCACCTGGTATCCCGATGCCAAGGTGATCTGCAACGGAGAGGTGGTGATGACCACTGGCTCCACCTCGCCCGAGCTCCACGTGGATGTGTGGAGTGGCAATCACCCCTTCTACACAGGCACCCAAAAGATCCTCGACACCGAGGGTCGTGTGGATCGCTTCATGCGCAAATACGGCATGGGTGGTGCTGCCGCCGCCGACAAGCCAGCTGCTGAAGCCGAAGCCTGATCGCCTCAGGTCTGATCCTGTTGGCGCCGTTGCGGCGCTGAGCATGAGCCGGGTGCTTCAGGGCATCCGGCTTTTTGCTGTTCACCGCCGGATCGATCGTTTCTTTCCTGCGCCCGTTTCTCCCCTGCATGGACGCCTCCTTTTTGAGCGAGCGCCTCGACGCGGCGCGCATCACCTTCGATGCCCTGGAGCGGCAGCTGGCGGATCCGGATGTGGCCGCCAACCCTGTCCAGCTCGAGCCGATCGCCCGTGAACGGGCTCGCCTGGAGCCGTTGGTGCTGGGCTATGCCGAGCTCGAACGCCTGCAGGATCAGGAGCGCCAGGCCCGCGAGCTGCTGCGTGAGAGCCGCGGCGATCAGGATCTGGAGGCTTTGGCCCAGGAGGAACTGGCCGAGCTGGCCGCGCGGATCAGCGCCTTGGAGGAGCAGCTCACCCTGGCGCTGCTGCCGCGGGATCCCCGCGATGAACGCAGCGTGATGCTGGAGATCCGCGCTGGTGCCGGTGGCGATGAAGCCGCCCTATGGGCCGGTGATCTGGCCCGGATGTATGAGCGTTACGCCATGGGCGTGGGCTGGAAGGTGCAGCCGGTGAGCGCCTCGGAGGCGGAACTGGGGGGCTTCAAGGAATTGATCCTGGCGATCAAGGGCGATGGGGTGTTCAGCCAGCTGAAATTCGAGGCCGGTGTGCACCGCGTGCAGCGGGTGCCGGCCACCGAATCCCAGGGGCGCGTGCACACCTCCACGGCCACGGTGGCGGTGATGCCGGAGGCCGATCCAGTGGAGGTGCAGATCGATCCGGGTGATCTGGAGATCAGCACGGCCCGCTCCGGCGGTGCCGGCGGCCAGAACGTGAACAAGGTGGAAACGGCGGTGGACCTGCTCCATAAACCCACCGGCATCCGTGTGTTCTGCACCCAGGAGCGCTCCCAGCTGCAAAACCGTGAGCGGGCCATGGAGATCCTGCGCGCCAAGCTCTACGAGCGCGAGCTGGCGGCGGCCAATGCCGAGGAGCGCTCGGCCCGTCTGGCCCAGGTGGGCACGGGTGATCGCAGCGAGAAGATCCGCACCTACAACTACAAAGACAACCGCACCACCGACCACCGCCTCGGCCGCAACTTCTCGCTGGAGCCCGTGTTGCAGGGGCAGCTCGCCGAGTTGATCGGGGCCTGCGTGTCGGCCGATCAACGGCGTCAGCTGGAGGAGTTGGCGGAGCAGGCCGGCGCCTGAGGCTCAAGCCTGAGGCCTACGCCGCGCTGCCCAGCTCGCGCTCATCCCACCCCTGCACGTATTTGGCCCATTCGCGGTGGTGGCCGTGGGCCATCTGGCGCTGGGCTTCAAACAGGGGGCCGCTCAGGGGGCGGCGGGGCGGATGCAGCAGCAGCATTCCCGCTTCCCGTGGCGTGCGGTTGCCCTTGTGCACGTTGCAGCGCAGGCAGGCGGTGGTGACGTTGTCCCAGCTGTGGCTGCCGCCGCGGCTGCGGGGAAGCACGTGGTCGATCGAGAGCCGCTCGTTCTGGCTGCCGCAGTATTGGCAGCGATGGCCGTCGCGGTGGAAGAGGTTGCGACGGGTGAGCGGCAGGGCCCGGAACGGCACCCGCACAAACTGCCGCAGCCGGATCACGGAGGGTCGATCGAAGCCGGGGCGCAGCTGCTGGCCGGTGCTGTGCTCCAGCCCCTCGGCCTTGCCCTTGAGCACCATCACCGTGGCGCGACGCCAGCTGGTGATGTTCAGCGGCTCGTAGGAGGCGTTGAGAACCAGAACGTGGCCCATGGAGCGCGTCCCCTGGCATCCCAGGAATTGCTCGTCATGCTAGGGGCGGTATCGAGATTCGAGTGAGGTGCCGCTTACGCTCGACGTACGTTCCAGCTGGATGACCCAACCCTCCCCGGCGATCAGCCCCGGCGCTGACCCCTGGCCTCACCCGCGCCAGCGCGCCTGGGTGGAGGTGAGCGAGGCGGCGATCCAGGCCAATGCCCGCAG
The DNA here is from genome assembly GCA_016882545.1 of Cyanobacteria bacterium M_surface_10_m2_179. Lineage (GTDB taxonomy): Bacteria > Cyanobacteriota > Cyanobacteriia > PCC-6307 > Cyanobiaceae > Vulcanococcus. The sequence goes on along the minus strand of VGPW01000051.1, from coordinate 4,586 downwards.
CCTGCGGCGTTCCCTGGCTCCCGGCTGCGCCTTAATGGCCGTGGTGAAAGCCGATGGTTACGGCCACGGGGCCGTGCCGGTAGCCCAGGCCGCAGCGGCCGGTGGGGCCGACAGCTTTGGTGTGGCCACCCTGCAGGAGGGGGTGGAGCTGCGCCAGGCGGGCCTGCGCCAGCCGGTGCTGGTGCTCGGCAACCTCACCCAGCCCGAGGAGCTGCGGGCCTGCCTGCACTGGCAGTTGATGCCAACCCTGAGCGGCATGCGTGAGGCGCTGCTCTGCCAGAACCTGGCGGCGGGCAGCGGTCGGCCGATGGCGGTGCAGCTCAAGCTCGACACGGGCATGGCCCGCCTCGGTGCCCCCTGGCAGGAGGGACGCCGCATCGTGGAGACGATCCACGGCCTCGAGGCCGTGCAGCTGGCCGGGGTGTATTCGCATCTGGCCGATGCCGATGCTCCTGGCAATGGCCTGGATTCGCTCACCGCCGAGCAGCAGCAGCGTTTTGAGCAGGTGTTGATCGGTGTGCAGCAGGCAGGCCTGGCCGCCGGCTGCCGCCATCTGGCCAATTCCGCCGGCACCCTGCGCACCGCCCAGCTCCATTACGACATGGTTCGGGTGGGGCTGGCGCTCTACGGCCAACGGCCGGCGCCGCACCTGGGCGGAGCCATGGTTCTGCAGCCGGCGATGCAGGTGCGGGCCCGGGTGAGTTTGGTGCGGGAGGTGCCCGCCGGTGTGGGCGTGAGCTACGGCCATCGCTTCACCACCCAGCGCCCCAGCCGACTGGCGGTGCTCGGCATCGGCTACGCCGATGGGGTGCCGCGCTTGCTCTCCAACCGCCTGCAGGTGCTGCACCGCGGCCGCCGCATTCCGCAGGTGGGCGCGATCACGATGGATCAGCTGGTGCTCGATGCCACCGATGCCCCCGAGCTGGAGCAGGGCAGTGTGGTGACCCTACTGGGCAGCGACGGGGCCGAGCGCATCGATCCGCTGGCCTGGAGTGAGCCCTGCGGCACGATCCCCTGGGAGATCCTCTGCGGCTTCAAGCACCGCCTGCCGCGGCTGCCGGCCACAGGACCTGGCGACTGATAAGCTCTGCTGGCCCCCTGGAGAGGTGGCTGAGTGGTTGAAAGCGGCTCCCTGCTAAGGAGTTACAGGAGGCAACTTCTGTCGAGGGTTCGAATCCCTCCCTCTCCGTTCCAGGCTTGAAGCCTGAGCAAAAAGCCCCCCGCTGCGGGGGCTTTTTGCTGTCCGTTCTGGCTCAAGGTGCGAGCAGCAGGCGGCAGAGCTCGGGCAGGAGCCGTTCATCGCTGGCTCGCTCGCGCCCCTCGCTGAACACCACCAGCAGCATCGGCGCCTGCCCCTCCAGCTCCACGTAGGCCGCGTCGTGGCGAGCCTGGCTCATCCAGCCGGCTTTGCTCCACAGGCGCGCCTCCAAGGGCAGCCCGCCCCCCAGAAAGCCATCCACCTGGTTGTCTGGATCGGCAGCTCGCTGGGCTGGATCGAGGCTGCGGGCCAGGAGATCCCGCATGCGGCCGCTGGCCGGTGGCGACACCAGGGCACCGCCGATCACCCCATGCAGCAGCCGGGCGGTGAAGTCGGTGTTGAGTTGGTTGCGGTTGTCCAGGGCCGCCCCATAAAACTGCCGTTCCCGCCCGTAGGGACCATCCCCCCAGGTTTTCTGGCAGGCGTTGCAGCCCTGCCACTCGCTCCAGCCCAGCTGGCTGCACCACTGGTTCACCAGCCGGCGCTGGTCCCCCCAGCGCTCCAGGGCCTGGGGGGAGAGCTCAGGGCCACTGGTGGTGCCGGTGAGCAGATCGAGCACCAAGCCGGTGGCGTCGTTGCTGGAGTCGCGGATCATGTCCGCCAGGGCCCCCCGCAGCTCGGGTGTGTCGTCGAGGAGCTGGCGCTGCAGCCAGGCTTCCGCTGCCACCAGATACAGCAGCTTCACCACGCTGGCCGGATAGCGGGCCTGATCACCCCGCCAGCCCGCGCCCAGGGGCTGCTCCTTCCAGAAGCTGGCCAGATCGCTCAGGGGAGCGGCTCGATCCAGCCAGGAGGTGCCGTAGCGCAGCCAGGTGATCGAGAGCTGCTCCCCCAGCCCCGGCCGACCATCCGCTTCCAGGGCGGCGATGCAGCTCTGCAGCCGTTGGGCCATCGCCCCATCGGGGCAGTAGAACGCCATCGCAGCCAAAGGGGGTATGGCGAGATTAGGCAGGTTGGCGGAGGGCACTCCCGTGGCTCTGGAGCTGCTGCAGCCTGGCAGCTGCTGGCAGCTGAGCGCTCCCCTCGATCTCACCAGCCACTGGGCAGGCCCGGGCCTGGCCACCCAGGCTGCCGTGGGCCGTTGCCTGGAGGTGCTGGAGTCGTTGCAGCCCGGCCGATTCCGCCTGCGTGTGCGTTTGCTGGAGGATGGCTACCCCGGTTGGCTCGAACCGCAGCAGCTGCTCGGCGTCGCCCGTGCCTGCCAACCGCCGCGCCCGCGCCTGCTGGATGCGGTGAGCATCGCCGCCCGGCTGCCGGCGGTGTTGGCCTTTGTGGAGCGAGCCCAGCAACAGCCCAATCGCTATCTCTGGGGCGGCACCGTTGGCCCCGATTTCGATTGCTCCGGCTTGATGCAGGCGGCCTTTGCCGCCGCCGGCATCTGGCTGCCCCGCGATGCCTATCAGCAGGAGCGCTTCTGCCAGCCGGTGGCGGTGGCGCCGGGTTGCTACAGCCTGCTGCAGCCGGGTGATCTGCTCTTTTTCGGTCGTCCCCAGCGCTGCACCCACGTGGGCCTGCACCTCGGCGGCGGTCGCTACCTGCACAGCTCCGGCCGCGAGCACGGCCGCAACGGCATCGGCCTTGATGCGCTGCATCTGCACCTCAAGGATCCGGTAAGTGCGCACTACCGCGGCGAGCTGCGCGGTGCCGGTCGGGTGGTGCGCTGCCACGACGGCATCACCCTGCCCTGAACAGCTGCTTGGTGCTGTTCGCTTACGGTTCGGTGACTGCACTCCGCCACCTGTGAGCCTCAGCGCTGCTCCCGAGCTCTCGATCGTGGTGCCGCTCTTCAACGAGGAAGAGAGCCTGCCGCCGTTGGTGGACAAGCTGCTGGCGGCGCTGCGGCCGTTGGGGCGCAGCTTTGAATTGGTGCTTATCGATGACGGCTCCAGTGATGGCACGGCCACCGTGTTGCGGGCACTGGCGGCGGCCACGCCGGAGCTGGTGGCGGTGCTGCTGCGCCGCAACTACGGCCAGACCCCAGCCATGTCGGCTGGGTTTGATGCCAGTCGCGGTCGGGTGATCATCACGCTCGATGGCGATCTGCAGAACGATCCGGCCGACATCCCGATGCTGCTGGCGGAGCTGGAGCAGGGATTTGATCTGGTGAGCGGCTGGCGCCACCAGCGCCAGGACAACGCCGTGAGCCGCCTGCTGCCGAGCAAGATCGCCAACCGCCTGATCGCCCGGGTGACCGGCGTGAAGCTGCACGACTACGGCTGCTCCCTCAAGGCCTACCGGCGCGAGCTGGTGGAGGACATGAACCTCTATGGCGAGCTGCATCGCTTCCTGCCGGCACTGGCCTTCATCGAAGGGGCGCGCATCAGCGAGGTGAAAGTGAATCACAACGCCCGCCAGTTCGGGCAGAGCAAATACGGCATCGACCGCACCTTCCGGGTGCTGATGGATCTGCTCACGGTGTGGTTCATGAAGCGCTTCCTCACCCGCCCGATGTATGTGTTCGGGTTCGGCGGGCTGGTGGGGATCGCTTTGGGGGCCGTGCTGAGCGCCTACCTCTTAGCGATGAAGCTGGGCGGCGCCGAAATCGGCAACCGGCCCCTGCTGCTGGTGGCGGTGTTGGCGCTGATCGCCGGCGTGCAGTTGTTCTGCTTTGGTCTGCTGGCGGAGCTGCAGATGCGCACGTATCACGAAAGCCAGGGGCGGCCGATCTACCGGGTGCGCGAAACGTTGCGGGGTGCCGGCGCGGCCACGGCCTGAACAGGGGCGGGACGGCCGCGGAACTGCTGCATCGCCTCCGCCGCCAGGGCTGCCACCCGGCAATCGCTGTCGCGCAGGCCGCGGCGGATCAACGGCAGGGCATCGCGGTGGCGCCAGGCCAGGCACACCTCCAAGGCCTCACGGCGCCGCTGGCCACCGGCCTGGAACTGCTGCTCCAGCTGGCCCAGCAGTTGGCGGCGGCCGCGCAGATCGCCCGCCACAGGCAGGATCGCGGCGGCGCCAACCGGCTCGGCATCTTCAGCAGAGGCGTTCTGGCGCTCGATCGCCTGGATCACCTGTTCCATGCGGCTGCGGTTGAGAGCCGCCACCGCTGAAGCATCGGTGGAACGAAGGATCTTGGGCCGCGGCCGACCCAGCAGCCAGCAGGCGGCGATCACGGCGGCCAGTGCTGCTCCAGTGAGGGCCTGAGTCATGGCGGGGATGGTCGCGGCGCGGTCGGTCTGAACTTTTATGTCGCCCCTTCGGCGGCTGCAGAGCAGTTCCGGAGGGGCTCCTTACAGTGCCGAACGGTAGCTGTATTGGCCCACGCTGATGACCGGAGACTTCGTCGCCGCCTGGATGCCCTCGGTGTTCGTGCCCCTTGTCGGGATCC
>VGPW01000050.1 GCA_016882545.1 Cyanobacteria bacterium M_surface_10_m2_179 | reverse complement strand
GTGATTTCGCCACCTCGCCCTCGCTCGGCCCCGATTTCGCCGGCCTCCTGGCCCCCCAGATCGCCCAGTGGCTGCAGCAGCAACCCGCCGAGCAACCGCTGGCGCTGGTGGAGGCCGGCCCTGGCGAAGGGGATCTGGCCCTGCAGCTGGCCCAGGAGCTGGCCGGCGGCTGGCCGGAGCTGGCGGCACGCACCACTCTGCTGCTGATCGAACCCAATCCCGGCATGGCGCTGCGGCAACGGGCCCGACTCAGCGCCAGCCCCCTGCCCTGCCGCTGGCTCAGCTGGGAGGAGCTCAGCGCCCAACCGGTGTGTGGCGTTCTGCTGGCCCACGAGGTGCTCGATGCGCTGGCGGTGGAGCGCATCGTGTGGGACGGCACCCTCTGGCGCCGCCAGCAGGTGGGCCTGCACGAGGCTGCCGATGCCCAGCCCTCGCTGCGGCTCGAGCCCGGCGACCCCCTGGCTCCTCCCGAGCTCGCCCAACTCGACACCCTGGGACTGCTTGAGCCAGGCCTGCAGCGCCCCGCGGGCTGGTGCACCGAACTCCATCCCGAGCAAGCCCCCTGGCTGGAGCAGGCCGCAGCGGGCCTGGGCGCCGGGGTGTTGCTGGTGATCGATTACGCCCACGAGGCCTGGCGCTATTACGCCCCCCAGCGCAGCCAGGGCACCCTGATGGCCTACCGGCAGCAGCAGGCCAGTGCCGATCCGCTGCGTGATCCCGGCCACTGGGATCTCACGGCTCACCTCTGCCTTGAAAGCCTGGAGAGCGCTGCCGCCGGCGCCGGCTGGCAGCCCCTGGGCCAGCGCCGCCAGGGGGAAGCGCTGCTGGCCTTGGGCCTGGCGCAGCGGCTACATGGCCTGCAGCAGCAGGCTGGCGCCGGGCTCGATGCCCTGCTGGCTCGCCGTGAGGCGCTGCTGCGGCTGGTGGATCCCCACACCCTCGGTGATTTCCGCTGGGTGGCCTTCGAACGGGCGGCTGCGGCTGCTGGCGGCGCCGCCTGCGACACCTTGTTTCTGCAGGATCCACCCCTCGCCTGAGGGCGGCATCCTGCGAACAACTGCGCCCGCTGGATGCTCGAGGCCGATGCGCTCCCCGATGGTTTCGAACCGGCGCCGGCTGATCTGCTGCGCCAGCGCCTCACCAGTGGTCGCGGGCGCCTGGCGGTGATCCTGGCCACCACCTCGGTGTGGGTGATGGATCTGCTGCTGGCCAGGCACCTCGAGCGCGATCAGGTGATCGCCCCGGCCCTGAAGGGGGTGGTCACGGCTGTGGAGCAGGCGGGCACGCTGCTGTTTGTGGTGGTCACCGTGGGGCTGATCACCGCCCTGCTGCGCGGCCATCGCCGTGCCCTGTTTCGCTGGGGCCTGGTGTATCTCTGCTTCTCGGTGCTGCAGGTGATCGCCAATGTGGGGGCGATGATTTTCACCGCCGGTCACCATCAGGGCGGAGGGCTCACCAGCCTCTGGGATGTGGCGGCGGTTTACATGGAGAGCGTGCTCGTCTTCATGTTCATCTACGTGTTTCTGGATGTGAGCACCCCGGGAGGCGCGTTTGTGTGGCCCAGCCGTGATGGCCAGCCCGCGCCGGTGCCTCACCTGATCGACTATCTGTTCATTTCGCTGAATGTGAACTCCACCTACGGCCCCACCAGTGAGGCCCTGGTGTCGCGGCCCACCAAGCTGGTGATGGCGTTGCAGGTGCTGCTGGCGATCCTGATCCTCACCGTGCTGATTGCCCGGGCGGTGAGCTCAATCAGCTGAACGCTGCAGGGCGGAGAGCACCTGGGGGCTGCTCACATCGCTGCGGATCTCCACCGAGCCAAGGCCGGTGGGCAGCACAAAGCGCACATGGCCATCGCGCACCTTCTTATCGCCCTGCAGGCACTCGAGCACCGCCGCTGGATCAAGGGCCGGCCAGCGCAAGGGCAGGCCGGCGGCGGCGATCACGGCCCGCTGGCGGCGCTGATCCTCGGCGCTCCAGAGCCCCAGCTCCAGGGCTAATTCGCCGGCGGCCACCATGCCGATCGCCACGGCTTCGCCATGCAGATAGGTGCCGTAGCCGCAGAGGGCTTCCACCACGTGGCCGAGGGTGTGGCCGTAATTGAGGATCGCCCGCAGGCCGCCTTCGCGTTCGTCGGCTGCCACCACCTTCGCTTTGGCCGCTGCTGAGCGCTCCAGGATGCTCTGCAGCAGCTCGCCGGGCAGGGTGTCCATGGCGGCCAGGCGATCGCCGGCGCTCTCCAGCTCGCTGAACAGCGCCGCGTCGCCGATCACGCCGTATTTGATCACCTCCGCCATGCCGGCGCGGAATTCACGCGGCGGCAGGGTGGCCAGGGTGTCGGGGTCGATCAGCACCAGCCGCGGCTGGTGAAAGGCGCCGATCAGGTTTTTGCCGCCCGGGTGGTTCACGCCGGTTTTGCCACCGATGGAGGCATCCACCATCGCCAGCAGGGTGGTGGGCACCTGCACCACGGCGATGCCCCGCAACCAGGTGGCGGCGGCGAAGCCCGCCATGTCGCCCACCACACCGCCGCCGAGGGCAACGATCAAGGAGCCCCGCTCCAACTTGCGCGCAAAGGCGGCGTCGTGAATCTGGGCCACGGTGGTGGGGTTTTTCTGGTCCTCCCCCGCCTCGATCACCAGCAGGCTGGCGTTGAAGCCGGCTGCCGTGAGACTGTCGAGCGCGGTGGCGCCGTAGTGGGCGTTCACCACGGGATTGGTGACCACCAACACCTTGGTGCCGGCCTTGATCCCCTGGCCCAGGATCTGGCTCCCCAGGCTGGCCAGCCCACCGCGACCGATCACCACCGGATAGGGATTGGCGCTTAGCGCCACCTCGATGGTGCGGATCGCGGCGGCCGTGGCGCTCATGGAACAACGCTGCTGTCGCTCGAGGCTATCGGTCGCCTACGCAACCGCCGTGAGCACGTCAAGCAGTGCTGTGCCATAACGCTCGAGCTTGGCGCTGCCGATGCCGCTCACCCCGCCGAGCTCCGCCAGCGATGTGGGGCGCACCGCCGCCAACTCCACCAAGGTGCGGTCGTGAAACACCACATAGGGCGGCACGCCCTGCTCACGGGCCTGGTCGCGTCGCCAGGTTTTGAGCGCCAGCAGCACTGGGTCGTTGGCCTCCATGGCGCTGGCATGTCCGGCCGCCGCGGTGCCAGCGCTGCGGCGCCGCTGCTCCTTGGCCGGCGGCGGCAGCACCAGCACCAGCTCTCGCTCGCCCCGCAGCAGCGGTTGCACCAGCTCGGCGGCCCCGAAGCAGAGCCCGCCCTTGGCCTCCGCCGGCGACTGCAGCGCCCCGAGGCTCACCAGCTGGCGCAGCAGTGCCCGCCACTGGCCGCGATCCAGCTCCTTGCCGATGCCATACACGCTCAGCTGGTCGTGGCCGAGGCTGCGGATCCGTTCGGTGTTGCCGCCGAGCAGCACATCCACCACGTGGGCTGATCCGAAGCGCTGGCCGGTGCGGTACACCGCCGAGAGCGCTTTCTGGGCAGCCACGCGGCAGTCGCTGCCTGCCTGGGGCTCGAGGCAGCCATCGCAGTTGCCGCAGGGTTCGGCCAGGGTTTCACCGAAGTGGCGCAGCAGCAGCTGGCGGCGGCAACCGCTGGCTTCGCTGTAGGCGATCAGCGCCTCGAGCTTGCCGTGTTCGATCCGTTTCTGCTCCTCGCTGGCGCCGGAGTCGTCGATGAAACGGCGCAGCTGCGGAATGTCGCCGGCGCCATGGGCCATCCAGGCCACGGCCGCCAGTCCGTCGCGGCCGGCCCGGCCGGTTTCCTGGTAGTAGGCCTCGAGGCTCTTGGGTAGATCCACGTGGGCCACGAAGCGCACGTCGGGTTTGTCGATGCCCATGCCGAAGGCGATCGTGGCCACCACCACCACGCCGCTGCCCAGTCGGAACCGCTGCAGCGCCTGGCGCCGCGCCTCGGCCTCCAATCCCGCGTGATAAGGGATCGCGTCGTAGCCCGCCGCCTTCAGCTCGGCCGTCAGGCGATCCACGCGGCTGCGGGAGCGGGCATACACGATTCCCGATTCACCGCGATGCTCCGCCAGGAACTGCAGCAGCTGGCCGTTGCCGGCCTGCTTGTGGCGCAGCAGGTAGCGGATGTTGGGGCGATCAAAGCTGGCCAGGAACACGGCGTCATGCTCGAGTCCCAGCCGTTCGCGGATGTCGCTCTGGGTGCGCGGATCGGCGGTGGCAGTGAGGGCCAGGCGCGGCACCTGCGGGAAGCGCTTGGCCAGCTGATCGAGCTGGCGGTATTCCGGCCGAAAATCATGGCCCCACTGCGAGACGCAGTGGGCTTCATCGATCGCGAACAGGCTGATGGCGCTCTGGCCTGCCCCAACACGCTCCAGCAGATCCCCGCTCAGCAGCCGCTCCGGCGACACGTAGAGCAGCTGCAGCTCACCCGCCTGCAGCTGCCGCCACACCGCGCTGGCCGCCTCAGCCTCTAACCCCGAATGCAGCGCTGCCGCTGCAATCCCCAGCTGCTGCAGCGCCTCCACCTGGTCTTGCATCAGCGCGATCAGCGGCGAGATCACCACCGCCAGCCCCGGCCGGCACAGGGCCGGCACCTGATAACAGAGCGATTTGCCCCCACCGGTGGGCATCAGCACCAGCCCGGAGCCGCCGCTGATCACGTGGCGCACGATCGCCTCCTGCGGGCCGCGGAAGCTGGCGTAACCGAACACCCGCTGCAGCACCTCTACCGGATCGCTGCTCGACATCCGCTCGCTGACTGATCGGAAATGATCTCCCACAATGGCGCGATCACGGCTGGCTGCATGTCTGAGGCTTCCCCCCGCACTGCGAGCGCTGCATCGAGTGCAACGGCCTGGGGATTTCTGACGCCCGGGTTGGTGTTGATCGGCCTCTCGGTGTTGATCCCGGCGGCGATGGCCCTGGTGATGAGCTTCACCCAGAGCGGCCTCGATGTGAGTGAGCCGCTGCGGTTTGTGGGGCTGGCCAACATCCGGCGCCTGCTGGCCGACCCGATGTTTTTCAAGGTGCTCGGCACCACCCTGCTCTATCTGGTGGGTGTGGTGCCGCCGGTGGTGCTCGGCTCGTTGGGCCTGGCGGTGCTGGTGAATCGCCAGCTGCCGGGGATTCACTGGTTCCGCGCCGCCTTCTACACACCGGTGCTGGTGTCGATCGTGGTGGCGGCGATCGCCTTTCGTTGGCTCTACGCCGAAACCGGCCTGATTAACGGTTGGCTGAGCGCGCTGATGCGCGACGGTTGGCTGAGCGCGCTGCTGCCGGCTGGGTTTGAACCGATTGGCTTCCTCACCAATCCGCTGCTGGCGCTGCCCTCGGTGATGGTGGTCACCCTGTGGAAGGGCCTCGGCTACTACATGGTGATCTTCCTGGCGGGCTTGCAGGGGATCAGCGCCGATCTGTATGAGGCCGCCGAACTCGATGGCAGCGAGGGTTGGCGCAAACACCTCGACATCACCCTGCCGCTGCTGCGCCCCTACGTGACGCTGGTGGCTGTGATCTCGGCCATCGCTGCCACCAAGGTGTTTGAGGAGGTGTATCTGATGACCCAGGGCGGTCCGGCGGATGCCACCAAAACACTTGTGTATTACGTGTATGACCAGGCGTTTGCCGAGCTGGAGATCAGCTACGCCTGCACGGTGGGCCTGGCCCTGTTTGTGATCGTGCTGCTGCTGAGCCTGGTGCGCTTCGCCTTCGCCGGCGACCAAGGTTTCAGCTGACCCACTGCAGCGCGGTTGTGCTCAGAAGGATGCGACATTGATTCATTGAGCACTCGCGCGCATGGGCGCTGCCACATCGATCGGAATCGTGGGCGGCGGCCAGCTGGCCTGGATGCTCGCTGAGGCCGCCCGCCGCCGTGGCGTTGAGCTGCACGTGCAAACCCCCGGCGCCCAGGATCCCGCCGTGGCCCTGGCCAGCAGCGTGGTGCACGCGGAGGTGCGCGATGTGCAGGCCACCCGGGAGCTGGCCAGCCGCTGCAGTGCCATCAGCTTTGAAAACGAGTGGGTTGATCTCGAGGGCCTCAAGGCCCTGGCGGCGGATGGGGTGCCATTCGTGCCTGATCTGGAGGCGCTGCGGCCGCTGGTGTGCAAGCGCAGCCAGCGGGAGTTGCTGCAGCGGCTCAATCTCCCCTCCCCGGCCTGGTTCCCCCTGGCGCAGGTGCATGAACCGCCGCCGCAGCAACAGGCCGACCCCGACGCCGCGGCCGAATCCACCAGCACCCCACCTGCCCCGAGCGGGCCTGCTTTGCCCCAGGGCTTTGCCTATCCCCTGATGGCCAAGGCGGCCAGCGGCGGTTACGACGGCAAGGGCACGGAGGTGCTGCGCAGCGACACCGACCTGGAGCAGCTGCTGGCCCAGGTGGATGCCGAGGGCTGGATCGTGGAGGAGTTCGTGAGCTTCGAGCTGGAGCTGGCGGTGGTGGCCGCCCGCGACAGCCTTGGGGAGGTGGTGTGCCTGCCGGTGGTGCAGACCCATCAACACCAGCAGGTGTGTGATTGGGTGCTCGCCCCCTATCAGGCGCCCCATGCCTTGCAGCAGGCCGTGCGCAACATCGCCGCCTCGCTGCTCACCTCGCTCAACTACGTGGGCGTGCTCTCGATTGAGCTGTTCTACGGGCCGCGGGGGCTGCTGATCAATGAGCTGGCGCCCCGCACCCACAACTCCGGCCACTATTCGATCGAAACCTGCGATCTCAGCCAGTTCGATCTGCAGCTGCTCTGCGTGGCGGGGCAGACCGTGGCCGAGCCGGAGCTGGTGGCGGCCGGTGCCCTGATGGTGAACCTGCTGGGTTTCGAGGAGCGGGTCGCCGACGATCCCGATTCCAGCTACGCCAGCCAGCGTGAGGCTCTGGCTGGCCTGGCCGATGCCCACCTGCATTGGTATGGCAAAGCGGGGTCGTCGCTGGGCCGCAAGCTGGGCCATGTGACCCTGCTGCTGCACCAGGACGATCCGGTGGCCCGCCGCGCTGAAGCGATGCAACGGCTCGAGCAGGTGCGGCAGATCTGGCCCCTGCCGCCGGGGCCTGATCCGGCGCAACCGTCCTAGGATTTTCGCGGACTGCTGTGTTGGTGACTGCCTTCTACAGTTTTCTGATCTGACTCCCTTTTCGACTTGGGGCGTCTGTCGCGACAGTGCCGTAAACCGGCCTCGTAGCCGGAAACGAAGCTTCGCTTTGACTCCCCTTCTGGTTTATCCAGGTCGGAATCTGGGGCAGAACGGCACAGCGGTTCACCCTTTTCCTGGCTTCAGCGGCTCAGGGCCTGGTCGATGCGTTGCTCCAGGGCCGGGGCATCGAGGCCGGTGACCACGAACACCTCCTGGGCGCTGCTGCCGCGGCGGGCCACCAGCTTCCAACCGCCGGTGATCGGTGTGGAAACGCGCAGGCGCAGTTCGGGGGCGCGGCCCCTCACGCGGGCGATCACCGCCGGGGTGATCGTGTCGATCGCCGGATCCCGCACCAGGCGCTTCAGCAGTGGGATCAGCCCTTCCAGGTAGGTGCTGTGGGTGATCACCAGCCGACCCATGGCTGCTGCAGGTGGTCGTCAACCCTAGACATCCCTGCTAGACCTTTGATCCCCTGATCAGCTGAGATGCACGAGCACCTGCGGCGCGAGCTGTTGCGGCAACTGGGTTCTCACTCCCAGCTGATCTCGCTTGAGCAGCAGGGGGATCGGCGGGTGCGGGGCCTGGCGGTGTGCTCGGGCCGGATCCTCAGCTACGTGCTCGATGCCCAGTCGCAGCGGCTGAGCACCAAGCCTCTGTTCAACCTGCTGCTGCACAGCCGCGCTTAGCAGCGCTCCACCGGCGCCATGGTGAGGCCTTCGGCCCCCAGTTGCTGGTGGTAGAGCTCCGCCTGCTCCAGCGGACCGCTCCACACCACGGCGGATCCCTGGCCATCGATCTGATGGGCCAGCTCCCAGGCGCGGTCGGGCTGCATGGCGGGGATGTAGCGCACCAGCACCTCCACCACATGCTGAAAGGTGTTGTGGTCGTCGTCGAGCACGATCACGCGGCCGTTGGGGTAGGGGGCTTCCACCCGCTGCCGCTCCTTCACCGCCTGTTGTGCCATCCGATCACAAGCCGCTTGGGAGCATCAGTTTGGCCCCCGGCGCTCGCTAAGCTCCACGCACCTTTGCAACAGCACCATGCTGGTCACCGTGGGTTGGGCCGCCCTCTGCGCCGTCTTCACCTTCTCGATCGCCATGGTGGTGTGGGGTCGTAACGGCGACGGTTCCATCAACTTCTGAGCGTGAGCGACGTTGTTGTCGGTGGCCTCACGCTCAACAACGTGTTGGCCATCCTTGCGGCCTCGCTGCTCGTGTTTGTGAGCGGCGGGGTGATCTATCTCTCCACCATCGAGTGGCGCGATCGCCGGCGTCGACAGCAGCCGGTTCAGCTCAGTGGCAGCAGTAAGGCCCGTGGCAGCGTCAAGCCCAAGGCCCTGCGCTGAGCTCGGTCGCTGGTTCGAGCCCTGGGCTTGGAGCCAGGCCGGCCAGGTGCTGGCTCCGGAGCCTGGCCCCGATGCCGCGGCCGCTCCCTCGCTGGCCTGGTCACCGGAGCTTCAGGCCCGGCTGCAGGCCGCGTTGGAGGTTGATCCTCTGAGCCCGGAGGCCACGAGTCTGGCTGAAGCGCTCCTGCGCCAGCCCCCTGGAGAGGCCCTGCGCGCTCAGGCCGATGCCCTGCGCGCACAGCTGGTGGGGGACACGGTGACCTATGTGGTGAACCGCAACCTCAATTTCACCAATCACTGCCTGCAGCACTGCAGCTTCTGCGCCTTCCGCCGTGATGCCGGCGAGGCCGGGGCCTTCTGGCACAGCTTTGACACCCTGCAGCAGCGCGCCGCTGAAGCGCAGCGCTGGGGTGCCACCGAGCTCTGCATCCAGGGCGGCCTCAACCCCGAAGCACGCCTCAACGGCTCGGCTCTCGCCTACTACCAGGCGTTGTTAACGGCGCTGCTGCAGGCGGCCCCCGGTGTGCACCTGCATGCCTTCTCCCCCCAGGAGCTGCTGTTCATCGCTGAGCAGGATCAGATCCCGCTGCAGGCGGTGATCGAGGCGCTGCGGGCAGCGGGGCTGGGCTCGATCCCGGGCACGGCTGCGGAGGTGTTGAGCGAGCCGGTGCGGCGTCTCCTCTGCCCCGAGAAGATCACCGCCCGCCAGTGGTGCGCGGTGATGCTGCAGGTGCATCGCAGCGGCCTCGCCAGCACGGCCACGCTGATGGCGGGACATCTGGAGGGTCCATCGGATCGTGCGGCTCATCTGCTCACCCTGGTGGCTCTGCAGCAGGCGGCCTGGCAGCATCAACAGGCTGGCTTCAGCGAGTTTGTGCTGCTTCCCTTCATCGGCGCCCAGGCCCCGGCGGCCCTGCGGCAGCGCGTGGGGCGCGATCAACCCGACACGGCGGCGATGCTGGCGCTCACCGCCCAGGCGCGCCTGCTGCTGGGCCGCTGGCTGGTGAACCACCAACCGAGCTGGGTGAAGCTCACCCTCGCCGGTGCCACCGAAGCGCTGCGCTGGGGCTGCAACGACCTGGGCGGCACCCTGATGGAAGAGAGCATCACGAGCATGGCCGGTGCCCTGGGCGGCACGATCCAAACCCCGCAAGCCCTGTGCGCCGCGGCTGGCAGCCTGGCCCGCCCGGTGCGTGAGCGCACCACCCTCTACGGCCCGGTGGCAGCGTGCGTCTGAAGGAGCTGCCGCTGCGGGTCACGGCCCTCACCACCGCGGCCCTGGTGGTGCTGCCGGCGGCCGTGTTGCTGCTGTTGCCGCGGCGGCCGGCCCAGGGGCTCGATCGCCTGCTTCCCTACGCCGCCCTGCTGCAGAGCTTCACCGCCCAACCGGCCCAGCCCCCCCCGGCCCTGTGGCAGCAGCGGCTCGGCCCCGTTGCTGCGCAGCGCCAATGGCGCGGGCAGCGCCGGCTCTGGTGGCAGTTCTGGGGCCCCCATGGAGATGCCGGTGCCTATCTGGTGTTTCCGGCGGTGGCTGGACAACCGCCACTGCCGGATGCCCTGCCGGATGCCCTGCGGGTGGACGCTCTGGTGGTGGTGGCCCCCAGCCCCCTGGCCCGCCAGCTGCTGCAGGAACAGCTGAAGCTGCGCCGCCGTGCCCCTCGCGGCCTCGATCAACGCTGCAGCCTGGCGCTGCAGCAACGGGAAGCCGTGCACTGGAACGGCGTGGCCCTCGCCCAGATGCTCGGCCCCCTCTCGCCGCTGGCCCTGAGCCTGCAGCAGGGTTGTTTGGTGTTGCGCAGCGAGGGCAGCGCGCTGCTTTGGCAGGGCGAGGCTGATGCCAGCACCGATGCCCTGCAGGCGGCCCCCACCCCGATCGCCGTGCCCCCAACTCCCGACCGCCGCGCCCCAGCGCTGCTGGAGCTGCGCGGCCCACGCCTGGAGCTGCTGCTGCGAGGGCTGTTGAGCACGGCGTTGCTGCGGGATGCTCTGGCCCAGCGCTATGGGCTCGGCGCGGAACAGCTGCGCCGGCTGCAGGGCTCTCCCTTCGCGCTCCAGCTGCGCAGCCAAGCGCAGGGCCCCTATCGGGCCGGGCTCGATCTGGTGGTGCGCCTGCCTGGGGAGCGCCAGCTGTGGGATCGTTGGCTGCTGGATCTCAGCCGGGCGCTCACGGATCAGGGTCTGGCCAGCAGCCAGCCGGCTCCGGGCCTCACCCTCTGGAGCCGGGAGGATGGCGAGGCCGTGGGCGGCTGGCGCCGTTTGGGTAGCGATTGGCTGCTGCTCTTCCTCGGGCCCAGCCCAACACAGACGCCCGGCTGGCCGGAGCCTGGCCTGGATCGCTGGCAACTGAGTCTGCAGCCCACAGCACTCGAGGCAACCGGCTTGCTGCCCTCCGGCCTGCCGCTGGTGGTACAACGCGCCCAGCGGCTGGTGCTGCAGGGGCAGGGGGCCGGTCAGTCGGCCCTGGCTGGACGCCTGGAGCTCAAGTAGGGCTCGCTTCGTTGGCGGCCCGTTCGCGGCGGCGACGTTCGGCGGCGAGGGTTTCCTCCATCAGTTCCACGGCCTGGCTCATTTTTTCGATGTTTCCGGCGTAGAGGCTGAGGTCTTTGTCCACGCGGTCTTTGATCAGACCCATGGCCTCGCCGATCTCATGGGCGGCGCTGCGCAGCGCCTGGGGATCCATGGCCTCGGCGCCCTGGGCGCTTTGCAGCAGGCTGAGCAGACCCACTGCCACCAGGCGTGAGTAGTGGAAATCCGGGCGCTGCACGCCCTGCAGCAGGCCTGCAATCAGGGCGGGAGCACCCTCGCCGCGGTTGGAAAGCCAGCCCTTCACCTCCTCCACGCTGTGGTGCCCCACGGCCGTGCGGGCCTCATCGGCGAGGGCGCGCAGCTTGGCGCCGTCGAAGCCATTGGCGCTGCAGAGGGCCAGAAACAGGGGCTGGCGCTGTTCGGCCGGGCGGTAGCCCTCCGAGAAGCTGTCGAACACCTGGGTGAGGCCGGCGGCAAACAGCCCATCGGCTGCAAACCCCTTCTGGTGGCTGAGCAGATGCAGTTCCACCAGCAGCTCGTCCACGAGCCGGCGGTAGAGGGGCGCGATCACATACGGGAAGGCGCTGTGAAAGGCCCGCTTGCTGTCGGCAACGGTGAGGCTGACGCTCACGCTCGGATGGCTGAAGTGCGTGGACCCTAGCTCGCGGGGATCGCTGATCTCGGCTGAAGATCAGTAGGATCCGGTCAGCTGCAGCGCCACCCGTGTCGATGATCCCGATCGTGATCGAAGAGTCGGGCCGGGGTGAGCGCGCATTCGATATCTATTCCCGGCTGCTGCGCGAGCGGATCATCTTTCTGGGTGAGCCCGTAACCTCGGAATCCGCCAACCGGATCGTGGCTCAGCTGCTCTTCCTGGAAGCGGAAGACCCTGAGAAGGACATCTACCTCTATATCAACTCCCCCGGCGGCTCCGTCTACGACGGCCTGGGCATCTTCGATACGATGCAGCACATCAAGCCCGACGTGCACACCGTGTGCGTGGGTCTGGCCGCTTCGATGGGTGCGTTCCTGCTCTGTGCCGGCGCCAAGGGCAAGCGCAGCAGCCTCACCCACTCGCGGATCATGATCCACCAGCCCCTGGGCGGTGCCCGCGGCCAGGCCAGCGACATCCGCATCCAGGCCGATGAGATCCTCTACCTCAAGAAGAAGCTCAACCAGGAACTCGCCGACCGCACCGGTCAGCCCCTGAGCCGCATCGAGGAAGACACCGACCGCGACTTCTTCATGTCGCCGGTGGAAGCAGCGGAATACGGCCTGATCGACAAGGTGATCGACAAGCGCCCCGTTCGCGCCGTCTGATTTGGGCCGCCAACGCGGTGAGCCCGGCGCCCGCCCCGGTGGCAAGGGGCTGCCACCCAGTCAGCGCCCCAGCAAGGTCTGCCCTGTGTGTGGCAGGCCTTTTTCATGGCGCAAGAAATGGGCCGCCGTGTGGGAGCAGGTGATCTACTGCTCCGATCGCTGTCGGGGGCAGCGTTGAGCTCCCATGAAAAAGCCCGCACGGGGTGCGGGCTCGGGGTGATGTGAGTTGAGGGCTTAGGCCTGAGCAGGCTCAGGTGCAGGCTCGCTATCGCTGAGGAAGGGGGAGAAGCGCTCCTTTTCCGGGATGGCGGTGAATTCGCCCACGATGGCGCGGAACTCGTCGCCATCGAGGCTTTCCTTCTCGATCAGCACGTCGACAACGCGATCCATGCAGGCCCGGTGTTCGGCCACGAGCTTCACGGTTTCCTCGTAGCAGTTCTGCACGATCTGGCGAACGGCCAGGTCGACGCGGGCGGCGGTGGCATCGGAGCCATCGCTGCGGGTCATCAGATCACGGCCAAGGAACACTTCCTGGTTGCCGGCTTCCAGAGACAGCTGGCCCACTTCGCTCATGCCGAAGCGGGTGACCATCTGGCGGGCAATCGAAGCCACCTGCTGGATGTCGCCACCGGCACCGGTGGTGACTTCGGCGTGGCCGAACACCACATCCTCAGCGGCGCGGCCACCGAGGGCGCCCATGATCCGGGCGCGCAGCTGGGCGCGGCTCACCAGCATCTGCTCCTCATCGGGGGAGAACCAGGTGAGGCCCTGGGCCTGGCCCCGGGGGATCAGGGTGACCTTCTGCACCGGGTCGTGGGCTTTCACCAGGGTGCCCACCAGGGCATGGCCCACCTCGTGGTAGGCGATCAGGCGCTTACTGCGACCATCGGTGAGTGGTTTGCCCTCCATGCCGGCGATGATCCGGTCCACGGCGTCGTCGATCTCGGCGAGGCTGGTGGCCTCCTTGCGGCGGCGGGCGGTGAGGATCGCTGCTTCGTTGAGCAGGTTGGCCAGGTCGGCACCGGAGAAGCCGGGGGTGCGGCGGGCGATCGCCTCAAGGCTCACGTCGTCGGCGAGCTTCTTGTCGCGGGAATGCACCTTGAGCACCGAGAGGCGGCCCTTGATGTCGGGCACATCCACCTGCACCTGGCGGTCGAAACGACCCGGGCGCAGAAGCGCCGAATCGAGCACGTCGGCCCGGTTGGTGGCGGCAATGATGATGATGCCGCTATTGCCCTCGAAGCCGTCCATCTCGGTGAGGAGCTGGTTGAGGGTCTGCTCCCGCTCGTCGTTGCCGCCGCCCACACCGGCGCCGCGCTGACGGCCCACGGCGTCGATCTCGTCGATGAAGATCAGGCAGGGGCTGTTTTCCTTAGCGCGTTTGAACAGATCGCGCACGCGGCTGGCGCCGACGCCCACGAACATCTCCACGAATTCCGAGCCGGAGAGGGAGAAGAAGGGCACGCCGGCCTCGCCGGCGATCGCTTTGGCGAGCAGGGTTT
>VGPW01000049.1 GCA_016882545.1 Cyanobacteria bacterium M_surface_10_m2_179 | reverse complement strand
AGGAACAGATCCGCTACGAGCTCAAGGAAGCGCCGGCGGAAGGTGCGCCCAGCGTGCTGGCCACCACGCCGATCTTCGACATGGATCTGCCGAAGCGGCTCGAGGAGCACGGCGTGGAATTCGCCGCCGCACCGCCCCAGAAGCCCAGCTTCATCACCACGGCTCTGAGCTGGATCGTGCCGCCACTGATCTTCATCCTGGTGCTGCAATTCTTCGCCCGCCGTTCCATGGGCGGCGCCCAGGGTGCGCTGAGCTTCACCAAGAGCAAGGCGAAGGTGTATGTGCCCGATGAGGAATCGCGCGTCACCTTCGCCGATGTGGCCGGCGTGGATGAGGCCAAACAGGAACTCACCGAGATCGTTGATTTCCTCAAAACGCCCGAGCGCTACACCGCCATCGGTGCCCGCATCCCCAAAGGCGTGCTGCTGGTGGGCCCCCCCGGCACCGGCAAAACCCTGCTCTCCAAAGCGGTGGCCGGTGAAGCTGGCGTGCCCTTCTTCATCATCAGCGGCTCGGAATTCGTGGAGCTGTTCGTGGGTGCCGGCGCAGCCCGCGTGCGTGATCTGTTTGAAGAAGCCAAGAAGAAGGCCCCTTGCATCATTTTCATCGACGAACTCGATGCCATCGGCAAGAGCCGTGCCGGCTCGATGGGCGTGGTGGGCGGTAACGACGAGCGCGAGCAGACCCTCAACCAGCTGCTCACCGAAATGGACGGCTTTGCCGCCAAGGACAAACCGGTGATCGTGCTGGCCGCCACCAACCAGCCCGAAACCCTCGACGCCGCTCTGCTGCGCCCCGGCCGCTTCGACCGTCAGGTGTTGGTGGATCGCCCCGACCTCTCCGGCCGCAGGACAATCCTCGACATCTATGCGCGCAAGGTGAAGCTCGCCCCTGGCGTGGATCTCGACAAGATCGCCCAGGCCACCAGCGGCTTCGCCGGCGCCGACCTGGCCAACCTCGTCAACGAGGCAGCGCTGTTGGCCGCCCGCAGCAAGCGCACCTCGGTGGAGCAGGGAGACCTCAACGAAGCGATCGAGCGCGTGGTGGCCGGCCTTGAGAAGAGGAGCCGCGTGCTTCAGCCCGATGAGAAAAAGGTGGTGGCTTATCACGAAGTTGGCCACGCCATCGTGGGTCACCTGATGCCCGGCGGCAGCAAGGTGGCCAAGATCTCGATCGTGCCCCGCGGCATGGCCGCTCTGGGCTACACCCTGCAGCTACCCACCGAAGAGCGCTTCCTCAACTCCAAGGAAGACCTCGAAGGCCAGATCGCCACGCTGCTGGGCGGCCGCAGCGCCGAGGAGATCGTGTTCGGCGCTGTGACCACCGGCGCCGCCAACGACCTGCAGCGCGCCACCGACATCGCTGAGCAGATGGTGGGCACCTACGGCATGAGCGACGTGCTCGGCCCCCTCGCCTACGACAAGCAAGGGGGCAGCCGCTTCCTCGGCGGCGGCAACAACCCTCGCCGCGTCGTGAGCGATGCCACGGCCCAGGCGATCGATAAGGAGGTGCGCACCCTGGTGGATCGCGCCCACGACCGAGCCCTCTCGATCCTCCACCACAACCGTGATCTGCTGGAGAGCATCTCCCAGCAGATCCTGGAGAAAGAGGTGATCGAGGGCGACGACCTCAAAAACCTCCTGGCCAGCAGCGTGATGCCCCAGGAGGCCGTGGCGATCGCCTGATCAGCGCCTCGCCTGCTCGCTGGCAGGAGGGCTTCACAGCAGTGCCCAGAGGCGGATATCCGTGGATATCCAGCTCTGGGCTCTTTTCTCATGTGCCACCACAGGGCCAAACCCTTGACGAAGGGGCCCTTAATCCCGGATAAGGGTTCTTTGAAGAAAGGCCGATGGCTGCCAGCAGCGGCTACCCAGCCTTGGCGGAGCTGAAAGGGCGCGACTTTCTCTCCTCCACCGACACCACGGCCGAGCAAACCTCCGCGCTGCTGCAGCTGGCTGCCGATCTCAAAGCGGGCCGCACCCACATCGATCTGGGTGGCCGCAGCCTCGGCCTGATCTTCAGCAAGGCCTCCACCCGCACCCGGGTGAGTTTCACCGTGGCCATGGCCCGGCTGGGCGGGCAGACGATCGACCTCAATCCGCAGGTGAGCCAGGTGGGCCGCGGTGAACCGGTGGCCGACACCGCCCGCGTGCTCAGTCGCTACGTGGATGCCCTGGCGATCCGCACCTTCGCCCAGGAGGAACTGGCGGAGTATGCCCATTGGGCCTCGATCCCGGTGATCAACGCCCTCACCGATCTCGAGCACCCCTGCCAGGCCCTAGCCGACTACCTCACCCTGCAGGAAGCCTTCGGCGAGCTCGGCGGTCTCACCCTGGCTTACGTGGGTGATGGCAACAACGTGGCCCACTCGCTGATGCTCTGCGGCGCCCTGCTGGGCGTGAACGTGCGGGTGGGCTGCCCGCAGGGTTACGAACCCGATGCGGCCGTGCTGGAGCAATCCCGACAGCTGGCTGGCAACCGCTGCAGCATCGACGTGGTGCATGAACCGGTCGCGGCCGTGCGGGGTGCGCATGCCCTCTACACCGATGTGTGGGCCTCGATGGGCCAAGAAGACGAGAAAGCCGCCCGCGAAGCCGCCTTCAGCGGCTGGTGCCTCAACGAAGAGCTGGTGGCCGAAGCCGATCCCCGGGCGATCGTGCTGCACTGTCTGCCCGCTTACCGCGGCCTGGAGATCAGCTCCGGCGCGATGGAGGGCAGCAGCAGCAGCATCTTTGATCAGGCCGAAAACCGTCTGCACGCGCAACAAGCCCTGCTCGCGGCTCTACTGGGCGGGGCGTGACCGCGGCTTGCCAAGCGAGCCAGCGAGCGGTACAAATGTATTGACAGCCATCCGCTTCGCCGGTGCCCGCAGGAAATCCTGAACCGCTCACTCCTGCTCAACAGGAGCTGTACGAGTGGCTGGCGGGCTTCATCGGCCAGCATCGCCACAGCCCCTCCATCCGCCAGATGATGGAAGCGATGGGGCTGCGCTCCCCGGCTCCAGTGCAGAGCCGCCTGCGCCACTTGCAGCAGAAGGGCTGGATCACCTGGCAGGAGGGCCAGGCCCGCACCCTGCAGCTCCTGGGTGAACTCACCCCTGGCATCCCCGTGCTCGGCGCTGTGGCCGCCGGCGGCCTGGTGGAAACCTTCGACGACGTAAGCGATCGCCTCGACCTGGCCCCGGTGCTGGAAACCCGTGGG
Organism: Cyanobacteria bacterium M_surface_10_m2_179; assembly: GCA_016882545.1. Taxonomy (GTDB): domain Bacteria; phylum Cyanobacteriota; class Cyanobacteriia; order PCC-6307; family Cyanobiaceae; genus Vulcanococcus. Next base: position 10,928 of record VGPW01000049.1, on the reverse strand, counting down.
CTGTTTGCCCTCACCGTGAACGGCGATTCGATGGTGGATGCCCACATCGCCGACGGCGACGTGGTGCTGATGGAGCCCGTGGTCGAACCCGGCCGGCTGCGCAACGGCACGATCGTGAGCGCCCTGGTGCCCGGCAGCGGCACCACGCTCAAACACTTCCACCGCGATGGTGGCCAGGTGCGCCTGGAAGCGGCCAATCCTGCCTACGAACCGATCGTGCTCGACGCCGAACAGGTGGCGGTTCAGGGCAAGCTCGTGGCGGTGTGGCGACAGGTTTAACCCAGCCACCAGGCCTGCACCCCTGCGGTGTAAGCTCATTCCATCGAAACGGCGGGCCGCAAGGCCAGTTCGGGAGTCCAACCCCGATCAGCCTTTTGATCCAAACGGGGCCATAGCTCAGCTGGTAGAGCACCTGCATGGCATGCAGGGGGTCAGCGGTTCGAATCCGCTTGGCTCCATTGAACCGAACCCGCCTAAATCTGCCCGGGCTTTGCCCGGGTTTTTTTGTGCCCAACGGCGGCGGCACAAACTCTCAGGGCGCCGCATGGTGCGCAGCGCAACTGCAGTTCGGTACACCACGAACCATTCCATACAGGTAGCCGTTGCTACTGTTTTGACACGTTCATCCCCTTGTGGGACGCACGCCTTGGCAGCAGGGAACGGGGCTGCCAGCTTGAGGCCACCGCCATGAACACCCTCGCCCTCATCCGCGCCCAGATCCTGAAGGCCCAGCGCCTGCACCAGGCTCAGCTCGCCACGATGAGCAACAGCGTGAGCAACCCCCGCGCCCAGATCTTCTGATCCGGGGAGGCAGGTTCATCCCAAAGGCGCCCCGCGGGGCGCCTTTTTCATGCGGCTGTGCGCTCGAGCCGCAGCAGCGGCCCGCGCAACAGCACCACCACGAGGATCAGCGCCAGCCCCATCGCCACCTGCACGGGCACATAGCCCGATCCGGGAACTCCCCTCTGCACGGCAATCCAGTGCATCAGGCCGCTCGCCGCAGCCGCACTGAACGACTGCAACCCCTTGCTGAGGCTGGCAATCGCCGACACTCGCCCCTGCAACGCCACTGGCGTGAGCCCCTCCACCAGAGCGGTGTCGAGATTCACCGCCAACACACCGCAGGCACCAGCAAAGAAGACCGCCAGCGAGGCCCAATGGATCACATCGCTGGCCGCCAACAGCACGATCGACAAGCCCAGCCCGGCGGCCGATGCCAGCAGCGGCCAACCGGGCTGACGACCACTCCCCGACGCCATCCCCAGCAGCGCCCCCACAAACCCGCCCAAGGCAATCGCAGACAACAAGGCCGCGTAGATGCCGTGGCTCTGGTCACCACCCATCGCGTGATGCCCGTGCACAAAGATCGGCAGCAGGGTTTGAAAGGGCATCCCCAGCAGCATCACCACAGCCAGCAGCTGCAACAGCGCCCGCAAGTTCCACGCACCGCGCACAAAGTGCATCCCCTGAGCCACGCTGCGCAGGAACGATTCCCCCTGGGCGCGGGCCGCATGGGTGGCCGACTGCACCGAAGGCATCCACGGGATCAGTGCCAACAGCGGCACAAAACTGATCACGTTGAAGAAAAACGCCACCTCTTCATGGCTGCGATCGCTGGTGCCGATGCTCAACAACACACCGCCGAGGGCCGGACCAAAAATGTTGGTGATGTTTGAGGAGGCGCTGTAAAGCTGCTGGGCCTCCATCAAGGCCGGCCGCGGCACCATTTCGCTGATCAGTGCGGTGCGGGCTGCTGAATCAAAAGCCGAAATCGCACCATTGCAGGCATTCACGGCCACCAGCAACCAGAGGGGCACGCTGCCCTGCATCGAGGCCAGCCACAGGGTGAGGGCCACCAGCAGGAAGCCGGTTTCGGTGAGCTGAAACAAACGCCGCCGGTTGATCCGATCCGCGGCCGCGCCACCCACCACCTGCAGCAGAAATTGCGGCACCCCATAACCCAGGGCCAAAGCGGCAATACCACTGGCGCCGTAGCTCTTCACCGTGAGCCACGACATCGCCATCACAAAGGCGCTGGTGCCAAGGTTGGACACCAGATTGGCCACCCAGAAGCGACGAAAATCGCGAAGGTGCCAAAGCGATCGGGCGCTGCTCAGCAGCCGGCCGATAACGGAACCCTGGGGCTCCTCAGGGTGAACAGGCATCAGATCCGGCGGCAGCTTTGCCGCAGCAGATGCTGCACCAGGGCTGGATCCGCCTGCAAGGCATAGGCCTCAATCTCCCGCTGCCGGCTGTCCTGGGGGAGCGGAGCGGTGGTGGCCACCACGTGCTGAAGATTGCCCTGGTTGCGCAGGTGCTGCAGGAAGAAGCCGTTCAGCTGACGCTCGGTGAGATCGCCGGCGCGCCGCAGCCCCTCGGCGAGGGGTAACGAGGTGGGTGTGTCGAGGCCATCCAGGCAGTCCTGCACCACATGCACCAGCTCGTGATGCAGCACCTTGCTGCGCTCCTGGGGTCTGGCTTGCAGGGCGTCGCCCAAGCAGAGCAGGTTGGCGCCCATGTTGTAGGTGGCGAGCTGCCCGGGAACACCGCACACGCCACCGCTCTGCACGGCCACGCCGATGGCCCTCAGGCTCTGCAGCAGCTCAGCCTCGGCCTGCAGCGGCAATCCCTCGGCCCGGAGCCGCGGCGCCTGCAGAGCCAGCACCCCCAGGCCCAACGCCACAGCCACACCCCAGCGCGAGGAGCGCACAGGCCATCTCAAGAAAGTCTCAAGATTGTCGCACTTGAGATCGGAGCCGGACTGCCCCCGCAGCCGCCGCCAGCAGCAGCAGCGGCAGCTCACCGGTGCGGCTGTAGCCCGTGAGGCCAGCGCGCACCTGCACCTGCACCGGCAGGGTTCCGGCCATGCCATTCGGCAGCCGCTGCCGCACCGCCCCGGCGGGATCCACCAGCAGGCTGGGGCCGGTGTTAGCAGCACTCACCAGCCAGCGCCCCGTTTCAATCGAGCGCAGCTGCGCCAGGGCCGCGAACTGGCCCTGCAGCTGGGCGGGGTAGGGGTCGAGATTGGCGCTGGCCAGCAGCCAGCCGGCTCCGTCGCGAGCAGCCGCAGCCAGGGAAGCCCCATCAGCGATCTCGTAGCAAATGGCCACACCAATCGCGCCGCTGGGCCGTGGCAACACCCGCGAGGGCTCGCCAACGCTCACGCCTCCCACCGCCGACAATCCCGCCCAGCTCAACCAGCGACCGCCCGGAATCCACTCCCCAAGCGGCACCAGCCGGTTTTTATCGATCGCCTGAGCCGGCTCCTGCTCCCCCGGCGCAAAACGCAGCACAGCGCTGCGCAACAGGCCATTCACCTCCCGAAAACCACCGCTCAACACCTCCACCGGCGCCGCCTGCGGCAGGGGCTGCCCCACCGCCAGCGCCCCCTCCGGCAACAGCAGCCCCGCAGCCCCCTGCTGGGCTGCCTGCAGCTGCGCACCCGCCAACCGGCGCAGCAGAGCCTGCTGCTGGCTCCAGCTGAATTTCTGGCGGGTGGGAATCGCCGGTTGCAGCACCAACAGCTTCTGGCTGCCGGCCGCCGTGGCGGACGAGTCGGTTCGTTGCAACAACTGCCAGCCCCAACCATGCAGCAGCACCACCACCAGCAACCAGGCCCCCGCCGAACGCCCCACCCCGCTGCGCTGTGCGGCCCAGGCCACCAGCCAGCGCCAGAGCCACCAGGCCAGCAGCAGCTGCAGGGCCGCCAGCCCACCGGCCCCGATCCATTGGGCCCAGCCCGCCAGGGCGCGATCGCCGGGCAGCGCTGCGCTGCCGAGCCCGATCCAGAAGAGGGGTCCCTTCGCCAGCAACACCTCCCCCAAACCCCAGAGCGCCGCCGCCAAGCAAGCCGAACTGCATCGCTCAGACCCCAGCTGCTGCAGCAGCCAGCGCCAGCCCCCCACCAGGGCTGCAGCCACGGCACCCAGGCTGAGCCACAACAACACGCACAGCGGCAGGCTCAGGGGCAGCGGTACCCCTACCCAGTCGAGCGGGTGGAGCCACAGCAGCCAGCGATGGCTCACCAACACCGCGGCCCCTCCCCAGAGCGCCGCCGGCCCCGGCCCGAGCGCCCAGAGCGGCACCAAGGCCAGCCACAGCAGCGGCGGACAGCCCCAGGGCGGCAGCGTCAGACCGGCCAGCAGCCCGGCCACACCGGCGCCGATCCATCTCCACACCGGCCGGTTCCCTGCCATGGCCACCAACCCTAAGAAGCGTCATGGTTTGGGTCGAGCACAGATCGCTGGCGCCATGGACGCGAACAATCCGCTTCAACAGCTGCTGGTGCGTGGCCTCGGCACCACCTCGTTAGTGGCGGAGCGGTTGCGGGGGGTCACCCAGGCCTGGGTGAGCAGCGGCCGCCTCGACCCCTCCGAGGCCAGCGCCCTCGTGGATGACGTGCTGGCCAGCCTGCGGGGCGACAACCCCGAACTGGAGAAGCAGACCGAACGCCAGGTGGAGCGCAATCTCGATCACCTACTCCAAGATCTCGGCCTGGCCCGCCAGCGGGAGGTGGATGAACTGCGGGGGCGCATCGACCGGCTCGAGCAGCTGCTGCGTCAGCAGCGGTTGCAGAAGCCCACAGAACCCGCTGGCTATGGCGACTTACCGGATTGAAGCTCGGGCAGAATCCCTGCACCGGAGCCCTCGAACCAGCCCATGCGCGACATCCTGATCAGCTCGGCCGTCTGCATTGCCTGCCTGTTGCTGGCCCTGGTGAGCCAGCTGGTGTCGCCCTCCACCGTGCAAGCCCAGCCCGTGCAGCCCGCCGTGGTGGCAGCCGCCGCCGCACCGGCTGCCGTGCGCAACCAGTTCGAGCTGGACCCGGAAGATCCCAACCCCACCCTCTTCACCATGGCCAGCGACGCCGGCAACTCCGATCAGATCGCCGCTTCCGGCGCCGCCAACCTCGGCGGTGAACTGGTGGCGGCCAAGGAGCGCACCACCCCCAGCGGCCTGCGCATCACCGATCTGGTGGTGGGCGATGGCCCCGAAGCCACCGCCGGCCAGACCGTGGTGGTGAACTACCGCGGCACGCTGGAAAACGGCAAGGAGTTCGACAGCAGCTACGGCCGCGGCCCCTTCTCTTTCCCCCTCGGCGCCGGCCGGGTGATCAAGGGCTGGGATGAAGGTGTGGCCGGCATGCAGGTGGGCGGCAAGCGCAAGCTGGTGATACCGCCCGACCTGGCCTACGGCGAGCGCGGCGCAGGCGGCGTGATCCCACCCAACGCCACGCTGATCTTTGAAGTGGAACTGCTGCAGATCAAGGGATAAACGCCAAACCCACAGCCGCTGTCAGCATGCGGCCGTGGGTTGTTCACCATCCATGAACCAACGTCTGATGCGTGCCCTACTAGCAGGGCTTTTGTCGTTGGTGCTTGTGGCGTTAAGCCCCTTGGCAGGCCTGCAGGCAGCCACACCAGCCTTGCGGTTGGATGCAGCCCGGGCAAAAGGGAGCGTGGCGATTCCGATCAACGAGCAGCCGTTTTATCCCGACCTGCTCTTGATCCAAGAACAGTGGGGTAATGCTCCCTTAAACCGTGTGGTGGGGGACAGCCCCCGGGAGACGCTGCTCAACTTTTATGCCGTAATGGCGCGGGTGAACCAACTACTGCACCGCACCGCCCTGGAGGCAAAACGCGACCCCGGGATGGGCTGGAGCGCGGCCGCCCGCCACAAGATCACCGAAGCAGAGCAGCTGTTCGATCTGGCCGTGCAGGCGCTGGATGCGGACGTGTTTCCCGAGAGCATCCGTAAGGACATGGCCGACGAGGCGGCCCTGCAGCTCAAGGAAGTGCTGGATTTCGTCTTCACCCATAGCACCGTGCCTATTCAGATCCCCGATGCGGCAGGTCTGAAGGCCTACAACGAACAACGCAGCCGCAGCAGTGAGAGCTGGTCGTTACCCAACACCTCGATCACGCTTGCCAGCCCAACCAAAGACGCGAGCGACGATCCCGGCTTTCTGTTCGCGGGCAACACGGTGAGAGATATCGGCCGGATGTATGAACAGATCCAGGATCGGGTGGTTGTAAAGCAACCGTTTGCTTCCTCCGGTTTTTACAACTCCTAGATTCACACGCCCGGATCTCTAAGCCCACCCAAATGGTATTTGCGGCTGCCTGCAAATTTGCGCAGGGTTCTGGAGATCGTTATCGATGGTCAAACCCTACTGCAGATCGCGGCAACGTTGGCCACGCTGCTGCTCTACGGCTGGCTGCTAAAAGTGCTGCTGGGGCGGCTCCTGCACACCTAACGCTACTGGCAGAGCGATCAACCCAAGGGGGACGGACGCCGCCCCTGGCACCAGGACAATCTCCCTTAGCATCGGGTGCTGTTGGTATTACCGCTACTTCCGCTCACGCGCATTAGTGACACCTTCATTGATGACTATGTGAATTTCACTGGCATGCCATTGCTTGTGATTACCTACTTCTTCTACATCTGCTATTTCATCGCTGCCGGCTGTTTCTTCTTCTTTCTGTTTGAGGCTTTGGGCCGCACCCTCTCCGAGCGGCTGGTGCAGTGGCGCGGAGGCAACTCCGAGCTGCAGTTGCGACGGGTGAGCAACTTGGTGATGCCGGTGTGCAGGGTGCTTGGGGCGCTAATAGCCGTGGTGATGATCTATCGGCTGTTGGTGGTGCTGGGGCTGCCCTCCACCACCGTTCTGGCTTTCTCAGCGGTCCCCGGCCTTGCGATCGGCCTGGGGGCGTCCAAGCTGCTGGGCAACCTGTTCGGTGGGCTATCGATCCAGACGGATCGCCCCGTTCGGGTCGGAGAGTTCTGCCAAATCGGCACCAATCTTGGCTTCGTCACCAAGATCGGGCTGCGCTCGCTCGAGCTGCAAACCCTCGACAGCAGGGTGACCATCCCCAACGCGATCGTGGACGACGAGACGATTGTGAATTTCTCACGGCGGCAGGCCAACAGCGATGCCATGCCCAGCCAATCACTGGTGGTGCGTCTGGTGGTTACCCATCGCTTCAGCCCTGATCAGGTGGCAGATCTGCTGCATTTCGCCCGACTGGCCGTGAAGCAGATCGAAGGGGTGGAACAGCCGCTGGTGAGCCTGGAGCAGGAGGGCATCGAACGCTGCACCCTGCTCTGCCACAGCATGGTGAGCGTGCAGAGCTGGGAGCGCTACCTGGAGGTGCGGGAGCGCTTGCTGCTGCGGCTGGAGCAGGTGGTGGAGCAGGTGCGGTTGTCGCAACGGCTGGTGGGCGTGAGCTACGACACCTGCAGCGAGCAACTGGAACGGCTGCCAACCCTGATTCGCAGCGTGGTGGAGCGCGACCCACTGCCGAAGCTGCAGTCGTGCCGCCTGATGACGATCGCCGCCTTCAGCTACGACTTCAGCTTCCGCTTTCATGCCCACCATCCCAGCTTCAGCAGCTTCAAAGACGCGATCGACCGCCTCAACCAGGATCTGCTGGCCTGCTTCGCCGCGGAGGGCATCGAGATCCCGTATCCCACCGCCGTGGAAATCCAGAAGGACGCCTGAACAAGCTGGGCTGGGCGGTTGTCACACCCGTGACTAGGCCTGCCAAACCTGAAGCGATCGTTAGGATGCCGGGTCAATCCAGAACGGCTTTTCGTCCCATGGCTCACACGCTGCCTGCGCTGCCCTACGGCCTCGATGCGCTCGAGCCCCACATCTCCCGCGCCACGCTTGAGTTCCACCACGGCAAGCACCACAACGCTTACGTGACCAACCTCAACAACCTGGTGGCCGGCACCGATCTGGACGGCAAGAGCCTGGAAGACACCATCACCGCCGTGGCCGGCGATGCCAGCAAGGCCGGCGTGTTCAACAACGCCGCCCAGGTGTGGAACCACAGCTTCTACTGGCAGTGCATCAAGCCCAGCGGCGGCGGCACCCCCAGCGGCGCCCTGCTCGACAAGATCAACGCTGACTTCGGCAGCTTCGAAAAGTTCGTTGAGGAGTTCAAGGCCGCCGGCGCCACCCAGTTCGGCAGCGGCTGGGCCTGGCTCGTGCTCGACAACGGCACCCTCAAGGTGACCAAGACCGGCAACGCCGATCTGCCCCTGGCCCACGGTCAGAAGGCTCTGCTCACCATGGATGTGTGGGAGCACGCCTACTACCTCGACTACCAGAACCGCCGCCCCGACTACATCACCACCTACCTCGACAAGCTGGTGAACTGGGACTTCGTGGCCGCCAACCTGGCCGCCGCCTGATCGATCGTCGCGATCACAAGCTCAGCCCCCGGCCGCAAACCGGGGGCTTTTTGCTGGCTGGCCTTCAGCCCCAGGGCCGCGCTTCTGCCAGCACCGCCTGCGGCGCGATCCACATGGCATCGCCGTAGGAGAAGAAGCGATAGCCCTCGGCTTTGGCCTGCTCGTAGAGATCCAGCAGGCGTTGGCGGCCGATCAGAGCACTCACCAGCAAGAGCAGCGAGCTCTTGGGCAGGTGGAAGTTGGTGAGCAAACCCTGCACCACCGCGAAGCGGTAGCCCGGCTGAATCACCAGATTCACCGGTCCGGTGTGGGGCTGGAGCGTGCCGCCGTGCAGCTGGGCCACAGCCTCCAGGCTGCGCACGCTGGTGGTGCCCACAGCGATCACCCGCCCACCACGAGCGCGGCAGGCGGCCACGGCCTCCACCAACTTGGACGAAACCTCCACCCACTCGCTGTGCAGCTCCAGCTGTGTGAGGTCTTCGGTTTCCACGGGCCGAAAGGTGCCCAGACCCACGTGAAGGGTCACCTCCTCGAGCTCAACGCCGCGGGAACGTATCGCAGCGAGCAACTCATCGCTGAAGTGCACCCCCGCCGTTGGAGCTGCAACGGCTCCGGGGCGGGAGGCGTAGCGGGTCTGATAGCGCGTGTCGTCGTCGTCGCTCTGTTGCTGGATGTAGGGAGGCAGGGGGATCGAGCCGTAGCGCGCCAGCAGCGCTTCGATCGCTTCAGGGCTGGTGCACTCCGCCGGAAAGCGCACCACGCGGCCACCGCTGGTGGCATCGATGCCCACCACCTCCAGCGGCAACGGCTCCTGACCGTCGTGCTCAAGCTGCAAAACCTCTCCGGGCTTGAGCCGTTTGGCAGGGCGCGCCAGACACAACCAGTCGCTGCCCTGAACCGGCTCGAGCACCAGCAGCTCCACCGAACCACCGCTGAGCCGCCGCACTTGCAGCCGGGCCTTGAGCACCCGGGTGTTGTTCACCACCAGAAGATCGCCAGGCTGCAGCTCGTGCTGCAGATCCCAGACCCTCAGGTGGCGGCAACTGGGCGATGGACCGGGGTCAACAGCGAGGAGACGAGCGGCATGCCGCGGCTCGACCGGCCGTTGGGCGATGAACGTCTCCGGAAGATCGAAGACGTAGCTCGACAGCCGCTGATCGGCCGGGTCAGACGGCAAGGCTTTCCGGGTTGGTTTCGATCAGCTGCGCCAGATCCTTGAGGAAGGCGGCGGCATGGGCGCCGTAGATCACGCGGTGATCACAGGTGAGGTTCACCTGCATCTGATTGGCCACCCGCATCGAGCCGTCCTTGCCGGCCACAACCGTGGGACGGGAGGCGGCCACCGCCAGGATCGCGCCGGTGCCGGGGGGGAGGATCGCGTCGAAGCGATCCACACCGAACATCCCAAGGTTGGAGAGGGTGAAGGTGCCGGTGCTGTACTCGTCGGGCTGCAGCTGCTTGCTGCGGGCACGGCTCACGAGATCGGCCCAGTTGCGGGCCAGGGAATAGATGTCGGTTTGATCGGCGTTGGCCAGCACCGGCGTAATCAGACCGCCGTCTTCCATGGCCACCGCCACGGCCACATTCACTGCAGCGGGATAGGCCATGGCGGCGCCATCGGCGCTGGTGGCGGCATTCACCTGGGGATGGCGGGCCAGCACCACGCCCACGGCTTTGGCGAGCAGGGCTGTCATCGTGACGCCCTTGCTCTTCACCTGCTTGTAGAAGGCGTCGAGCTTGGTGGTGGTGATCGTGTAGCCCACCCGGAAGCAGGGCACCTCCAGGCTGGCGAGCATGTTGCGGTTGACCGCGTTCTGCAGCGTGTTGAAGCTCACGCTCTCGCCGGGGCGACCGAAGGCATCGCCAGCGGGGGCAGGAGCTGCAGCCACGGCACCATTGCCACCAGCGGCAGCCACGGCAGCCGGGCCAGAGCCCTCAGCCACGCGGGGCACGGCCACGGTGAGGCCGAGGGCACGCTCCACATCTTCCGCCTGAATGCGGCCATGGGGGCCGCTGCCGCGCAGGGTTTCCAGGGCCACGCCGTGCTGGCTGGCCAGCTTCTTGGCGCGGGGGCTGGCCACCACGCGGCCGTTGCTCACAGGAGCCGGTGGGGCGGCCACAGCCACCGGGGCTGCCGCCACGGGAGCCGGAGCCGGGGCGGGTGCAGCAGCAGGCGCGGGAGCGGCTGCAGGTGTAGATGCTGCGGCAGGAGCACCGCCGCTGGGCGCCTTGGCCTGCACCTCGGCGATCTCCGCCAGGGTTTCCACGATCAAACCGATGGTTTCGCCAACGGGGGCGGTGCCGCCAGCCGGCATCAGCACGGCGGCGAGATAGCCCTCGTTGAACGATTCCACGTCCATGTCGGCCTTGTCGGACTCAACCACGAGCACCGACTCACCGCGCTCCACCTTGTCGCCCGGCTTCTTGAGCCACTCCACGATCTTGCCCTCCGTCATGGTGGAGGAGAGGGCGGGCATAAAGATTTCGTGGGTTGCCATAGACCAGTGCCCGTCTACTTTTTGGAGGGGTGTTCCAACCATTGTTCCAACCTTTCTCCAACAATTGGAGGCGAGTCGGGGTCGGGTGTTCGGGGGATTTTATGACGGCGCGCGACCACCCAGAAAAGCAGTCACCGCAGGGGAACTCAAGAAAAGAAAGCGGACTAGCGAGTGAAGGCGATCTGAAGCGCCTCACCCCGCCTCAGGACACCACCCCCGCTTAATTTCCTG
>VGPW01000048.1 GCA_016882545.1 Cyanobacteria bacterium M_surface_10_m2_179 | reverse complement strand
ACCGAGGGCAGGGCCCACCGGCGGCGCGGGGTTGGCTTTGCCGGCCTGGAGGGCCAGCTTGATCACAGCTACAACTTTTTTTGCCATCGTCCTGGCGGCTTGAGCAATCTGCGGATCCGCGACCCTAGGGCAGCGGGTGCGGCAGGCCCCGGAGACCGGAGCACCGCCTGTGGCCGCCCTCCGCAGGGAGACGGCCGCACCAATATCAGCTCTGCTTGCTGATCTGGGAGAACTCGAGTTCCACCGGGGTTTCCCGGCCGAAGATCGAGAGCAGGGCCTTGAGCTTGTTGCGTTCGCCCGACACCTCGATCACTTCGCCCTGGAAGTCCTTGAACGGGCCAGCCGTCACCAGGATCTGATCGCCCTCGGTGAGATCTACCTTCACCACAGGCTTCTTCTCGGCGGCGCGCTTGAAGATGCGATCCACCTCAGAGCGGCTGAGGGGGCGGGGCTTGATGTGGCCGCGGGCCTTGCCGGTGGCACGCCGGTCTTCAGCGCCCACGAAGTTGATCACGTTCGGGGTGCTGCGCACCGCCATCATCGTGTCCTCATCCAGCACCATCCGCACGAGCACGTAGCCGGGGAACACCTTCTCTTCGGTGCTGGTGCGGCTGCCGTCCTTCTTGAGCTTCACCGCCGGGGTCTGCGGGATCTCGATCTCGAGAATGCGGTTGTCCACGCCTAGGGTCACGGCGCGCTGCTCGAGCGTGGCCTTCACCTTCTTCTCGCAGCTGGAGGCCACCTGAACGGCATACCAGCGGGCGATCGGCGCACGGCCTTCAGCAGCGGGAGCACTGAGGATCTCGGCACCTTCAGCCGCCTCGGCGCCAGCCAGGTCTTCGGGGCCCAGCTCTTCAGGGCTCAGATCAACGTCGGACACGGTCAATGGCAAGGGACGAAGGGTGAACTCAGCGGAAGACCTGGGTGTTGGCCCAGCTGTAGAAGCGATCGATGGCGGCGATGGCGAACGCAGACAGGGTCACCATCAAGATCACGGCCACCGACTCAGCGAACAGTTGCTGGCGGCTGGGCCACACCACCTTGCGCAGCTCGGCCACGGTGTTGGCCAGAAAGCCGGCTTCGGGCTGGCCAACATCCGCGGGGGGATTGGCCTGTGGTTCAGTCGGGGTTTCCACCGGAACGTTCAGAGGGTGTTCCGCACCAAGGTGCGCGCCGTAGGGCAAACAGCCACCCTACCGGACGTGATCAAACCGCCGGCAGCAGCGGTGTGAAGCGCAGCTTCCCCTCCGCCTCCTGCAGGCTCACCTGCACGGCGTTGGCACCGAGGAAGCGCTCCTCCAACAGCTCGGTGGCCAGGGGGTTCTCGATGCGGCGACGCAACAGGCGGCGCAGCGGCCGGGCGCCGTATTCCGGCTCGTAGCCCTGCTGGGCCAGCCAAGGCACCACGGGCGCATCCACCCGCAGCTCCAGCCCCTGCTCCCGCAGCAACGCCGCCAGCTCCGCCAGCTGCAGATGCACGATCCGCTGCAGCTCCTCGGGGCCCAGGGGCTGGAAGCGGATCACCTCATCGATGCGGTTGAGGAATTCCGGCCGGAACTGGCTGGCCAGGGCGCGGTCCACCTGTTCGGCCAGGGCGTCGGAATCGCCGCCGCTACGGGCGTGATCGAGGATGGCGCGGCTGGCCAGGTTGCTGGTCATCACCACCACGGTGTGGCGGAAGTCCACGGTGCGGCCCTGGGAATCGGTGAGGCGCCCGTCGTCGAGCACCTGCAACAGCACGTTGAACACATCCGGGTGGGCCTTCTCCACCTCATCGAGCAGCAACACCGCATAGGGGCGACGGCGCACGGCCTCGGTGAGCTGGCCGCCCTCCTCGTAGCCCACGTAGCCCGGAGGAGCGCCGAGCAGGCGGGCCACGGCGTTGCGCTCCATGAATTCGCTCATGTCGAGCCGCACCAGCGCCTCCTCTTCATCGAACAGGGCTGCCGCCAGGGCCTTGGCCAGCTCGGTTTTGCCCACACCGGTGGGGCCCAGGAACAGGAAGGAGCCCACGGGCCGGCGCGGATCCTTCATCCCCGCCCGGGCGCGGCGGATCGCCGCCGCCACCGCCGCCACCGGCTCCCGCTGACCGATCACCCGCTCCCCGAGCCGCTGCTCCAGCTCCAGCAATTTCTGGCGCTCGCCCGCCATCAGACGCTGCACGGGGATGCCCGTCCAGCGGGCCACCACATCGGCGATGTCGCCCTCCTCCACCTGCTCCCGCAGCAACGACTGACCGGCGCGCTGCTGCTCCTGCAGCTGAGCCTCAAGGGTGCTGCGGCGCTGCTGCACCCCATGCAGTTGGTCGTATTGCAGGCGCGCCGCCTCCTCCAGGTCACCGTCGCGCTCGGCCTCAGCGATCTGCAGCCGCAGGCTCTCGTCGTCGGCCAGCAACTGCCTCAGCTCCGCCAGTTCCTCGCGCTCCCCCTGCCAGCGCTGCTGCAGCTCCTGCAGCTGGGCGCTGGCCAAGCGGCGCTGCTCCTGCAAGGCCACCCGTTCGGGCTCCGGTGCACTCTCCGCCGACAGCAGCGCCAGCTCAACGCACCGCAGCTCGCTTTCGGCCTCCTCCACCAGCCGCGGCTTGGAGGTCACCTCCATGCGCAGCTGAGCGGCGGCCTCGTCGATCAGATCGATTGCCGAATCGGGCAGGCAGCGATCGGCGATGTAGCGATCCGCCAACCGCGCCGCCGCCACCACGGCGCCATCGGTGATCGCAACGCCGTGGTGCAGCTCATAACGCTCTTTGAGGCCCCGCAGGATCAGGGTGCTCTCCTCGAGCCCCGGCTCCTTGATCAACACCTGCTGGAAGCGGCGGTTCAGCGCCGGATCCTTTTCCACCGTGCGGCTGAACTCCTCGGGGGTGGTGGCGCCGATGCAGCGCAGATCACCCCGGGCCAGGGCGGGCTTGAGGATGCTGCCCGCATCGCTGCTGGAGCGCTCCGGCCCCACCACGGTGTGGAGCTCATCGATGAACAGGATCACGCCGGCTCCGTCGCCTTCGGCGTCGCGCACCTCCTTGAGCACGCTGCGCAAGCGCTCCTCGAACTGTCCGCGGAACTTGGCACCGGCGATTAGGGCGCCGAGATCGAGGCTGATCAGCCGCTGACCCTTAAGCGCATCGGGCACCTCACCGGCCACGATCCGCTGGGCCAACAGCTCGGCGATCGCGGTTTTACCCACGCCGGGTTCACCGATCAGCACCGGGTTGTTCTTGCCGCGGCGCGAGAGCACCTGCATCAGGCGGCGGATCTCGGTGTCGCGGCCGATCACCGGATCCAACTCGCCAGCGCGGGCGGCGGCAGTGAGATCGCGGCCGAATTGCTCCAGCGCCGTGGGTTCCTGCTCGAGCTTCAGCTCGGGCGGTGCGGGGGGCTCGGGGGGGGGGGGGGGCTGGGGGGGGGAGCTGCGATCGATCCAGCTGTCGGCCGGTGGCGCGGGCCTGGGCGCTGGGGGCGCGGGCTGCTGCACCACAACGCGCGGCTCCGGCCGCTGTTGCCGCAGCAGCAGGTCTTCACTCAGGCCCTGCTCCGCCAGCAACGGGCGACCCAGGCGGGGTTCCTCCAGCAGGGCCAACAGGATCTGGGGCACATCGATCAGGCGGGCAGCGGCTGCCGCACGGCGCCGCTCGGCCGCATCGAGCAGCGCCTCCAGCGCCTCTCCCACAAACAGATCGCGCCCAGCGCTGGTGGGCTGATCGGCGCAGAAATCATCGAGCTGATCGAGCAGCGCCTCAGGATCAATGGGCAGGGGATCAACCCAGGCGGCGTAGCGGGCATCGCTGAACAGCACCTGCAGCAGGTGCTCCACATCCATCTCGCCATGGCGCCAGCGCCGGGCCTGCTCCTGACTGGCAAGCAACAAATCCCAAGCGGCATCGCTGAAGCGATCCGGCTCGGTGGTGAGGCTGACGCTGGGGGAATCAGGCCGCATGGGCGCGCGAGCTCAGCTCGATCAGTTCCACCTTGTAGCCGTCGGGATCTTCCACGAAGGCGATCACGGTGCTGCCGTTCTTCATCGGGCCTGGCTCACGCACCACCCGGCCGCCCTTGGCCCGCATCTGATCGCACACGGCCACGATGTCCTCCACGCCGATGGCGATGTGGCCGTAGCCACTGCCGATTTCGTAGCTACTGGTGTCCCAGTTGTGGGTGAGCTCCAGCACCGTGGTGTCGCTCTCCTCGCCATAGCCCACAAAGGCCAGGGTGAAGCGGCCGCCGGGATAGTCCTTGCGGCGCAGCAGCCGCATCCCGAGCACTTCCGTATAGAAGGTGATCGAGCGCTCCAGGTCGCCGACCCGCAGCATCGTGTGGAGCAAGCGCATGGCGGCCGCATCGGTCGGGCGCATTCTGGCCAGAGCTCGCCATTCGGTGCCAACGAGCACAAGAACTGCGGCAGGGGCGACCCATAGGATCGCCTAATTGTTTAAGCGTTGCGCGAACAGGCCGCTGTGATCGACACCCTCGACCTCGTGATTGACACCATCGTGGCCCGGGAGGTGCTCGATTCCCGCGGCACGCCCACGGTGGAAGCCGAGGTGATGCTCGAGGGCGGTGCCAGCGGCCGCGCCATCGTGCCCAGCGGCGCCAGCACCGGCGCCCACGAAGCCTGTGAGCTGCGCGATGGCGGCAGCCGTTACTGCGGCAAGGGTGTGCTGCAGGCCGTGAGCAACATCGAAGAGAAGATCGCCCCCGCCCTCTGCGGCCTGAGCGCCCTCGATCAGGGCACCGTGGATGCCGCGATGCTCGAGCTCGATGGCAGCGATAACAAGAGCGCCTTGGGCGCCAACGCGATCCTGGCCGTGAGCCTTGCCACCGCCCGCGCTGCGGCCAACGGTGTGGGCCTGCCGCTTTACCGCTATCTGGGGGGCCCGATGGCCAACCTGCTGCCAGTGCCGCTGATGAACGTGATCAACGGCGGTGCCCACGCGGCCAACAGCCTGGACTTCCAGGAGTTCATGCTCGTGCCCCACGGCGCCCCCACCTTCCGCGAAGCACTGCGGATGGGCACCGAGGTGTTCCACACCCTCAAGGGCCTGCTCAAGGACAAGGGTCTGAGCACCGCCGTGGGCGACGAGGGCGGCTTTGCCCCCGACCTGGGCAACATCGAGGCCGGCGACCTGCTGGTGCAGGCGATCGAAAAGGCCGGCTACCGCCCCGGCGATCAGATCTCCCTGGCCTTGGATGTGGCCAGCACCGAGTTCTTTAAGGACGGTCGCTACGCGTTCGATGGCGGCAGCTACAGCAGCGCCGAGATGGTGGATCAGCTGGCGGCACTGGTGAACCGCTTCCCGATCAGCTCGATCGAAGACGGCGTCGCCGAAGACGACTGGGAGGGCTGGGCCCTGCTCACCGAGAAGCTGGGCCAAACCGTGCAACTGGTGGGCGACGACCTGTTTGTGACCAACAGCGCCCGCCTCCAACGCGGCATTGATCTGGGCGTGGCCAACTCGATCCTGATCAAGGTGAACCAGATCGGTTCCCTCACTGAAACATTGCAGGCGATCGACCTGGCGGGTCGCGCCGGCTACACCAGCGTGATCTCGCACCGCTCCGGCGAAACCGAAGACACCACCATCGCCGATCTGGCCGTCGCCACCCGCGCCGGCCAGATCAAAACCGGCTCCCTCAGCCGCAGTGAGCGCGTGGCCAAATACAACCAGCTGCTGCGTATCGAAGACGAGCTGGGCAGCCAGGCCGTGTATGCCGGCGCGGAAGATCGTGGCCCCCGCGGCAAGGCCTGATCGCCGCCAAAGGCAACAACAACAAGGCGAAGCAGAGTGAGCTCATGACGAGCGTCAGCTTCGCCTTGGAGATTCTCAGGGAGTAAGCGGGTCTGTGCTGGCGACAAAACGCCTCTAGACCACCAAACCACACATCAGTAGCTGCTGCTTGAGGTCAGCACCTTGAGCAGAGATGCTTCTGAGAACATCGACAAATGCTTCGTCGCGTCTGCAGAGCTCCTCATAGGCAGCGCGATCCAATACAAATGCCTGCACATAATCCTCAGCAACAACACGACAGTTTCGCCTTTCCTGCAAAAAGAAAGAGAGCTCACCAAAATGGTCACCAGGCCCAAATCGGGGCAATTCCTCACCGTCATCCAGGCCATCTCGGAGAATCCGGGCATGGCCACTAACCAAAAATACAATTGAATTCCCGATCTCGCCTTCCGGGAGAACGACGCCGGACGGGTGAAACACTTCGGCAGTAACCAGCATCATTAGACTGTTTCTCAAATGGAACGGGATCTCTCGCAAAAGCGGAATATTTTCAGCCGAACCCTCCAAGATTTCTTCAGAGACAACTCGCCTCAACGAAAGCGGTAAATCAGCCAGTATTTGATCAGGCCGAACACCACGGTAATTATCCCAGAGAAAATTACCAAATTGCTGGAACTGAGAAACCGTGCCGGGCCTTACGCCATTCTGAGAAAGGTAGCGGCGCACAGCCGCCTGTTTCATCTCATACTCAGACCGACCATCATTCAACTGATTAACCACAGCAATAATGTTCCCAATAGCAACAGCAATCACAACAACGCCGATGCACATCGTAGACATCGCAAGCAAGATTTCGGGACGCGTCTTAGGAAGAACATCTCCGTACCCAACTGACGTCAAGGTCGTCAAGGCCCAATAAAAAGAAAACAAAAGCTTGTCGCCCATGCTTCGGTTCACAAAGCCATGCCGAGCGATCCAGCCATCAGATGAAGGATCAGAAAGCCCCAGGAATAACCAGGCGCAAGACAACCAGACGACCAAAAGAGCCAATGCTATTAAATATCTAACCATTCGCAGCAAAAGGGGATCAATTTGACTTGACCTCTCCCATGAACGTAGAATACGAAATACTTTAGAGGCGCGAAGAACCTGAAACGCCGCCGCCAAAGCCGAAGACGAAGCGATAAGAAATGGAAGACTAGAAAGAGAGTCCCACAAAAACCAACCCTTGAGGTAGCGGGAAAAAATCTTCTTTTTATCTCGAATCACCTGTCCCTTTAGATCAAAGGAACGTCGGGAGCAGACCACAACGTCAGCCACACCAAGCAGCGACAAAACAATCCAGAGAGATTTCAAGGCCAGCCCCGAAGCGGACAGCACAAGAACAACCGGCAGCAAAAGCCCCGACAACAACCCTGAAAGGATCTGGATCAGATCCCAACCCAGGCGACTAGACGGTAGTGCAGAAAGAGATGAAAACCGACGCGCCGAGCTAGCCATGAGCTACGCGATTCCACAATCACAAGCACCATAACATCATCTAACCTGCTGCAAATCCTTCAGAAAAGGAGAACGTGACCAGAGCTTTTAAGTCTGAACAAAGAATATTGGCCAATACAAGCAAAAGCCCTCTCTATACACAAGAGAAAGCATTGGGGCAGGGCAGCCAGCGTTGAATGATTGGATTGGATTGGATTGGATTGGTTCAGTTTGTCAACTTGTCGATGCGGCTATCGCGCCGCAGCCGGGCCTGCAGCTTCAGCCAGCTCAGGCCCACCGGCGCCGACAGCACAATCGGCACAGCGGTGAGGGCAGGGCGGGCACTGGCCGCCAACAACGCCGCCGACACCAACAGCGCTGCCAGCAACATCGACTGACCCACGCTCTGCTGGCTGAGGGCTACGCGGCGCAGCAGGCGATCGGTTTCGCCGGCACGGATCTGCACCTGCAGGTCGCCCTGTTCAATGCGCGAGAGGCTTTCCTCCAGGCGCTGCGGCAGGCCGAGGGCGCGGCTGCCCACCTCCACGGCCTGGCGTCCCAGCTGATTGAACAGGTCGTTGGGGCCATTGCCGGAGGCAGTCATCAGCGGCAGCAGGTAGGGGCGGGCAATCGCCACGAGGCTAAAGCTGGGATCGAGGCTGCGGCCCACCCCCTCGAAAGTGGAAAGAGCCCGCATCACGAAGATCAGCTCAGGCGGCAAGCGGAACGGCTGGCCATACACCAGCTCATAGAGATCGCCAGATAGCTTCTCGAGCACGTTGGCGGAGAAGGGCGGCGTCAGCGCCTCGGTGAGCATCACCCGCACCAGCCGCCGCACGGGGCCGGGGTCGATGTCGGCGGCGATCACACCGGCAGCCTGCAATTCGCTCACAAGCCCGGCGGCATCACGGGCGGCAGCGGCGGTGACCATCCGACCGAGGCGACTGCGCAACCGCTGCGACAGGCTGCCCACCATGCCGAAGTCGTAGTAGATCAGCGCGCCATCGCGGGCCACGGCCAGGTTGCCGGGGTGGGGATCGGCGTGAAAGAAGCCAAAGCGCACCAGCTGCTGCAAATAGCTGGCTGCGCCCTTTTCGGCCACGGCCGCCGGATCGATACCCGCCTCGAGGATCGCTTCGCGGTCGGTGATCTTGATGCCCGGCACGTAATCGAGGCAGAGCACACGGCGGGTGGTGAGCTCCCACACCACCGCCGGGATGCGGATGCCCGGGTCGTCGAGAAACTGCTGACGGAAGCGCGCCGCGTGCTCGGCCTCCAGGCGGAAATCCAGCTCCCGCAGCAACACCCGCCGACACTCCTGGGCGATCGACACCCAGTCGCGCCCCACACCCCAGCTGGGATGGCGTTGCAGCACCACCGCCACCTGCTGCATCACCTCCAGGTCGAGCCGGAACAGGCGCTCCAGCCCCGGCCGCTGAATCTTGAGCACCACCTGGCGGCCGCTGCGCAGGCTGGCGCGGTGCACCTGGGCAAGGCTGGCGGCCCCAAGCGGCTCGGGCTGGATGTCGATGATTTCGGCGCAGCGCTCGCCCAGCTCTCGCTCCAGCAGCGTCTGCGCCGTTTCAAAGCTGAAAGCGGGCACGCTGTCCTGCAGCCGGGAGAGCTCCTCCACCCAGCAGGCCGGCAGCACATCCGGACGGGCCGAGAGCAACTGGCCGAGCTTGATGAAGGCCGAGCCGAGCTCCAGCAGGCGAGCCGTGAGCCAATGGGCGCGGCGGCGCTGGCGGGCCGCACGCCGCTGAGGCGTTGCCCCTCCGGGGTAGCTCCAGTCGCGCCCATCCAGCCAGAGCCCAACGAGCAACTGCAGCACCAGGCTCCAGATGCGCAGCACCCGGGCGGTGCTGCGCACGCCCTGCACCAGGGCCTGCATCAGGCCCGCTCCTCGAGACGGCGCGCCAACCGCGCCACCTGAGCCCGCAGCTGATCGATCTGCTCCTGGGGCTCTTCGGCAACACCCGCCTCAGGCGCAGCATCGGTGGCGGGGCTGCCGTGCTCGAGGCGCTGCGCTTCCAGCTCCACCTCCTCGCGGAACAGGTCCCACTCCTGGCGCAACCGATCGGGGGCATCCTGCGCCAACACAGCCAGGCCGGCGGCCGCATCGGCCAAGCCGCTGCCGAGGCGGGCCGACAGCCGGTTGAGGGCCGCCTGCACCAGGGTCTGAGGAGTGCTCATGGCAACCGGGCTGCGGCCTGGCTTGATCTGCTGAAACTGTGGCAGATCAGGGCTGGGCAGCGGGAGCTGCGGGCGGCTCGCCGGTGGGGAGGGGGGCTGGCGCCGGCGGGGCCAGGGGCTCGCCATCGGCAGCGGCGGGAGCGTCAGGCTCCAGTTGCTGGGAGCGCTGCAGCTCCGCTTCGGCTTGCCTGGCCTGCTCCTGGCGCTGGCTGGCCTCCAGCTGCTGCTGCCGCTCGAGCTCCTGCAGCTCCAGATCACCCGTGATCTCAGCCTCTGCATCGCCGAAACGGAGCTTGAGACTCTCCAGGCTGGTACCGGGAAACACCTGCACATCGAATCCGGAGCCGAACCGGATCAACTCACCCACGTTGAAGCTGAGCAAGCGCTGGGCCACGCCATAGGCCAACCCAAAGCAGAGACCGGCCACAAGGGGCCCCTGCCAGAGCGGCCGCGACTGCGAAGAAGCAGGAGTTGCTGACGTTGGAGACATGGCCAGATGCTAGGGGACACGACCCAAAGACATGCGGATTTTGCATAAACAGCAGAGCAATGTCGTGAGAACGCAAGTTTTAGGAAACGGCGCATTCATCTGCTCATAAGCTCCGGCGCAACGGTTGTGCTGCGAGAGGGTGCCGTTGTGATCTCGGTGGAATGCCTCGCCGCGCTCGATCACCTGATCTGGCTGCGCACCGGCCAGCGGGCCGCCGAAGCGCTCGACTGCGTTCAGCCCACGATCAGCCGCAACAGTCGCAAGTGTCTGGAGGTGTTCGAGCTCAAGCTCCAACGCAGCCGTGGCGAATGGCGGGTGTTGGGCGATAGCGAACTGCTGAATCTGGAACGCAAGGTGCATCAACAGCTGCGCTGGAGCCGCCACCACACCCTGCGCCTGGAAGCCCAGCACTGGTCAGCCCCCATCCTCGACGGCTTCGACCTACCGGGATGGCGACTCGGCAATGTGAATCAGCTCGAACACGAGCAACCGCTAGCGCTCCTGGAGCAGGGCGTGATCGATGCCTGGCTCTGCTCGGCGCCCGATGCCCCGGTGCGCTCTGGCTTGTGCGCTCTCCGTCTCACCACGATGCCGATGCACCTGATGGTGCCCACCAGCCACCCGTTAGCCGAGCGGCGCGGCTCCATCCCCTGGGAGGCATTACTGCCCTATCCGGTGCTGCCGATGCCCAGCGGCGCCTTCCCCATCTTTGAACGCATGCTCGAGCAATGCCTGTTGCTGCCGAGCCCCGAACGGGACCAGGCCATGCGCCAGGCCCCTTGGTGGGGCCGTCAGCCCCTTGAAGACCTGTTGATCGGCTACGCCTCACCGCTCACCGAGGGGCTTTACGGCAACGGCTGGGTGCGCCTGGATCAAGCCCTACCGGTGGAGGTGGGCGATGTGTTGCTGGTGCGTGAGGCCTGCCGGGATCACCCCCGCACCAACGAGCTGCTGCAGCACCTGCTCGAGCAGATCAGCCAGCTGAGCGCAGGCCACCCGGAGGTGGCGATCCACCGGGGTACCAACGCTTACGTCGTGTAATCGGCGTTGATGCGGACGTATTGATCGGAGAGGTCACACCCCCAGGCGCGGCCACTACCGGAACCAGAGCCCACCTGGATGCGGATCACCACGGTGTCGTTGTGGAGGTAGGCACCCGCGGCGCGGTCGCGCATGTAGGCGGAGGCGGCAGGGCGGTCAAAGGCCAGGGGCTGGCCTGCTGCCATCAGCTGGTGGTCGCCCAGCCAGAGCGCCACGGCATCGGGATCAATGGCCACACCGGCCCGGCCGGCCGCCGCCACAATTCGCCCCCAGTTGGGATCGCGGCCGTGCACCGCGCACTTCACCAGCGACGAACCGCAGATGGTGCGCGCGATGGCGCGGGCAGCGGCGTCATCGACGGCGCCTTCCACCAACACCTCGATCAAACAGGTGGCGCCCTCACCATCGCGGGCGATCGCCTTGGCCAGGTGTTGCGACACCGCCGTCAGGCCGGCCTCCAGTGCGTCGAAGTGCTCGGGGTTCAGGGGCTCACCGGCTGCAAACGCCAGGTACGTGTCGTTGGTGCTGGTGTCGCCGTCCACCGTGATCGCATTGAAGGAGCGATCCACCGCCCGCTTCACCATCGCCTGCCACACATCGGCCGGCACGCCCGCATCACAGCTGAGATAGCCGAGCATCGTGGCCATGTTGGGGTGGATCATCCCCGACCCCTTGGCCATGCCGCCGATACGCACGCGGCGGCCGCCGAGCTCTGCCTCCAGCGCGATCTGCTTGTCGATCAGGTCGGTGGTGAGGATCGCGGTGGCCGCTGCCGCACCCCCCTCGGAGCTGAGGGCAGCAGCCAGGGGATCGAGGCCTGCCAGCAGCGTGTCCATGGGAATCGGCACGCCGATCACCCCGGTGGAGCAGATCAACACCTCCTCAGCCGCCAGACCCAACCGATCGGCCATGGCCTGGGTGGCGCGCTGGCTGTCGATCAGGCCGCGATCGCCCGTGCAGGCATTCGCCTGCCCCGAATTGGTGAGCACCGCCCGGGCCCGGCCGCCGCTGGCCTGCAGCCGCTCAGCGCAGAGATCCACACAGGCCGCTCGCACCAGCGAGGTGGTGAAGGTGCCGGCGCACACGGCGCCCTCCGGGGCGAGAAGCAGCGAAAGGTCGGGCTTGCCGGAGGCCTTGAGGCCAGCGGTGAGGCCAGCAGCCAGGAAGCCCTCAGGAGCCGTGACGCCGCCAGAGATGGGATGCCAGGGATGAGTCACAGCCGCCGCTCCACGCTCGAATGCTGCGATTCTGAGCGCTGATCGCCCGCGCTCCAGCCCGTCGATGCCCTCTGAGCCCCGCTGGAGCGGACCGCAACGCCGCATCGGCCTCACCGGTGGCATCGCCAGCGGCAAAAGCACCGTGGCTGGCTGGCTGGCCGAGCAGGGGCTGCCCGTGCTCGATGCGGATGTGGTTGCGCGGGAGGCGCTGGCCCCGGGCACGCCGGGCGCGGCTGCAGTGCTTGCGCGGTATGGGGAGAAGGTGAGGGCCGCAGGCAGCGCCCCTGAGGCGGGCGTGATCGATCGCAGCGCCCTGGGCCAGATCGTGTTTCAGGCGCCCCAGGAGCGGCATTGGCTCGAGCAGCTGGTGCATCCGCTGGTGCGGGCACGGTTTGATGCAGAGCTGGCGCAGCTGGCGGGGGCTCCAACCGTGGTGTTGGTGATTCCGCTGCTGTTCGAAGCCGGCCTGGAAGGCCTCTGCAGCGAGGTGTGGCTCGTGGATTGCGAACCGGCGCAGCAACTGCAGCGGCTGATGCAACGCGATGGGCTGAGCGAAGCAGCGGCTCAGGCCCGGATTCAGGCCCAATGGCCCTTGGAGCGGAAGCGCGCCCTGGCGGATCGGGTGATCGACAACCACCAAGGGGTTGCCGATCTTCGAGCAAGGCTCAGCCTTTGAGCTTCTGATTAAGGATCTGGTTCGCCAGCTTCGGATCAGCCTTGCCGCCTGTTTTCTTCATCAGCTGACCCACGAAAAAGCCCTGCAGCTTGGTTTTGCCACCACGGAAGGCTTCCACCTCTTCAGGGTGGGCCGCCAGCAGCTCGTCCACAATCGCCGTGATGGCGGCGGGGTCACTAATCATGCCCAGGCCCTTGGCCTCAACGATCGCCGCCGGTGAGCCGCCTTTCTCCAGCATCTCAGGCAGGATCTCCTTGGCGATCTTGCCGCTGATCTTGCCGCCGTCGATCAACTGCACCATCTCCGCCAGTTGCTCCGGGCGGAAGGGGAGATCGGTGTAGGAGAGGCGGTTGGCGTTCACATAGGCAGCGATGTCGCCGGTGATCCAGTTGGCCAGACCCTTGGCATCGGCGCCAGCGGCCACGGCGGCTTCGAAGTAGTCGGCCATGGGGCGCTCATCGGTGAGCACTCGGGCGTCGTATTGAGACAGGCCTAAGGTCTCGGCATAGCGGTGACGCTTGGCAGCGGGGAGCTCGGGCAACTCAGCACGCCAGCCTTCACGCAGCTCGGCATTCACCTCGATCGGACCGAGATCGGGATCGGGGAAATAGCGATAGTCGCTGGCACCCTCCTTGCCGCGCATGCTCTTGGTGAGCTGCTTGCCTTCATCCCAGAGGCGCGTTTCCTGCACCACCGGCTCACCGGCCTCGTAGGCCTTGATCTGGCGCTGGATTTCATATTCGCAGGCCTTCTGGATCGCCGAGAAGGAGTTCATGTTCTTGATCTCCACCTTCGTGCCGAAGGGCGCATCGGGCCCGCGACGCACAGAGATATTCACGTCGCAACGCAGCGACCCCTCCTGCATGTTGCCGTCGCTCACTCCGAGATAACGCATGATCCGGCGGATCTCAGAGGCATACTCCGCCGCCTCACGACCGGTGCGCAGATCGGGCTTGCTCACGATCTCGGCGAGGGCCACGCCGGCACGGTTGTAATCCACCAGCGAGTGGGTGGAGCCAGCCAGACGATCGCTGCCGGCGTGTACCAACTTGCCGGCATCTTCCTCCATGTGCAGGCGCTCGATGCCGATGCGCTTGAGGTAAGTGTCTTTGCCTTTCTCTGCCACCTCCACTTCAATCCAACCGTCTTCAGCGATCGGTTCGTCGTATTGGGAGATCTGGTAGTTCTTCGGCAGATCGGGATAGAAATATTGCTTGCGATCGAACTTGCTGTGCTCAGCGATGTTGAGGTTGAGCGCCATGGCCGCCTTCACCGCATACTCGAGCACCTTCTGATTGAGCACGGGCAGCGTGCCCGGCAAGCCGCACACCACCGGATCGATATGGGTGTTGGGGTCGTCGCCGAAGGCCGTGGAGGCGCTGGTGAAGA
>VGPW01000047.1 GCA_016882545.1 Cyanobacteria bacterium M_surface_10_m2_179 | reverse complement strand
AGCCCCCCAGCGAGCCCATGCGCTTGATCAGGCGCATCTGCTGCACGAAGTCCGAGAAGTCGAAGGTGGCTTCCTGGAGCTTCTGCTGCATCTTGGCCACATCGGCCAGCTCCACCTCCTTCTGGGCCTTCTCCACCAGGGTGAGCACGTCGCCCATGCCGAGGATGCGGCTGGCCATCCGCTCCGGGTGGAAGGGCTGCAGCGCCTCCACCTTTTCGCCAGTGCCGATGAACTTGATCGGCGCGCCGCTCACCTTGCGGATCGAGAGGGCGGCGCCGCCGCGGGAATCGCCGTCGAGCTTGGTGAGCACGGCGCCTGTGATGCCCACCTGCTCGTGGAAGGCGCGAGTGAGCTCGGCCGCTTCCTGGCCGATCATCGAATCCACCACCAGCAGCACCTCATCGGGGCTGCAGGCTTCGCGGATCCGCACCATCTCCTCCATCATCGATTGATCGATCTGGAGGCGGCCGGCGGTGTCCACCAGCACCGTGTCGAAGCCTTCGGCCTTGGCTTTTTCGATGCCGGCGGCGGCGATCGCTTCGGGTTTGGCCTCGGTGCCGAGGCTGAACACCTCTACGCCGATCTGGCCGCCCAGGGTTTTGAGCTGATCGATCGCCGCCGGGCGATACACGTCGGCTCCCACCAGCAGCGCCTTGCGGCCCTGTTCCTTCAGGTGGAGGCCGAGCTTGGCGGTGGCGGTGGTTTTACCGGCGCCCTGTAGGCCGGCCATCAGCACCACCGAGGGTTCTCCTGGTTTGCCGCCGGCGGCCAGGGGAGCGTTCTCGCCGCCCATGGTGTCCACGAGTTGCTCGTGCACCACCTGGATGAACTTCTGATCCGGGCTGATGCCGCGCACCACTTCGGTGCCGAGGGCCTTTTTGCGGACCTCGTCCACAAAGTCCTTCACCACCGGCAGGCTCACATCGGCCTCCAGCAGCGCCCGACGCACCTCCTTCAGGGCGCCATCCACGTTGCTTTCGCTGATCGAGCCTTGGCCGCGCAGGTTCTTAACGGCGTCTTCAAACCGCTGGGAAAGCTCGTCAAACATCAGAAATGGAGGCGGCTGGGGGCTGGCGGCAGCAGCCGCAATTGCCGCGATCGTAAAAAGTCGCCGCTAGCTGCTCGGTTGGTAGGCCGCCAGCAACCAGCGCTCGCCGTCGCGGGCAAACACATAGGTGTTGCGCAGCATGGTGCTGGCGGTCTGCCCCAGCAGCTTGCCGCTGCTGTCGCGGCGCTCATCGCTGTAGCGGAGCGTCACCACAGCGGCGATGCGTCGCGGGCTGCGCTCGCTGATGCTGAAGCTCTCTACGCTGGCCTTCACCGTTTCAACCACGCCGGCGCCGCGGTTGGCCTGGGCGGTGCGTTGCAGGGTGTCCACCTGGGAGGTGCGGGCCAGATCGGTGAGGGATGCCGCCGGTGACTCACCAGCCAACACGGCTGCCTTGGCGTTCAGCCAGGCTTCCAGCAGCGCCTTGAGCTCGGCCTCGCTGGGATCGGCGCTGGTGAGCGGCACGGCAGGGGCAGGCGGCTTCGGTGGTGGCGCGGGTGCCACCGGCTTGGGTTGCTCGGCGGGCTGCACCACCAGGGGCTGCACCGTTTGTTGGCGGGGCCGGAGCAGCAGCCAGCCGCCCAGGGCGATCATCACCACGGCTCCCCCCACGGCGGGCAGGGTCCAGCGGGGCAGGGCCTCGAAGGCCGGCAGCTCCGGTAGCTCCGGCAGCGTCCAGGTGGGCCAACGCAGCTCGGGTAACCGCCAGCTCGGGCCATCCCACAGCTCATCGTCGCCCGCACCGTCGTGGATGTCGTCGGGTTCTTGCGGGGCTGGGGCCTCGAGGGTGTCCAAGCTGAAGTCGGGCCAGGCGGGCAGTGCTTCGCTCGGCTCTGGTGCTGGCTGGCTCGCCGCAACCCGGCCGCGGATGCGGTCCTGTTGTTCCACATAGGCCTGCACATCGCGATCGGCGAACCAGGCCTCCAGATCCACCTCGGCGTCGATGTCGCGGAAGCCCGGCAGCACTTCGCGGCTCAACCAATCGCGGCAGTAGGCGCAAAGGCGGGCCAACGGTTCATCGCTCTGTTCCTGGGCCCATTGGCGCAGGGCAGCGTCGGCACCGGCCTCGAACAGCTCCTCGGCTCGCTCCACCTGGCCCAGCAATAGTTGCTGGCAGGCCAGAAACACCTCCATCCCGGGTTGCCCACCGCTTTGCAGGCGCTGGAAGGCCGCCTGGATCCGCTCCGGTTTGCGCTGCACGAAGCCGGCGGCCGTGAGGGCGAAGCTGGCCAGAAAGTCGGCTGTGGCCGAACCGGCATCCCCCCAGCGGCTGAACAGGTCCACCTGCTCCTGCACGGTGAGGAACTGGCGGATCTGCTTGAAGAAGGGTTGAAATTCGCTTTGGGGGAAGGCCGTATCGCCATCTCCCTCCAGTCCACCGCGCTGCTGAACCAGCTGCTCCAGCAGGGCAATGCCCTCCTGTCGGGAGCTGATGGCCGAAAGCTCGCGGCTGATCAGATCGAGCACCCGGTAGGGGAGCAGGGCCTGGAGCTCCTGCTCCAGCTGACGCCGCTGCTCCGGCAGCTGCCCCATGCGCTGCAGCAGTTGCAGGCCCTGTTGCAGGGTGCGGGCGGCCGCTTCGTAGCGGCGCTGGTCGCGGTAGTCGGTGGCGGCGGCGCGGCAGGCGAGGCCGGCCAGCAGGGTGAGGTCGGCTTCGCGGCTGCTGCCTAGGGCAGGAGCCTGGGGGGGCTGCAGGCCGCGGCTGGCGGCCTCAAAGGCTTCCTGGGCCTGGCCTGCCTCCATCAGCAGCAGCAGGCTGCCCACCTCCCGTGAGGGGGGAATTTCCAGGGCGGCGATGGCGCCTTGGGCGCCGCTATCGGCAATGGCGGTGAGTTCGCGCTCGTAGGCGTGGCGGCGCACCTCATCGCTGAGCAGTGCGGCGCTGGCCTGCAGCAGTTCAGCCCGCGCCTGCAGGGTGTCGTGGGTGAAGCCCTGGTCCGGCGCCCGATCCAACCGCTGCTGCAGGGCGCGCAGCACGGCTTCGCTGTCGGTGTTGGCACCCACGCCGAGCAGGCGGAAATGGTCGATCGGCAGTTCCAATCCGCCCGGTTCACTTGGGCGTGACTGTAGTCAGAGTCAGCGGTTTTGGCCCCTCCCTCCACACCGTTTGGTGATGGACCCCGTACAGTCGCCACAGCATCTGAGTGGCCGGAACGCCGGAAACGCGCATGACACAGGCAGATCTCGGTCAGAGCGTTGCCAGCAATGGGGCTCCCGCCTGCTCCGCCGATGTGAATGCGGTTGGTCTCCACGCCGAGCGTCTGCTCAACCTGTATCCCTCCACACCTGCCGTGGTGAGTCGGGATGAGGGCTTGATGCTCTACCGCGACATGGTCCTGGGTCGGCGCTTTGAAGACAAGTGCGCCGAGATGTATTACCGGGGCAAGATGTTTGGCTTCGTGCACCTCTACAACGGCCAAGAGGCCGTGAGCACGGGCGTGATCAAGGCGATGAAGATGCAGCACGACTGGTTCTGCAGCACCTATCGCGATCACGTGCACGCCCTCAGCTGCGGTGTGCCGGCCCGCGAGGTGATGAGTGAGCTGTTCGGCAAGGAAACCGGTTGCAGCAAGGGCCGCGGCGGCTCGATGCACCTGTTCTCCAAGGAGCACCACCTGCTGGGTGGCTACGCCTTCATCGGTGAGGGCATCCCGGTGGCCCTCGGTGCTGCCTTCACCAGCCGCTATAAGCGCGACGCCCTGGGCGATGCCAGCAGCGATGCCGTCACCGCCGCCTTCTTCGGTGATGGCACCTGCAACATCGGTCAGTTCTATGAGTGCCTGAACATGGCGGCGCTCTGGAAGCTGCCGATCCTGTTTGTGGTGGAGAACAACAAGTGGGCCATCGGCATGGACCACAACCGCGCCACCAGCGACCCCGAGATCTGGCGTAAAGCCGCTGCCTTCGGCATGGCCGGTGAAGAGGTGGACGGCATGGATGTGCTGGCGGTGCGTGGTGCTGCCCAACGCGCCATCGAGCGCGCCCGCGCCGGCGAAGGTCCCACCCTGCTGGAGTGCCTCACCTACCGCTTCCGCGGCCACTCCCTCGCCGACCCCGATGAGCTGCGCGCCGAGGCGGAGAAGGAGTTCTGGGCCCAGCGCGATCCGATCAAGCAGCTGGCTGCTCACCTGATCGAGCACAACCTGGCCACGGCCGATGAGCTCAAGGGCATCGACAAAGAGATCGATGCCGAGGTGGCCGACTGCGTGGAGTTCGCCCTGGCCGCTCCCGAGCCCAAGCCCGAAGAGCTCACCCGCTACATCTGGGCGGAAGACTGAGCCTCGGCGTTACAGCGCGTGCAACCGGGCCTGCTCCTTGGCGGCCCGGAACACCAGGGCGTGCCGGTGCACCAGGGGTATCAGCTCGTCGTAGCCACCGCCAATCACCGTGGCCACAGGGATGGAGCGCCTCAGGCAGGCATCCAGCACCAGTCGGTCGCGGTTGAGTAGCCCGCTGCTGGTCAGGTTCAACCGCCCAAGCCTGTCGCCATGGTGGGGATCCACGCCTGCGTTGTAGAGCACCAGATCCGGTTGCACGCGATCGAGCAGCTCGGGGATCAGATCGCCGATGGCCAGCAGATAGTCGTCGTCCCCGAGGCCATCGTCGAGGGGGAGGTCGACGTCGCTGCACTGTTTGCGCAACGGGAAGTTGCTCTGGCAGTGGGCGGAGAAGGTGAACACCCGGGGATCTCCCGCGAAGATCGCTGCGGTGGCATCGCCTTGGTGCACGTCGAGGTCGATCACCATCAGCTGGTGCACCAGCCCTTCCGCCAGCAGCACCCGGGCCGCCACGGCACAGTCGTTGAAGATGCAGAAGCCGCTGCCGTGATCGGGGTAGGCGTGATGGGTGCCCCCGGCGAGATGGCAAGCCAGGCCGTGCTGCAGCGCCAGCCGCGCCGTGAGCACGGTGCCGCCCACCGCCAGCCAGGTGCGCTGCACCAGCGGTGTGGTGGCCGGGAGCCCGATGCGCCGCTGCTCGGCATCGGTGAGCTCGCCGCGCGCAAAAGCTTCGTGGTAGCGCGGCTCATGCACCAGCTCCAGCCAGCGCCGCGGTGCCGGCAGGGGGCGGTGAATCTGCGCTTCGCTGGCCAGGCTCTGATCCAGCAGCAGCTGATGCAGCAGCCGAAATTTGGCCATCGGAAAGCGATGGCTGCTGGGCAGCGGCGCCGAATAGGCCGGGTGGTAGACGAAGGGAGGCCTCAGGGCCGCATCAGAGGCTGGTAGGCATTCTGCGGGTGAGGTGGCGCAGCTTGCGCAAGGCCTTGAGCTCCACCTGGCGCGCCCGTTCGCGGGAGACGTCGAGCATGCGGCCGATCTCCGCCAGGGTGTGGCGCTCTTCGCCTTCGAGCCCAAAGCGGAGCTCCAGCACCTGACGCTCCTGGTCGGTGAGGTGGCTGAGCCAGCGGCCCAGCTGCTCGTGGTGCATGCCGCGCTCCACCTGATCGAGCGGCTCGGCGTGGCTGTTGTCGGCGATCAGATCGCCCAGGAAGCTGCGGCCCTCTTCGCCGTTCACCGGCGCATCCAGGCTGGAGGTGGTGAGGGCCTGGCGCAGCAGCGAATCGAGTTCATCGATCGGCATGTCCATCGCCTCGGCAATCTCCCTGCGGCTGGGCATGGCGCCGAGCTTGTGGGCCAGATCGAGGCTCACCTTGCGGATGGCGGTGAGGCGCTCGGAGAGATGCACCGGCAGGCGGATCGTGCGGGCCTGGCAGGCGATGGCGCGGGTCATGCTCTGGCGGATCCACCAGAAGGCATAGGTGGAGAACTTGTAACCGCGGGTGGGGTCGAATTTCTCGACAGCCCGCTCCAAGCCGAGGGAGCCCTCCTGGATCAGATCGAGCAGTTCCAGACCTTTCCCCTGATATTTCTTGGCAACGCTCACCACCAGGCGCAAATTCGCCTTCATCATCCGTTCTTTGGAACGACGCCCCACACGGATGGTTTTCTTCTGCTGATCCGTATAGCCGCTCTCGGGTTCATCTTCGGTGAGGCGCATCATTGCCTGCACCTGATTGCCCAGCTCAATTTCTTCTGCAGGCGTTAAAAGAGGAACGCGGCCGATGGTGGAGAGATACCAGCTGATTGGGTCACTACCTCGGCGGCGACTGGTGCCCCCCGGGGAAACTCCGGAAGCGGTCATGGGCCCATACCTGGAAGTGGGGCAAATCTCCTATGGGTTCTGCCAAAGCCGATGTGATTTCAGATGCGCTTCAGCTTTCAGCAGTAAATCCACACACTTCGCGTGAGACTCAAGATATAAAACTCTCTGTGAAGGTTTTTACGCTGAAACCCTGACGTTTCTTTCCTGTTGTTGCAACAGGTTTGCCACGGCCATCGGATCGGCCCCGCCGCGCCCGCGTTGCTGCATGGCCTGGTCGCCGGCCTGGGCGTGGGCCAGGGCCGCGGCGGCCAGCAGCGCCGCATCGGCACCTTCGCCTGTGCCTCCAGCCCGGGCCGCTAACCCCCCGGCATAGCCCGCCAGCACATCCCCCAACCCCGCCCGCGCCGCAGCACTGCAGGCGTGGCTGAGCTGCCAGCGGCGTCCATCACCACCGGCCACCACCGTGCGCGCCCCCTTGAGCAGCACGCTGCAGGCATGGGTGCCACTGCAGCCAAGGGCGGCGTTCTGCGCGGCCTGCAGGGCCGGTTGCTCAGCTAGTTCGGGGAAGAGCCGTTCAAATTCACCCCGGTGTGGGGTGAGCCAGGTGGGGCCCTGGCGTTGGTGCAACCAACCTCTGGCTCCCAGCGCCGCCAGACGATTCAGTCCGTCGGCATCGAGCAGCAACAGCCCCGAAAAGCGCTGCAGCAGCTGCCAGCTTTCCGCCTCGCTGGCGGCCTCGGCTGCTGAGGTGGCTCCCAGGCCCGGTCCGATCACCACCGCATCGAGCCGCTCCAAGCTGCTGGCGTTCAGCCCGCCCAGCTGCAGGCTGCCGCTGGCATGCGCATCCAGGGCGGCGCTCACCACCACATGGGGCTGCACGCTCCAGAGTTGGTCGGCCACCGCTTGCGGCAGCGCAGCCCGCAGGCTGCCGGCACCGCTGGCGCTGGCCCCCACCAGGCAGAGCTGGCTGGCGCCCCGGTAGGCCTCGCTGCCGGCAACCACCAGCAGGCGGCCCCGTTGGTATTTGGAGGCGGCGGGTTGCTGCTGCGGCCAGGGCGCTTCCTCTAGATCCTGACTGTGCAGAGCCAGCGGTTGATCGGCCGGCAGGCTGCGGAGCAACGCTGCCGGCAGCCCCAGCTCGATGCGCTCCAGCGCCCCAACCCAGGGGAGCGCCGCATCCTGCAGCAAGCCCTGCTTGAGCAGCCCGATGCTGAGGCTGAGGGCGGCGCAGGCGGCCACACGCCCCAGGGGCACGCCCAAATCGGCGTCAACACCGGTTGGCCCGTCGATGGCGATCAGCCGGCCCGGTTGTTGCCGTTGGCGTTGCTCTAACAGGGTTTCCAGGGCCTCGCCCGGCGGGCGGCTCTGGCCGATGCCGAACAGCGCATCAATCCACAGGGCCGGATCGCCGGGATCCGGGGGTTGATCCAGGTTGGGGATCCCCAGCCAGCGGGCGTGGTGCAGATGGGCTGCGGTGAGCGGTTTGTGGCGCTCAAACGGACTCCAGATCCGCACAGCGATGCCCGCCAGCTGCAGTTCGCGGGCCACCACCAGCCCGTCACCGCCGTTGTGGCCCGGGCCCACCAGCACCAGCGCTCCGGCTTGTTGCAGCTGGGGCCACCAATCGGGTTGCTGCAGGCGCCGCGCCACCGCCAGGGCTGCCTTTTCCATCAAGGCCTCCACCGGCAGCCCGCTGGCAAACAGCTGCTGCTCCAGCGCCGCCATCTGCGCGCCGCTCACCAGCAGATGGCTGGCATCGCGTGGGGGCCAGGCGGGCTGGGGCACAACAGGCCGGGAGGTGGCAGTTCCATGATGGAGAGATCGCGTCGATCGAGCCGCAGGGCTTGATCGTTTTGTTGGTTTGGCCCGTTTCTCTGCGATTCCTGTCGCTGCGGATCCCTCCGTGGCCGCCACACCGGCGGGGGCCCAGGCTCTGGAGCGGCTGCAGGCCTGGCCCGGCGAACACCGCGTGGCGGTGGGACTCTCCGGCGGGGTGGACAGCTCCCTCACCGCGGCGCTCCTGGTGGAAGCGGGCTGGCAGGTGGAGGGGCTCACCCTGTGGTTGATGAGCGGCAAGGGTGCCTGCTGCGCAGAGGGGTTGGTGGATGCGGCCGGGATCTGTGAGCAGCTGGGCGTGGAGCACCACGTGGTGGATTACCGCGAGCACTTTAAAGCGCAGATCGTGGATTTCCTGGTGGAGGGCTACGGCGATGGCATCACGCCATTGCCCTGTTCACGCTGCAACCGGGAGGTGAAGTTCGGCCCGATGCTGCGCTGGGCCCAGGAGGAGCGGGGCATCGCACGCATCGCCACCGGCCACTACGCGCGGGTGTGCCACAGCGAGCAGAGCGACAACGGCCGCCATCAGCTGCTGCGGGGCCTTGATCGCCAGAAGGATCAGAGCTACTTCCTCTACGACCTGCCTCAGGAGGCCCTGGGCCGGCTGGTGTTCCCCCTGGGCGAGCTCACCAAACCCGACACCCGCCAGGAGGCGGCCCGCCATGGGCTGCGCACCGCCGAGAAGCCCGAAAGCCAGGACCTCTGCCTGGCAGATCACCACGGCTCGATGCGCGCCTTTCTGGATGCCTACCTGCCGCCGCGCCAGGGCGAGATTGTGTTGGCCGATGGCCGTGTGGTGGGCCACCACGACGGCATCCAGCACTTCACGATCGGCCAGCGCAAAGGCTTGGGTGTGGCTTGGAGCGAGCCGCTGCACGTGGTGCGTCTCGATGGCGCCATGAACCAGGTTGTGGTAGCCCCCCGCCGCGATGCGGCCCGCTCGGAGGCGGTGGTGGGCGCTGTGAACTGGGTGTCGATCGCGCCGCCCGAGGCTCCGATCGACGTGGAGGTGCAGGTGCGCTACCGCAGCGGAGCCGTGGTGTCTCGCTTGTCTCCCCTGCCGGCCACCGACGCCGATGCCACCGCCGGCCGGCCCCATCGCTGCCGGCTGGAGTTTGCGGAGGAGCAGTTCTCGATCACGCCCGGGCAGGCGGCCGTGTTTTACAGCGGTGATCGGGTGCTGGGGGGCGGCTTGATCCAGCGCTGAGCAGGCCGCGCGCCTCTCACCAATAGGGATCGGTGGACAGTTCAACGGTGAGCTCGCCGCTCTTGCTGGCGGGCACGGTGGCGATGCAGGCGCGAATCGTGGTGCCGTTCACATCGATTTCGCAGGCACCGCAACTGCCGCCGAGGCACCCGGTGGGGATGGCAAAGCCGGCCTGGCGGGCGGCATCCAGCCAGTCGCAGCCCGCTGGGCAGCGTGTGCTCTGGCAGCCAGGCCAGTGGATCAGCACCTGCTTGCTCATGGCTGGCGGAGGAGTGGCTCCAGGTTCACATGTGCTTCGAAGGCATCGGCGAGCCGATCGAGCAGGGCATCCCGCTGACGGCTGTGGTGCGGTTGCTGTTCGCTCAGCAATGGCAACCCTTGGCGTTGCCGCAGCTGATTGAGCCAGCGCCGCCGCCAGGGGCCGCTCTCGAACACGCCGTGCAGGTAGGTGCCCGCCACGCTGCCGCACACCCAGCCCAAGGCCGCATCGGCGCATAGAGGGGCGCAGGGCTCCAGCGCTGTGGTGCTGCCTCGGTGCAGTTCAAAGCCTTCGATCTGGAGAGCAGCACCATCGCTGATGGCTGGCCAGTGGGCCTGGCTGCTGCGCTGCCGCAGGGCTTTGCTGCCGCCGAACACCGTGCGCAGCGGCAGCAGGTTGAGCCCCGGTGCACTGGCGGCGCCATGGCTGCCGCCCTCGCGTCCGTCTGGATCGTGCAGCTCACGCCCGAGCAGTTGCATGCCGCCGCAGATGCCGAACACGTGCCCCCCTTGTGCAGCAAACCGCTGCAGGTCGGAGCAGAGTGCTGCACTCTGCTGCAGAGCCTCGAGGTCGCGCAGGGTTTGTTTGCTGCCAGGCACCACCACGGCATCGGGCTGGCCCAGGGTTTCGCCCGGTGCCACCCAGCGCAGGTTCACGCTGGGTTCGGCTTCCAGCGGGTCGAGGTCGGAGAAGTTGCTGAGCGACGGCAGCTTCAGCACGGCGATCTCCAGCTCGGCGCCGCGCTTGCGGCCGCGGCGTTCCAGCAGGTCGAGGGAGTCTTCGGGTGGGAACAGCTCATCGAGCCAGGGCATCACGCCGAGCACCGGAATGCCTGTGTTGGCCTCCAGCCAGCGGCGCCCCTCGTCAAACAGTTCGCGGCGACCGCGGAAACGGTTGATCAGCAGCCCGCGAATCAGTGGACGCTCCACCGGCCGCAGCAGCGCCAAGGTGCCTACCAGCTGGGCGAACACACCGCCGCGCTCGATGTCGGCCACCAGGATGCAGCGGGCCCGCAGGTATTGCGCCAGGCGGAGGTTGGTGAGGTCGCGTGGCTGCAGGTTCACCTCCACCGGGCTGCCGGCGCCCTCCAGCACCAGCCGCCCGCCGGGGTGCGCCGCCTGCAGCTGGTTCAGCCCCTGGCGGATCGCCGCCCAGCCGGGTCGGAACCAGTCGCGGTAGTAGTGCTCGGCGCGGCAACTGCCCGCCGATTGCCCCAGATGGATCACCTCACTGGTGCTGTCGCCCTGGGGCTTGAGCAGCACCGGATTCATGGCGCACTGCGGCTCGAGACCCGCCGCCCAGGCCTGCAGGGCTTGGGAATAGGCCATTTCGCCGCCGGCCTGATCCACCCAGGCGTTGTTGCTCATGTTCTGCCCCTTGAAGGGCAGAGGCGTTTCAGCGCGCCGCCGCAACACCCGGCAGAGCGCGGCCGTCATCAGCGATTTGCCGGCACCGCTGCTGGTGCCGAGCACCATGAGGGGGGATGGGGAGAACCTGGGCAAGCGATGGGCTGGTTTGAGGCAACCTAATCGGGTAGGCCGGTGCCAAGCTGTTGATGCTCCTTCAGCACGGAGACAGGCCATGACCCTGGCCATCGAGTTGACCGATCAGCAGGCACGGGCACTCGCCGAAGCCGCTGAACAGCTCCATGTCAGTGAGGCTGAGCTTGCTGCTGCGGCTGTCCGAGACTTGGTCTCTGCTCCAGCAGCTGATTTTGTTGCTGCTTCTCAACGGGTGCTGCGTAAAAACGAGGAGCTGTATCGCCGGCTGGCTTGATGCGCTGGCTGACCTTGGCCGAAATCTTGGAGCTTCACCGCCAATTAATCGAGCAGAGTGGCGGTTCTCCTGGAATCAGGGATCTGGGCTTGCTTGAAGCTTCACTTGCTCAGCCCTGGCAGACCTTTGGTGGTGTTGATCTCTATCCTGAGTTTCTGCAGAAGGTTGCCTGTCTAGGTTTCTCCCTGATCCAGAACCATCCATTTGTTGACGGTAATAAGCGCATTGGTCATGCGGCGATGGAAGTGGTGATGGTTCTCAATGGACTCGAGTTGCTGGTTGATGTTGATCAGTCAGAGTCGGTTGTGCTGAGGATTGCTACCGGTGGTCTTGATCGCCAGTGTCTGGCTGAATGGCTTGATGCTCATCAATCTTCTGATTCATCTGAATCGACGATGAGTCAATCCTGAGCCTGCAACGAGAATCGCTTGGCTCAACTGTCGTTCTGCGTGGATTTGGCCTCCACGAGAAGCTCAGCCAGTGCGGCGTTCAGTTGGAGTCGACTGGTGGTGGTGTCGGCCAGTTGGAATCGGATAACTGCAATACGGCGAGTAGCCGCTCGTTGGATTTTCGAATCCTCGCGGTTTCTTCATTCAATCGCCTCGTTTCTTGCTCGATCTCGTAAACGGGTCGCCAGTTGAGCATCGCCAAACAGCGCCGCCAAAGCGGCAGCGTGGAGACATAGTCCGATCTGCTCATCCAGAGTGGTGGCTCTGATGTGGAGGAGGGCTCCATATCCGACGTTGGTGAAGAATGAAATAGCGAGCAGGAGGGCGCCTGCCATCAAGGTGGCGGCGGCCTGGCGGTCGAGAACGGGAGGGCTGTTCATCACGGTAGCGACCCCATTTGGGCGTCGTTCCTTGATGGTTGCTTTGTGCCGCCTGGCGGTGCATCCGTGCAACCACCGCAGTCTTCAGAGCCTGGGTCTGTGTTGCCGTAGCCAGTGCCACAGGCGCAGCAGCGGACCGGCTGGGGGGATCGCATCGCTCCAGGGGGCGATGGTGGTGCGTCCCATCGGGGTGAGGCGCACCCGCTCGGTGAGGCCCTGGCCATCCACTTCGCGGCGCAGCACGCCCAGTTGGATCAGCCAGATCAGATCGTCTTCGGTGCGGTTGGCGTTGAGGCGGCGGCGACTAATGCGCTGCCAATCAGCTCGGGCGGCCAGTTGGGTGCTGCTGAGGGCGCCCTGCTCCAGCTCCCGGTAGAAGTCCAGCCGAAAGGGCAGGCAGCGCACCGCCTGTCGGGCGCGCTTGAGGGCCTGCTGGTTGGGGCTGGCGGCGGAGGGGGCGATCACGCGTTGGGCTCTTTGCTGTCATTCTCCTGCTCAGGACTGCTCGGTGACGCCTGTGCTGCTGCTCGCTTCCGCCTCCCCAGCCCGCCGCCGTCTGCTGACCCAGGCGGCCATCCCCCATCGCGTGCAGGTGAGCGGCGTGGATGAAGACGCCATCACCGAGCCCAACCCGCTGCTGCTGGTGCAACGGTTGGCGCGAGCCAAGGCGCTGGCGGTGTGGGAGAGCCAGCAGCAGGCTCAGCTGCAACCACCATCCGATCCAACGGACTCCCCCCTGACAGCGGTGCTTGGCTGCGATTCCGTGCTGGCGTTTGAAGGTGAGGTGTTTGGCAAGCCCGCCGATGCCGAGGAGGCGATCGCCCGCTGGCAGCGGATGGCGGGTGGTTGGGGCGAGCTGCACACCGGCCACTGCCTGTTGTCTCTGGTGGGCGAGCCGGAGCAGCTCACCACGGTGACCACGCGCGTGCAGTTTGCGCCGCTCAGCGCCGCTGAAATTGCTGCCTATGTGGCCACGGGTGAACCCCTGCAATGCGCCGGCGGCTTCGCGCTTGAGGGCCGCGGCGGCACGGTCGTGGAGCGGATCGAGGGGTGTTATTCCAATGTGATCGGTCTCAGCCTGCCGCTGCTGCGGCGATGGTTGGCTTCGTGCTGACTGTTGCCAGGGCTAGCCCCCCATGGCTATGGCCTGGGTAGGTCTTGTGCTGTTCCCATGAACGTTGTTGCGTTGTTGGCTGCCGGATGTCTCCTCAGCCTGAGTGGTGCCGGTGCCTACGCCTCCTCAACTGAGCCAGCGAGCCCGGAGAGTGCTGTGGCTGCCGAGCAGACCCACCTGCAGCAGTCCAGCTCTCAGATGCGCGGTGAGGCGACCCGCCAGGGTGATCTGCCGATGGAGTTCAACAAGCCCGCAGGCCCGCGCGGCCACAACGTCATCAACCTCAGCTTCTGATCGCTGCCAACAAAAAAGCCCCTGCCGGATGGCGGGGGCTTGGAGACGATCGCGTCGACTGGGATCAGTCGAGGTCGGGCATGGCGAGGGCGGGCTCGGCCTTGCGGTCGATGCCTTTCTCGAAACCAGCAGCAGCAGCGCGGGCGCGACCGGCGTGCCAGAGGTGACCCACCAGGAAGAAGAAGGCGAGCACGAACTGAGTCGCGGCCAGCCACTGGCGGATATTCACGAAGTTCACCGAGTTGGGTTCGGTGATGATGCCGCCCACCGAGTTCAGAGACGCGTTGGGGGCGTGGGTCATGTATTCAGCGGCGCGGCGCACTTGCCAGGGCTGAATGTCGTTCTGGAGCTTGTCGAGGCTCAGGCCGTTGGGGCCGCGCAGGGGCTCCAGCCAGGGACCACGGAAGTCCCAGAAGCGCATGGTTTCACCACCAAAGATGATCTCGCCGGTGGGGGAGCGCATCAGGTATTTACCCAAACCGGTGGGACCCATGGCGGAGCCGATGTTGGCACCGAGGCGTTGGTCACGCACCAGGAAGGTGAAGCTCTGGGCCTGGGAGGCTTCGGCGTTGGTGGGGCCGTAGAACTCCGAGGGATAAGCGGTGTTGTTGAACCAGATGTAGGCCGAGGCGATGAAGCTCATGAAGCTCAGGGCGCCGAGGCTGTAGCTCAGGTAGGCCTCACCGTTCCAGATGAAGGCACGGCGCACCCAGCCGAAGGGCTTGGTCACCACGTGCCAGATGCCACCGAAGATCAGGGTCAGACCCAGCCAGATGTGGCCACCG
>VGPW01000046.1 GCA_016882545.1 Cyanobacteria bacterium M_surface_10_m2_179 | reverse complement strand
GTGGCGTGCAGGGGGATGTCCGGGCGGGTGGTGGCGTGGGTGGCGGGGGAGAGGTCGTCGGTGTTGGTCTCGCCCTCCACCTTGAACACCGTCACGGTGATTTCCGCCGGCAGCTCGGGCTTGGCGGTGAACCACTCGGCGGCGGCCCAGCTGTCGATCACGCGCTTGGCGTAGGGGTTGCTCGCCGCCAGCTCGAGCACATCGTTGTAGGCGTCGTACACCAGCAGGGTGCGGCTCAGGCCGGTGGCGGCGGCCTCGGCGATGGCGGCATCGGCGCTGGAGAGCAGCTCGATCAGGGCGCCCACGTTGTAGCCGCCGATCATCGTGGCCAGCAGGTTCACGGCCTCGCCTGGGCTCACGAGCGGGCTGGCGGTGGTGCCCTGGGCCACGGCGCTCAGCCAGCCGGCCTTCACGTAGGCGGCTTCATCCACTCCGGGAGGAATGCGCTCGGAGAGCAGGTGCAGCAGGAAGGCCTCTTCACCGGCGGGCGGGGCCTGCAGCAGCTCGGTGAGGTCCTGGGCTTGGGCGGCGCTCAGCGGCAGGGCCGGAATCCCCAGGGCTTCGCGCTCCGCGGCGGCGGCGCGGTAGTCGGCAAGGAAGCTGCTGGCAACCATCGGCGCTAGGGGTCCGGCGGACCTGACGAACTGTGACGTGACACCCATTGTTCTTTGCCGCCTTGCCCTGATCTGGTGACAACGGCTGCAATCGGGCTTTTAGGCTTCCTGATTCCCCTGTTCGTGTGCGGCTGCCGGCATGATTTCCACCTCTGATCTCCACGTGGTGGAAACGCGGCCGCTCGTGGCACCGGCGCTCCTGCATCAGGAGTTGCCCCTGGGAGACGCTGCTGCGGCCACCGTGCGTGAGGCACGCGAGCGGATCAAGGCGATCCTGCGGGGCGATGACCAGCGCCTGCTGGTGATCGTGGGCCCCTGCTCGGTGCACGACGTGGACGCCGCCAAGGAGTACGCGGCCGCCATTGCGGAGGAGCACCAGCGCCACCGCGATCAGCTGGAGGTGGTGATGCGGGTGTATTTCGAGAAGCCGCGCACCACCGTGGGCTGGAAGGGTCTGATCAACGATCCCCACCTCGATGGCAGCTACGACATCAACACCGGCCTGAAGCTGGCCCGCGGCCTGCTGCTGCATCTGGCGGAGATGGGTCTGCCGGCTGCCACGGAGCTGCTCGATCCAGTAGTGCCGCAATACATCGCCGATCTGATCAGCTGGACCGCCATCGGCGCCCGCACCACCGAAAGCCAGACGCACCGCGAGATGGCCTCCGGGCTCTCGATGCCGATCGGCTTCAAGAACGGCACCGACGGCAGTGCCAGCACCGCCATCAACGCCATGGAGGCGGCTGCACGGCCTCACCATTTCCTGGGCATCAACAAGGACGGCAGCGCCGCCATCGTGACCACCACCGGAAACCCCGATGGGCACCTGGTGCTGCGGGGCGGTAAGCAGGGCACCAACTTCCACGCCGAGGCGATCGAAGCGGCCGCGGCGGCCCTGGCGAAAGATGGCCTGCCGGCGCGGGTGATGGTGGATTGCAGCCACGGCAACTCCAACAAGGACTACCGCCGTCAGGGCGAGGTGGTGGCGGCGGTGGCTGAACAGCTGCGCACCGGCTCACGCCATGTGATGGGCGTGATGATCGAAAGCCATCTGGTGGCTGGCAACCAGAAGATTCCTGCGGATCTGAGCCAGCTCACCTACGGCCAGAGCATCACTGATGCCTGCATCGATCTCGACTCGACCCGTGAGGTGCTCGCCCGGCTCGCTGCTGCGGTGTCTGCTGCCTAAGCCCAGGCCTGCCAGAGCCATGCCGTAGTGATCGGCACGGTGAGGTTGTCGATCCCATAGCTGCTGCACTGCTCCAAGGCTGTGGCGATCAGGGCGATCAGCAGCAGGTTCGGTAGGGCTGGCGCCTGCAGCCCCCCTGGCTGCGCAGCCCAGGCCAGCAGGGTGAGCACGCCGCTGGCGCCCAAGGCCATGGCCAGGGTGCCCGCCAGGGATTTCCCCTGGCCGAACAGGCGCCAGCGTGGTGACTGCAGTTGCGGGCCGATCAGGCCGGCCAGCCCATCGCCCACCGCCATCACCAACACACCGGCGGCCACCGGCAGGGGCTGAGCCGGCCAGAACAGAGCCAGCAGCACGGCAATCGAGGCGCCGTAGGCGATGGTGCCGTAGCTGTGGCGATTCACATCCTCCACGGCGGGCAGCAGCCGGAAGCGATGGTTGAGTGCCGTGGCCAGGGTGATCAACAGCGCTGCGGGCAGCGCCACCCAGCGACTGATCCCGAACCACCAGGCCAGCAACACCACCGGGCCTGTGCCGATGTGCACCACCTTGCGGCTCCATTCGCGTTGATCAGGCCAGCGACGGCGCACCAGCAGTGCCATGGCCACCACAACGGCGAGCCAGACCGCCACAACGGCAACGCCGCT
Source organism: Cyanobacteria bacterium M_surface_10_m2_179 (assembly GCA_016882545.1). Taxonomy (GTDB): domain Bacteria; phylum Cyanobacteriota; class Cyanobacteriia; order PCC-6307; family Cyanobiaceae; genus Vulcanococcus. The sequence goes on along the minus strand of VGPW01000046.1, from coordinate 11,968 downwards.
GAGCTGTTGGAGCAGTGCTGTGTTCAACGCCCGCGGGCTCAGGCAGCCTGCTGATAGTTGGTCATCATGCGCAGCTTGAGGATGGCCTTGGCCTCCAGCTGCCGCACCCGCTCACGGGACACATTGATCTGGCGGCCGATCTCAGCCAGGGTCAGCGGTTCGTTGCCCTCCAGGCCGAAACGCAGCTCGATGATGCGGCGCTCCCGCTCATTCAGCTGCGCCAGCCAGGTGCCGAGGTGCTCCTTCTGGAGGCTGCGATCCATCGAGTCCATCGACTCGTTGCTGTTGGGATCGGCGATCAGTTCGCCGAGGGTGCTGCGGTCGTCGTCGCCGCGGGCGTGGGCATCGAGGGAGGCGCAGGGTGCGCTCTGGGAAATCAGATCCTCCAGTTCATCCGGGCTCATCCCCAGGGCATGGGCCAACTCGAGCCGATTGGGTTGGCGCCCGAAGCGATGGGAGAGTTCCCGCGTCACACGGCGCATCTTCGAGAGCTTTTCGCTCACGTGAATGGGCAGGCGAATGGTGCGGGCGCTGTTGTCGATGGCGCGGGTCATGCCCTGGCGGATCCACCAATAGGCATAGGTAGAAAACTTGTAGCCCATGGCCGGATCGAATTTGTCGACGGCGCGCTCCAGGCCGATGGCACCTTCCTGCACCAGATCGAGCAGTTCGAGGCCCTGGTTTTGATACTTCTTGGCCACGCTCACCACCAGGCGCAGGTTGGCGGCCATCATCCGGTCGCGGGCCCGGGTGCCCATGCGGATCTGGTGCCGTTGGCGCGGGGTGCGTTGATCGCTGGGTAGCTCGAGCAGGCGCTTCATCGCTTGAACGTGATGGGCCAGCTCGATCTCCTCGGCGGGGGTGAGCAGCGGCACCCGGCCGATATTGCTCAGATACCAGCCGATCGAATCAGCACTGAGGCGACCCCCCTGGCGTGACGCGCCGTTTCGGGGTGTTGAACTGTTTCTCGAGGCCCCGGAAGCAGCAGCGTTGGTGGTGTCCATGGTGCGGAATCCAGCGGCGTTGGACTGGTGTGGGGATCGAATCGGAGGTGTTGTGGAGTGGATGACGATGATCTCCGCTCCGGCCTCAACTTGATTTGGCCGGAATTTAGCACTCTCACCAATGTGAGATCGCAGCGAATCGGAAGACTTGCTGCAGCATTTTCGACCGATTTTCTTTGCGTTTGTATCGGCGCTTACAGCTAGTTCTCGGCCGGATAGAGGCCGCGTCTCCAGCCATCGATCAGGTTGGCCTGCACGGCCACGTTCTCCTCATCCGGAATGCGGGGCATGAAGCTGCCATCCGACTGCATGTCCCAGGCGGTGCAGTTATCCGCCAGGTAGGCGTTGATCAGCCGCTCCAGCAGGGTGTGCAACCCCGGATCTTCGATCGGCACGATCGCTTCCACGCGTCGATCGAGGTTGCGCCCCATCCAATCGGCACTGCCGATGTAGCTCTCCGTTGCGCCGCCATTGGCGAACCAGAAGAGGCGTGAGTGTTCCAGAAAGCGACCGATCACGCTGGAGACGCTGATGTTGTCGCTCACCCCTTCCACACCCGGGCGCAGGCTGCACATGCCACGCACCACCAGGTCGATCTGCACGCCCGCCTGCGACGCCGCATAGAGCCTGGTGATGATCGCCGGATCCACCAGGGCATTCATCTTGGCTTTGATCGCGGCCGGTCGTCCCGCCAGGGCGTGTTCGGTCTCGCGCTCGATCAACTCCTGCATGCGGCGACGCAGCGTGACCGGCGCCACCAGCAGCTTGCGGAACTCCTGCTGTTTTGAGAAGCCGGTGAGGTAGTTGAACAGTTCGGCCAGGTCCTGCCCCAGCTCCGGCCGAGCGGAGAGCAGGCCCAGATCGGTGTAGAGGGTGGAGGTGCGGGAGTTGTAGTTGCCGGTGGCAATGTGGCAGTAGCTGCGCAGCCGCTCCTTCTCCTTGCGCACCACCAGCGTGATCTTCGTGTGGGTTTTGAGGCCGATCACCCCATACACCACATGCACCCCTGAGCGCTCCAGCTGGCGCGCCCACTGAATGTTGTTGTCTTCATCGAAGCGGGCCTTGAGCTCCACCAGGGCCATCACCTGCTTGCCGTTTTCGGCGGCGCGGATCAGGGCGGCAATGATCGGTGAATCCTTCGACACCCGATAGAGCGTCATCTTGATGGCCAACACCGAGGGGTCATCGGCGGCCTGATTGATGAACTCCTCCACCGACGTGGAGAAGAGATCAAAGGGGTGCTGCAGCAGCACATCGCCGCGGCGCAGCACCGAAAAAATGCTCTCGAATTCCTCGGCCTTGATCGAGCCGTCTTCCAGCAGGCCCTTCTGGGCGCGGGCCAGGGCGGCGGCGGTGCGGCCGCGGTGGGGTTTGTCCTTGAGCTTGGGAAGGGGGACGGCCATCAGGCTCATCAGGTCGTCGAGCCCCAGCGGTCCATTCACCCGGTAGAGGTCGGCGGGTTCCACGCCGGTGCCCTCCAGCAGCAGATCCACCACCTCCTTGGGCATCTCATCGGCCACCTCCAGCCGCACCACCTCGCCGCCCATGCGCCGTTTGCGCAGACCCTGTTGCAGGGCCTCCATCAGATCGTCGGCCTCGAGGTCGCGCAGTTCCAGGTCGGCGTCGCGGGTGACGCGGAAGAAGTAGTGCCCCTCCACCGTCATGCCCGGGAAGAGCAGCTGCAGGTTGAAGGCCACCACCTGCTCCAAGGGCACGGCGGTGTATACGGGTGTGGGTTCGTGGTCGCTCAGCTCAACGGGCAGCTGCACGAAGCGCGGCAGATTCTTCTGCGGCACCTTCACCCGCGCGAATTGCTGCTGGCCGGATTCCGGGTCGCGGATCAGCGCCGCAATGTTGAGGCTGAGGTTGCTGATGAAGGGGAAGGGGTGCGCCGGGTCCACCGCCAGGGGTGTGAGCACCGGAAAGATGGCGTTCTGGAAGTAGGTGTTGACCCACTGCTTCTGCTTCTTGTTGAGCTTGGCGTAGTCGATCAGGTGAACGCCAACCTCGGCGAGTTGATGCTTGAGGTAGTGGCGGTAGTGGGCCTGCTGCTGGCTGAGCAGGGGTGCGAGGGCTTCGCGCACCTTGGCCAGCTGCTGGCTGGGGGTGAGCCCGTCGTCGCTGAGCGTCTGAACGCCGGCCTCCACCTGCGACTTCAGCGAGGCCACGCGAACCATGAAAAATTCGTCGAGGTTGTTGCTGAAAATGGCGCTGAATTTCGCCTGCTCCAGCAACGGTGTGTGTTCGCTCAGCGCTTGGGCCAGAACCCGTTGGTTGAAGGCAACCCAGCTCAGCTCCCGGTTGATGTAGAGCTCCGGAGCAAGCGTGGGTTCCGCCATGCATCACATTGTTCTTGAGGTATCAAATTAGCAATCAGGTTGTGCTGTTTTGCGTGTTCTGGCCGCTTGACGGCACGCCGCCGGCCACCAAGGCGATCACCCCGGCCAAGAGCGCAATGCCCAGCCAGAAGGGACTGCGCTGGCCCAGCAGGTCGTAGCTGAGGCCCGCCAGCGGTGGTCCGATGAAGCTGCCGAGGCTCTGCAGGCCCTGGAGGCTGCCCAGCGCCGCACCCTGGCCGCCTTCCCCCAGCCGCCGCGACACCAGCGCCCGCAGGCAGGGTGTCACCAGCCCCGTGCCCAGGGCCAGGATCGCCACAGCGCTGAACACCACTCCTGCCGCATTGCCGCGGTTGGCCATCGGGATCAACAGGCAGCCGGTGATCACAAAGCCGAGGCCGGCGAGGGTGAGGCGCCATTCCCCAAAGCGCGCCACCAGCGGGCCGATCAGGCCTCCCTGCACCACGGTGGCCACCACACCCACCACCAGGAAGGCCGTGGTGGCGAGCCCAGGGCCCCAGTTGAAGGCCTGTTTGAAATACAGCACCAGCACGGCGGTGAAGCCGTTGAAGGCCATGAAGAACAGAAAGAACGCCACGCAGAGGCGGCGCACCTGGGGGTTGGTGAACACCCGTTTGAGGGCGCTTAGGGGATTGAGATCGCGCTTGCGTGGCATGGCCTGGCGCGCTTCCGGCGGATGGGTTTCCGGCAGCACCGTGAGCACCAACACGAGGTTGAACAGGGCGAAGCCCGTGGCCACCCACACCGGCAGGGTGACGCTGAAGCTCGCCAGCGCTCCACCGAAGGCGGGGCCGAGGATGAAGCCCAGGCCGAAGGCCACACCGATCAGGCCAAAGGCCTTGGCCCGGTTCTCAGGGGTGGAGATGTCGGCGAGCACGGCGCCGGCGGTGGCGGCGGTGCCGCCGCTCACCCCATCGATCAGTCGTCCCCCGAACAGCAGCGCCAAGGGGATCACGCTGCCGGCTGCCCAGGGGATGGCGGCCCAGTTCAGCGAGAGCGTGATGGCGAACAGGCCCAGCCCCAAGACGGAACCCGCCACGCAGCCGGCGATCACCGGCCGGCGGCCGAAGCGATCACTCAACGCACCGATGAGGGGTGTGCAGGTGAACTGCGCCAGGGCATAGCTGCCGGCGAGCAAGCCGAGGATGCGGCCGTTGCTGCTGAAGCTCGCCAGTAGAAAGGGAAGCAACGGGAACACGATGCTCTCCCCCAGCCGGTCGTTCAGCAGGGTGATGAAGGCGCAAAGGGAGGTGGAGGGGCGGCTCCAGCGCATGGGGATGGGCCCGGCATTGGCTTCACCATCCCACGCTGTGGAGATGCCCTATTTCTGGCGACGCAGCAGCTGGTGCAGCAGGGTGGCCAGCGGGTTGGGTGGGGTGTGGCGGTAGCTCTGCTGTTGGGGAGGGCTGATCACGAAGCCGCCCACCATCGAGATGGAGTCAGTGCCGCTTTTCACAAGCATCACGTTCACCAGCAGAGAGGTTTGAAACGTAGAGCTGCTGAACGATTTGGGCAGGTTGCACCAGAATCATTTTGGTTTTGTGTTGTGTTCACTGCCGGCCCATGTCGTCTGAGTTGCCGTCATCCCTCACGCACCTCAATGCCCAGGGGCAGGTGCACATGGTGGAGGTGGGTGAGCGGCCGGCCACCCGCCGCGAAGCGCGGGCTGAAGGTGTGATTGCCATGCGGCCGGAGGTGTTGGCACTCGTGATGGAGGGCCGTGCCCCCAAGGGCGATGTGCTGGCGGTGGCGCGGGTGGCGGCGATTCAGGCCGCCAAGCGCACCTGGGAGTTGATCCCGCTCTGCCATCCGATCGCGCTCAGCGGGGTGGAGGTGGCGATCGATGCCTGCGCTGATGGCTCCGGGCTCCGCGTGGAGGTGAGCGCTCGCACCACCGGCAGCACCGGCGTGGAAATGGAGGCGCTCACCGCTGTGCAGGTGGGTCTGCTCACCCTTTACGACATGCTCAAATCCGCCGATCCGGCGATGACGATCACCGGCGTGCGCCTGCTTAGCAAGAGTGGCGGGCGCCATGGCGATTGGCAGCGTGAGGGGAGCGAGGCGGATGCCTGATCCCTACGGCCGCGAGGGGTTGCCGCTCGAGCAGGCTCGCGCTCAGATCCTGCAGGCGCTGCAGCCGCTGGGCCTCGAGGAGACGTTGCCACTCACGGAGGCCCACGGCCGCACCACAGCGGCCCCGGTGTTGGCTGCAGAGGCGGTGCCGGGGTTTCGGGCTTCGATCATGGATGGCTACGCCATCGCCGGTGAAGCCCAGCCGGGGGTTGGTCAGCGCTGGCGGATGGTGGGGGTTTCAGCTGCCGGAGCGCCCCACGGCGCTGCACTCGCCGCTGGAGAGGCCGTGCGGATCCTCACCGGCGCCGTGGTGCCGGAGGGCAGTGAACGGGTGCTGCCGCAGGAGTTGGTGGTGCGAGAGGGTGAGCAGCTCGAACTCGTGCAACCCTGCGGGCCCAACGCCTGGATTCGTCAGCCCACGGAGGAGGCCGCGCCTGGGCAGGAGCTGGTGCAGGCAGGCCAGCGGTTGGGGGTGGCTGAGCTGGGGCGACTGGCCAGCTGTGGTGTGCGTCAGCTGCGGGTGACGCGCCGGCCGCGCCTGGGTCTGTTGATCAGCGGCGATGAATTGCTGCCAGCAGGCGCCGAACGTGGGCCCGGGCAGATCTGGGAGAGCAACGCAACCTTGCTCACGGCGTTGCTGCAGCGGCTGGGGTATGACGTTGCCGATCGGCGCGTGATTGTCGATCAACCGGAGCCGTTGCGTATTGCCTTGCAGAACCTGGCGGCGGGTTGTGATGTGGTGGTGAGCACCGGCGGTGTGTCCGCCGGCGACAGCGACTGGATCCGGCCGCTGGTGGAGGAGCTGGGAGCGGTGCGCTTCTGGAAGCTGTTTCTCAAGCCCGGCCGCCCCTTCGCGTGGGGTGAGCTGGCGGGGGTGCCGTTCTTTGGTCTTCCGGGTAATCCGGTGGCGGCGGCGATCACGGCCTTGCAACTGCTCTGGCCGGCACTGCAGCGGCTCGAGGGGGCGGAGGTTCAGCTGTTGCCACGACTGAAGGTGCAGCTGGAGGCCCCGTTGCGCCGTGGTGCCGGCCGGCCTGAGCTGGCCCGGGCTCAGCTGGTGGTGGCCGCTGATGGCGGACTCTGGGCGCGGATCGATGGATCGCAGGCGTCCTCGCGCATCGGTTCGTTGCAGGGCGCTGATCTGCTCCTGGAGATTCCGGCGGAGCTGGGGAACCTGGAGGCGGGCACGGAGCTGTGGGCGCAGTTGGTGCGGTTGTCGGTGTTTTGACTCAAAGCGGGGTATTGCCGCTGAGCCATGCGCTGCTGCCATCGGTGCGCCACTCGCGCTTCCAGAAGGGCGCGTTGTGCTTCAACGCCTCGAGCAGTTCTTGGCAGCAGCGCTGGGCCGGGCCGCGGCGGTCGGCGCCGATGGCCACTAGCACGATCGCTTCGCCGGGGAGCACCCGGCCGATGCGGTGCTGCACCAGGCAGCTGTTCACGGTGTGGCGGCTGCAGCAGTCCAGGGCAAGCCGCTCCAGCTGCTGTTCGGTCATGCCGGGGTAGTGCTCGAGTTCCAGGGCCTCAAGCTCACCGCCATCGGCGGCCACGCCCCGCACCCGGCCGATGAAGAGGGCCTCCGCGGCGCTGTCGGCGTTGAGCCTGTGCGCTTGCTCCTCCTGCCAGCACGCCAGCACCTGGAGCGGTTCGAAGGCGGTGCTGTGGAGGTTGATCCTGAGCTGCATGGCTTGTATTTCAGCCCCCACTGATCGGTGGCAGAAAGGCGAGTTCGTCGCCGGGCTGCAGGGGGGTATCAAGGTCGGCGAACTGCTGGTTGATGGCGATGCGGATCCCCTGATTGAGCTCGTCTGGAAACTGCAGCGTGAACCAGAGCTGACGCGGAGTGATCCCGCCAGTGCAGTCGATGGGCCAGTGGCGTTCAGCCCAACCGGCCCGTTCGCGCAGCCCCGCGAACAGCAGGATCCGGATCTCGCTCGCACACGGCCCAGCCATGGCAACAACGCTAACGACCACGGCCGCTGATCTCTTGCCACGATGCAAGCAGCTCCTCCGGTCGCAACTTGAGCCTCGCCATCGCCCTGCTCACGGTGTCCGACAGCCGCACCCTGGCGGACGACCGCTCCGGCGATGCGCTGCAGCAACGGTTGGAGGTTGCCGGGCATCGACTGGCGGACCGCCGCATCGTGCCAGATAACCGCTATCAGATCCGGGCGGAGCTGAGCCGTTGGATCGCTGATCCCGCGGTGCAGGTGGTGATCAGCAGCGGCGGTACAGGCCTCACCGGCCGGGATGGCACGCCGGAGGCGGTGGCACCCCTGCTGGATAAAACGATCGAAGGATTCGGGGAGCTGTTCCGGGTGCTGTCGTTTGAAACGATCGGCACCAGCACCCTGCAGAGCCGCTGCCTGGCGGGGGTTGCTAATGGCACGGTGATTTTTGTGCTGCCGGGATCGCTCGATGGGGTGGAAACCGCCTGGGATCGCTTGATCGCAGCGCAGCTCAATGAGGCCACGCGCCCCTGCAACCTGGTGCAGTTGCTGCCCAGGCTCACGGAGCCGGCGGGGTGAACCGGTTGCGTCGCCTGCATCTGGCCGCCCGGCGCGAACGCCGGCGCGGCCGGCGCTATCAACCCCGCTTTCGGCTCAACCAGATCGGAGTCACGTCGCTGGCGGCGCTCTGTGCGGTGTTGTTGCTGGGCTTGCTGTCTCTCTGGAGCGGCCAGGTGTTGATCGTGGCGCCTCTGGGTGCGTCGTGTGTGTTGCTGTTTGGCTACCCCGCTAGCCCGCTGGCACAGCCTCGAAACATTGTTCTGGGCAATCTGCTAGGCGGCTTGGTCGGTGTCTCACTGGCTGGGGTTCCCGGCCAGGAGTCGTTGGTGCTGGCCTTGGCCGTGGGCCTCACGATCCTGTTGGGTCAACAGTTGCGTTGCCTTCACCCCCCTGCCGGTGGCATGGCCTTTCTGGCGGTGTATCTCAAGGTGACTTGGGGTTTTCTGCTCTTTCCCGTGTTGAGCGGTTCGCTGCTGCTGGTGCTGTTGGCCTGGGCCTTCAGCCGCTGGGTGCCCGGAGCCTTCCCTTATCCCCAGCACTGGTTGTGAGCGGCGCTGTTGGGCTGCTTCCCATCGCCCTGGCGATGGTGGCCTTTCTCTATGCCTCGGTGGGTCATGCGGGGCCTCCGGCTACATCGCTGTGCTCGCCTTGGCGGGGCTGCCGGCGGAGCAGATCAAGCCGCTGGCTCTGATCCTCAACACGCTGGTGGCCAGTGTGGGTTGCTGGAACTTCCTGCGGGCGGGTCACCTGCCGTGGCGCCGCATCTGGCCGGTGTATGTGCTGGCGATTCCGGCGGCCTTTCTGGGGGGATGGCTGAATCTGCCGTCGCTGTGGTTTCGCCGCCTGGTGGGCGCCGTCTTGCTGTTTTCGGTCTGGCGGCTGGGGCGCGCTTCCGTGGATCCCTCCCCGCTGCGTGAGCCGCCACCGCTGCTGTTGCTCCTGGCCGGCGGCAGCCTCGGCCTGTTGGCTGGCCTCACGGGCACCGGCGGCGGCGTGTTTCTCACGCCGCTGTTGCTGCTCTGCCGGTGGTACACCACCCGTCAGGCCGCGGCGGTGTCGGTGTTGTTCATCCTGCTCAATTCGATCGCTGGCCTGGCTGGCCTCGTGGTGGCCCGGCCGGGCTCGCTGCTGCTCGCTGTGCGCCTGGTGGGGTTGCGGGTGTTGATTCCTGTGTTGGTGGCCGGTGCGATCGGTTCGCGCTTGGGCAGCCGCCATTGGCCCGTGGCCTGGATCCGGCGCTGCCTGGCGGTGGTGTTGCTGCTGGCTTCGCTGAAGTTGCTGGGGTTGGTCGGTGCGCCTTAGCCGCCCAGGTAGGCCATCTCGGCATGGTTGCGGCCACCGGCGCTTGTTTGGCGCTCTTCGCTGTAGCGGTCGTGCCGGCCGCGCCAGAGGTGGGCTAAGGCCTGCCGCAATCCGGTGGGATCGCCGGTTGGGTGCAGCCAGGGCTTGAGATCCAGGCCACTGCTCGGGGCGGCAAACAGGCAGGTGTAGGCCACCCCATCGGCGGTGACGCGCAGGCGGTTGCAGTCGCCGCAGAAGGGTTGGCTCACGGATGCCACCACGGCGATCCCACCTGTTCGATCGCGGTAGCGCCAGCGGTGGGCGGTGCCATGGGGATCACGGCCGATCGTTTCCAGGGGCCAGCGCGCGTCAATGCGTTCCACCATCTCGCTGGCGCTCACCACCTCGGCCGGGCTCCAGCCGTTGCGGTTGCCCACATCCATGTATTCGATTAGTCGCAGTTCCAGGCCCTGCCCGCGGCAGAGCTCGGCCAGGGGCAGCAGTTGATCGTCGTTGCGGCCCCGCTGGATCACGGCGTTGAGCTTGAGCGCGCCCGCCGCCGGATCAAACCCCGCCTCCCGCGCATGGCCGATGGCAGCCAGCACAGCGTCCAGGGTCCGCTCGCCGGCACTGGGATCACGCAGCCCGGCCATCCGGGCCACGCTCGCACCATCGGCGCCATCGAGGCTGAGGGTGATCCGGTCCAGGCCTGCTGCGCGAAGAGCACGCGCACGGTTGGCGTTGAGCAAGGTGCCGTTGCTGGTGAGAGCGATGTCTCGCAGCCCCTGCATCCGCAGTGGTTGCACCGCCTCAAGCATGCTCTCGAGCTGGGGGTGCAGCAGCGGTTCCCCTCCGGTGAGCCGCAGGCTGTGGGCCCCCAGCGCCACCGCCGTCTCAACCACCCGCAGCCGTTGCTCGAGGCTCAGCAACCCTGCTGGTTCCTGGCCATCGGGAAGGCAGTAGGGGCAGGCCAGGTTGCAGCGGGCCGTGAGCGAGAGCCGCAGCACGCCGAGCGGCCGGCCGAGCCCGTCGGTTGGTGGGGCTAAGGCGCTCACACGTCAGCGGGACTGTTCACGTTGCGGATCGTGGCAGCGGGGAGGTGCACCTGGTTGCAGGGTTGCCCGTCCAGCCATCTCAGCAGCCGGCGCTCTCCGCGGCCAATGGCATCGGCCAGGTGGCTTCGCACCGGTGCTGGGCTCGGGTAGATCCCCAGCAGGGGTTGGCTGCGTTCGCCGTCGTGGGCCAGATGGATCCGCTGTGGCGCCACGGCCGCGGCCTCAATCAGGGTGTGCAGTGCCGCTGGATTGAGGTGCGGCATGTCCACCGGCGCCAGCAGCAGCCGTGCATTCGGATGGCGCTCCATCAGCCGGTGCAGCGCCAGCAGTGGACCCTCCCAGGGGGCTGGTTCGTTGAAGCAGTGCAGCTGCGGCAACCGCAGTGTTGTGGCCAGGGCTTGATGCTGGGGCCAGCGGCTCAGCAGCGTGATCGGTGCCTGGAGCTCCGCCAGCAGCCGCAGGGTGTGCTCCAGCCAGCTGCCCCCTTCGGGGTGGGGCAGCAGCGCTTTGTCGTGTCCCATCCGCTGGCTGGCACCACCGCTGAGCAGGCAGCAGTGCAGGTCTGCGGGGGGGGCGCCCTGGTCACTCAGCATCCGTGGTTTGGTAGCTGTTGCCACAGGGTCGCGCTAGACGCCTTGGTGCAATGGCTGCTGCCATGGCCGTTCCGTTGCAGGCTCCTCACACCGCCACTGCTGCTTCCAGCACTGATCCTGGCGCCCTGGCGGCGCGGGCGCAGTGCCCCTATTGCGGCGTGGGCTGCGGCCTGGAGCTGAAGCCCCCCAAGGAGCCCAGCGATCCCCAGTGGACGGCGCGTGGTGATCGCCACCATCCCTCCTCCCTCGGCCAGGTGTGCGTGAAGGGCGCCACGGTGGGTGAAACCCTGCACCACAACCGCCTCACCACCCCGTTGTGGCGCGAGAACCTTGAGCAACCGTTCGCGCCGATCAGCTGGGAGCGGGCCTTTGCCCTGTTGGTGGCCCGCATCCGCGACATCCTGGCCCAACAAGGCCCCCAGGGCTTAGCGATCTACGGCTCCGGTCAGTTCCTCACCGAGGACTACTACGTGGCCAACAAGCTCCTGAAGGGAGCCCTGGGTAGCAACAACTTCGATGCCAACTCCCGCCTGTGCATGAGCTCGGCGGTGGCTGGCTATGCCCGCAGCCTCGGTTCCGATGGCCCCCCCTGCTGTTACGACGACCTCGACCACGCCGATCTGGTGTTCCTGATCGGCACCAACACCGCCGAGTGCCATCCGGTGCTGTTCCAGCGCTTGCTCAAGCGCAAACGCAAACAGAAAGAGGCTCTGCGGATCGTGGTGGTGGATCCACGTGCCACAGCCACCTCCGATCCGGCTGATCTGCATCTGGCAATCCGTCCGGGCACCGATCTGGTGTTGCTTCAGGGCATCGGCCATCTGCTGCTGGAGCTGCAGGCGCTCGATGAGCGCTTCATTGCCGACCACACCGAGGGCTTCGCCGAGCTCAAGGAGCTGTGGCAGCAGTGGACGCCGCAGCGGGTGTGCGATCTCTGCGGCATCGCCGAAGCCGACTTGCGCCAACTGGCGCAGTGGTGGGCTGAGGCGGCCGGGGTGCTCAGCCTCTGGTCGATGGGGGTGAACCAGAGCAGCGAGGGCACCGCCACCGTGGCCGGGATCATCAACCTGCATCTGGTCACCGCTCAGATCGGTCGAC
>VGPW01000045.1 GCA_016882545.1 Cyanobacteria bacterium M_surface_10_m2_179 | reverse complement strand
GAATGTGTTCAAGCCCCTGATCGCCCACAACGTGCTGGAGAGCATCGAGCTGCTGGCCGGTGCCTGCAGCAGCTTCCGCGAGCACTGCATCGAGGGCCTGCGCGCCAACGAACAGCGGATCGAGCGCCTGCTCAATCAGAGCCTGATGCTGGTCACCGCCCTCACCCCAGCCATCGGCTACGACCGCGCCAGCGGCATCGCCAAGCACGCCCACAAGCACGGCCTCAGCCTGCGGGAAGCGGCGCTGGTGCTCGGCGAGATCAGCGGCACGGAGTTCGACCAGTGGGTGCGGCCCGAGCAGATGGTCTGAGCCGCAGCGGCTCACCCCTTAGAGCAGGTTGGCCGCCAGTTCGGCCAAGGCGCTGCGCTCACCGCGGATCAAGGTCACGTGGCCGGCGAGCTGCTGGCCCTTGAAGCGCTCCACCAGCCAGGTGAGGCCATTGCTCTCGGCATCCACGTAGGGATTGTCAATCTGATAGGGATCGCCGGTGAACACGATCTTGGTGCCCTCGCCCACGCGAGTCACGATCGTTTTCACCTCATGGGGCGTGAGGTTCTGGGCCTCATCCACCACCATGAACTGCCTCGGAATCGAGCGGCCGCGGATGTAGCTGATCGCTTCCACCTCCAGCAGGCCCATACCCTTGAGGTCGGTCCAGTTGCTGCGATTGCCGCGCTGGGCACCGGGCCGGCCCGCCGCTGATCCACTCCGCGCAGCTCCACGACCCTCATCGGCCTCGGCGCCGCCCAGGAGAAAGTCGAGGTTGTCGATGATCGGCTGCATCCAGGGGCCCATCTTTTCCTCGAGGCTGCCCGGCAGAAAACCGATCTCCTTGCCCAGAGAGATCACCGGCCGCGTCACCAACAGGCGTTCGTAGAGGTGTTCATCGGCCACCTGGTGCAATCCAGCCGCCAGGGCCAGCAGGGTTTTGCCGGTGCCGGCCTTGCCCACCAGGGTGAGCAGCTGCACCGCGGGATCCAGCAGTAGATCGAGAGCAAAGGTTTGCTCGCGGTTTCGGGCTCCCACCTTGCCGAGGCGCACCTTGCCGGCGCGCTGCAGCGGCAGCAGGCGCTGGCTGCCGGCCTCAAAACGGGCCAGCAGCGTGTGGTTGGGCTGGGCCTGATCCACCAGCGTCACCCCTTCATTGGCCTGCAACGCCAAGCCGGCAGCGGCCGGCAGTTCGCCCAGGGCCAGGCCACCCTCGCTCTTGAGCTGCTCCATCGCCGTGGCGCTGGCCATCAACTCACACACCCCGGGATAGAGGTCGGCGATATCAACTTTGTCGGTGGTGTAGTCCTGCGCCGTGAGGCCCACCGCATCGGCCTTGATGCGCAGGTTAGTGTCCTTGGTCACGAGCACCACCGGCGGCTGATCGCTGATCAAGCCGGAGCGCAGCTGCTCAAGCGCCACCGCCAGGATGTTGTTGTCTCCGTTGCCGCCCTTGAGCTCGGGGGGCAGCTGGGCCAGGGTTTCGCTGCGGCAAAACACCACCTGGAGCGTGCCGCCGCTGCCCTCATCAATCGGCACCCCATCCGCCAGGTTGCCCTTCTCCCGCAACGCATCCAGCACCCGTGAGATCTGGCGCGCGTTGCGGCCTTTTTCAGAGGGATCGCGCTTGAATCGATCGATCTCCTCCACCACTTCGATCGGGATCACCACCGCGTTGTCCTCAAAGCGGCTGAGCGCCTGAGGGTCGTGGAGCAACACATTCGTATCGAGAACGAAGGTCTTGCGCATCACAGCCCTCTGATCGAGATGCGCGCACGCTAGGCGGCTTTTTCAACCGCAAGCTCTACGCTCCCGCAGAACTCAAAGCGCCGGCTTTGCACCCTCTGCTCGCTGTGTTGTTGATCGCCGCCCTGATCTTCGGGCTGGCCCTGCTCTGGCTGGAGGCGCGGCACCGGCTGCGGCCCGCCTCACCCCTGCGCCTGAGCAGCGGCAACTGGAGCGTGAAGCGCAAGAGCGACGAGCGTCTGGAGGTGAAGGGCACGATCGCGATCACCAATCCCCATGCCCGCATGGAGGTGTTCGTGCCGGAGATCGAGCTGCGCCCCACCCTGCTGGGCCGTGGCGATCTGCAGGAGATCGAGCTGCGCACCCAGCTCACGCCTCAGCACCCCGACGAAGAAGCCAGGCCCGACGGCTACTGGTTCGCCTACATCGTGAAAGGGCACAAGACCACCCAGGCCGAGGTGCGCATCAGCCTCAGCGGGCCGGAGGGCACCGATCTGCGCAAGCGCCTCGACACGCTCTGGCTGGAGATCCTCTGGACCAACTACGGCCCCTTCGGCCGCCTGCAGAAGCGCGATGGCGTGCTGATCCCGCTGCGCCGGCCGGCGGCGGCCCAGCCCGACACCGCCAACTGGCGCAGCGGTGATCGCTGCTCGGTGTTGCCGATCCGCACCCATCTGCTCGGCACCCTCGACGATCCCGCCGACGTGCTCCGCCATTACGCCGGTGCGGTGCTGCAACCGGGCGACGTGCTCACCATCGGTGAGACGCCCCTGGCGGTGATGCAGGGCCGCTACAACCACCCCGCCAACCTGCAGCCGTCGTCGTTGGCGCGGCTGCTATGCCGGGTGTTCCACCCCACCAGCTCACTGGCCACCGCCTGCGGCCTGCAAACGCTGATCGACAACGTGGGGCCGGCACGGGTGCTCTGCGCCTGGCTGCTGGGCACCGCGCTGAAGCTGGTGGGCTCGAAGGGCTGGTTCTACCGCCTGGCCGGTGAGCAGGCCCGCCTGATCGACGACGTCACCGGCACAACGCCGCCCTACGACCAAACAATCGTGCTCGGTCCGGCCGATAGCGCCACCGTGTGCCGGCAGCTGGCCGCTGAACTGGGTGTTGCCGTGGCCGTTGTGGATGTGAACGATCTGGGCCGGGTGAAGGTGCTGGCCTCCAGCCCCGGCTGCGACGAAGCGCTGCTGATGCGGGCCCTCAAGCCCAACCCCGCCGGCAATGCCAATGAGCGCACGCCCCTGGTGCTGGTGCGCCCATAACATTGAGCTAGGCCGTCAGTAGGCCGAGCCCACTGGCCGTGCATCGTGTCTCCAGCAGCACCAGCCCAGCCCAGCGCTTCCGGTCTGCAGGTGATGCCACTGCGGGGCTGGCACCTGCCCCTGCTCAGCGACCCCTGTTTCAGCGATCTGCTGCCGCTGCTGCAACGCGCTCTGCTGCTGCAGGCACCGGAGCGGCTGCTCAACAGCATCACGGCCCGGCCGCCGCTGGCGCCTGAGGCGCTGATCGCCTACCGCGACCCTCAACAGCCGCTCGGGCTGGTGCTCAGTCAGCGGATCAACCGCAGTGGCAGCTGCTGGCAACTGCTGCAGCTGCGCAGCAGCGGCGCCAGCCTGGCGGCAGGCGAAGCCGGTCGCATGGCGATTGAAGCGGCCCTGGTGCGCGAAGCGATCCAACGGGGCCGCAGCGCTGCCAGCTGGATCGCCACAAGCTCCAGCAACGACGACGAACGGTTGGCCCTGCTGCGGCAGCAGGGCTTTCAACCGCTGCGGCGCGAAACCCTCTGGCGCTGGGAACCGGATCCCTGCAGCAGCAACCGCGCCGTGCCCCGTGATCTGCAGCTGCGCCCCCTCAACCGCCGCACGGCCGGGGCGATGTGGCAGCTCGAGCAAGCCACCCTGCCGGCCCAGTTGCGGCAGCTGCTGGATCGCCGCATCGACGACCTGCTCGATCAAAGCGAGCAGCCCAGCTGGATGCTGTTTGATGCCACCCGCCAGCAGGCGGTGGCGGGCGCCCGCCGCTTGCGGCCCGGCCTGCGCGGCCTGCCGGAGGTTGAACTGAGCGTGCACCCGGGCTGGCAACACCTGCTGGGTGAACCGCTGCAGCAGCTGCTCGAGCGCTGCGCCGGCACCGCCGAGCAGCTGCTGGTGCGCAGCGATGTGCTCGATCAGGACCGCAGCCACTGGCTGCAGAGCCTCGGCATGGCGCCGGAGGGTGAGGAGGTGGTGATGGCCCGCAGCGTCTGGCGACGCCATGCCCCCCAGCCCAGCCAGCAGATGGCCCAACGGCTGGAGGCGGTGCTGGGGCGGCTGCAACCCGGCCAGCGCCCCATCCCCACACCCCTGGGCCGCTGAGTGGCGGCGCCGGCGCCCCGCTCGGTGCTGGCCCTGGATGTGGGCCGCAAACGCATCGGCCTGGCCGGCTGTGACCCCCTCGGCCTCACAGTGACGCCCCTGCCGGCCCTGCGCCGCGGTCGCTTCCCCAGCGATCTCGAGCAGATCCGGTCCTTGGTGGAGCAGCGCCGCGTCACGGCCCTGGTGGTGGGTCTACCCCTCGATGCCCAGCAGCAACCCACCGAGCAGGCCGAACACTGCCGGCGCTATGGCGCACGGCTGGCACGGCAACTGGATCGCCCTCTGGCCCTGGTGAACGAATACGCCAGCAGTTGGGCCGCTGGCGAACGCCATGGCCTGCACGGCGATCGCAGCGGCGCCCTCGATAGCGCCGCTGCTGCCCTGCTGCTGGAGCAGTGGCTGCAGGAGGGGCCGGAACCGACGCCGGTCAGCGCGCAGGCCCCAACCCTTGGCCCAGGGGCGGATGCCCAGGCATCCTGAAGACACACAGGAACACCCCATGAGCGCAGACGGTCCCAGCAGCAACGGCGCCGGTGACGTGCCCACCGTGCTGGTGCGTGACGGCGAGGGCCGTCAATTGCTCTGCTTCCTCGAGCAGCTGATCCCGCTCGACGGCAACGATTACGCCCTGCTCACCCCCGTGGACACCCCCGTGTGTCTGGTGCGGATCAGTGCCGATGACGACGGCGACGACGAGGTGATCGAAGAGCTCGACGGTGCTGAGCCGATCCTCTCGGTGGCGGATGTGGTGCTGCAGGAGCACGACCTCACCCTGGTGCGCTCCGCCGTGACCCTCACCGTGAGCGGTGAACTGGAAGAGCCCGACCCCGAAGAGATCGACGAGGAGATCGACGACGAGGACGAAGACAGCGATCTCTACGAAATGCTGATCCAGTTCCGGGCCGAGGGCCAGGAATACGGGTTATTCATCCCCCTGGATCCCTTCTTTGTGGTGGCCCGCATGGACAACGGCGAGGGCATCCTGGTGGAAGGCGAGGAATTCGAGCGGGTGCAACCCCGCATCGAAGCCGAGCTCGACGAGCGCGAGCTGGGCGAAAACTGATCGCAACGGCCCAACGGTGACCCGTCTCTCCCTGCCGCAGCTGCTGCAACCCAACCTGGTGGCCCCCGGCACCCTGGCGGAACTGCCGCTGCACCAGTTGCTGGACCAGGGGATCCGGGCTCTGGTGCTCGACGTGGATCGGACCCTGCTGCCGCGCCACGGTCACACCCTGCCGGCGCCGATGGAGGCCTGGCTGCGACGCGCCCAGCAGACCCTGCCGCTGCATCTGTTCAGCAACAACCCCTCCCGCAGCCGCATCGGTTCGGTGGCCGAGCAGCTGGGGGTGAACTTCACCACCAGCGCCGGCAAACCGCGGCGCGGACCGCTGCGGCGAGTGCTGGAGGGCCTGGATCTGCCCCATGGCCAGGTGGCGATCATTGGCGATCGGGTGTTCACCGATGTGCTGGCGGGCAATCGCCTCGGGCTCTACACCGTGTTGGTGAAGCCGGTGGACCCTGCAGGGCTGCCCTGCCGCCACGACCACTGGCAGCGGTTGGAGGTGCGGCTGGCTCAACTGGCCGGGGCAACGCTCCGCTGAGATGACGATGCGCCGCGTGATCAAGGTGGGCACCAGCGTGCTGCGCGGGGCCGGAGGCCGCAACACCGAACAGGTGATCGCCGAGCTGGCCGCCAGCCTCTGCGGCCTCTGGGAGCGGCAGCAGCCGGTGGTGCTGGTCACCAGCGGGGCCGTGGGTTTGGGCTGCACCGCCCTGGGCCGCAGCCAACGGCCGAGCGAGCTGGAGGGCCTGCAGGCAGCCGCCGCCGTGGGCCAGGGGCGTCTGATGACCCTCTACGACCAGGCCTTCGCCCGCCAAGGCCGCTGCGTGGCGCAGGTGCTGCTCACCCGCGGGGATCTGGCCTCCCGCCGCCGCTACCAGAACGCTTGCCGCACCCTTGAGCAGCTACTGGCCTGGGGCGTAACGCCGATTATCAACGAAAACGACACCCTCGCCACCGACGAGCTGCGCTTCGGCGATAACGACACCCTCTCGGCCCTGGTGGCGGAGGCCGTGCAGGCCGATGAGCTGGTATTGCTCACCGACATCGACAGCCTCTACTCGGGTGATCCCCGCAGCGACAGCACGGCGCGCCCGATCGCCGAGGTGAACAGCCTGGCGGAGCTGGAAGCCCTGAGTGGCGCGGCCAAGGGCGGCGGGCGCTGGGGCACGGGCGGCATGACCACCAAGCTCTCAGCCGCCCGCATCGCCACCGCCAGCGGCATTCAGGTGCGCCTGGCCGATGGCCGCGATCCGGCGGTGCTGAACGCGCTGCTGGCCGGCGAAGCCCGCGGCACCGTGTTCCGCGCCAGCGCCACACCCCTGAGCCACCGCAAGGGCTGGTTGGCCCATGCCCTTGTGCCCAAGGGCAGCATCACGATCGATGCCGGCGCCGAGCAGGCGCTGCTGGAGCAGGGCGCCTCGCTGCTGGCGGTGGGCGTGAGGGCTGTCGACGGTGCCTTCAGCCGCCGCGAACCGGTGCGGCTGCTCAGCCTCGACGGCCGTGAACTGGCTCGGGGGCTGTGCTCCATGGACAGCGACGAGCTGGAGCAGCGCAAGGGGCAGCGGGGTCTGGTGGTGCATCGCGATCAGCTGGTGCTCACCCACAGCGAAGGTCCCCAGGCCTGATCCGCCTACGATCCGCGCGACCACACGGTTTCCGCAGCTCCCATGCGCTTCAGCCAGTTGCTCAGCCACCTGAGCGAAGTGCAAGCCGCTGGCGGGCTTCAGACCCTGCAGCACAGCCTGGCGACGGACCCGGAGCTGCCCAGCGCTGCCGCGCTCGATCAATCCGGCCCCGGCGATCTGAGCTTTCTCGAACCCGGCAACGCCCTGGCGGCAGCCCTGGCCGCCAGCGGCGCCAGCGCCGTGCTGCTGCCGGCCAGGGGTGATGAAGCAGAAGCACTCCAGCAGCAGGCCAGCGAACGCGGCCAGGCCTGGATCGCCCTGAAGGATCCCCGCCTCGCCTTTGCTGAAGCGCTGGATGCACTCTATCCCCGCCAGCCCAAACCCGCCGGCATCCATACCAGTGCGGTGGTGGATCCCGCCGCGGTGGTGGGCATGGGCAGCCACGTGGGCGCCCATGTGGTGATCGGCGCCCAGGTGCAGATCGGCGCCAGCTGCACCATCCACCCCAACGTGGTGATCTACGACGACGTGCAGATCGGCGATGGCTGCGAGCTCCACGCAGGCGCTGTGCTCCATCCAGGGTCCCGCCTGGGCAGCGCCTGCGTGGTGCACTCCAACGCTGTTGTGGGTAGCGAGGGCTTTGGCTTTGTGCCCACCGCCCAGGGCTGGCGCAAGATGCCTCAGACCGGCCTGGTGGTGCTGGAGGACGGCGTGGAGGTGGGCTGCGGCAGCACCATCGATCGGCCGTCGGTGGGCGAAACCCGCATCGGCGCCGGCACCAAGATCGACAACCTGGTGCACATCGGCCACGGCGTGAGCACCGGCAAGGGCTGTGCCCTGGCAGCCCAGGTAGGCATTGCCGGCGGCGCGCGCCTGGGCAACGGCGTGATCCTGGCGGGCCAGGTTGGGCTGGCCAACAAGGCGGTGATGGGCGACCGATCGATCGCCTCCTCCAAATCGGGCATCCACGGCGAAGTGGCCGCCGGCGAGGTGGTGAGCGGCTATCCAGCCATCCCCAATCGCCTTTGGCTGCGCTGCTCTGCCGCCTTCAACAAACTGCCGGAGCTGGCCAAGGCGATTCGCAGCCTTGAGAAGAGCCGCACCCCCTGAACCCCAAACCCTGAGCCCCAGCCCCGGCCGCCACTCACGCATCAGCGCGTAGCCTCGCGCCCAGCACCAGCGCGGCCATGACCTCCAGCTACCGGATCACCCTGCTCCCCGGCGATGGCATCGGCCCGGAGATCACAGCGGTGGCCCGCCAACTGCTGGATGCCGTGAGCCGCAAGCACGGCTTCGAGCTGATCTACAACGAGCAGCCGATGGGCGGTGCCGCCATCGATGCCACCGGTGAGCCCCTGCCCGCCAGCACGCTTGAGGCCTGCAAAGCGGCCGATGCCGTGCTGCTGGCCGCGATCGGCTCCCCCCAATACGACACCCTGCCCCGCGCGCAACGCCCGGAAACCGGTCTGCTGGGCCTGCGGGCCGGCATGGGCCTGTTCGCCAACCTGCGGCCGGTGAAGATCATCCCCGCCCTTATCGATGCCTCCACCCTGAAGCGCGAGGTGATCGAGGGCGTGGATCTGATGGTGGTGCGTGAGCTCACCGGCGGCGTGTATTTCGGCACCCCCAAGGGCCGCGTGGAGAGCGAGGGCCGGGTGCGCGGCTTCAACACCATGGCCTACTTCGACGATGAGATCGATCGCATCGCCAAGGTGGGCTTTGATCTAGCGGTGCAGCGCAGCGGCCGCCTGTGCAGCGTGGATAAGGCCAACGTGCTCGATGTGAGCCAGCTCTGGCGTGATCAGGTGGAGGCCCTGCACGCCGCCAGCTACCCGGGTGTGGAGCTGAGCCACATGTATGTGGACAACGCCGCCATGCAGCTGGTGCGCAACCCCCGCCAGTTCGACGTGCTACTCACCAGCAACCTGTTCGGCGACATCCTGAGCGATGAAGCCGCGATGCTCAGCGGCTCGATCGGCATGCTGCCCTCCGCCTCGCTGGGGGACAGCGGCCCGGGCCTGTTCGAGCCGATCCATGGTTCGGCCCCCGACATCGCCCGCCAGGACAAGGCCAACCCGATGGCAATGGTGCTCAGCGCCGCGATGATGCTGCGGGTGGGCCTGGGCGAAGACGCCGCCGCAACCGATCTGGAGCGCAGTGTGGATCAGGTGCTGGCCGGCGGGTACCGCACCGGCGATCTGATGTCGGAAGGCTGCACCCAGCTGGGCTGCAAGGCCATGGGCGATCAACTGCTGGCCGCATTGGAGGGCTGAAGGGCGGGGGACGGTTCCCACGACCTGCCAAACTCCCCCCAGTTCTGCTGATCCTGCGCATGTCGAAGCGTCACCCGGTCGTATCCGTCACCGGTTCCTCTGGCGCGGGGACCAGCACCGTGAAGCGCGCCTTCGAGCACATCTTCAAGCGCGAAGGCATCACCCCGGCTGTGGTGGAAGGCGACAGCTACCACCGCTACGAGCGCGGCCCCATGAAGGAGGCCATGGCCTCCGCCCTGGCCAAGGGTGAGAACTTCAGCCACTTCGGCCCGGAAGCCAACCTGTTCGACAAGCTCGGGGAGCTGTTCAAGACCTACGGCGAAACCGGCAGCGGCCAGAAGCGCTACTACCTCCACTCCGTGGAAGAGGCCGCCGAACACAACGCACGCCTCGGCACCAACCTCGAGCCCGGCCAGTTCACGCCCTGGGAACCCATTCCCACCGGCACCGACCTGCTCTTCTACGAAGGCCTGCACGGCGGTGTGCAGGGTGACGGCTACAACGTGGCCGGTCTGGCGGATCTGCTGGTGGGCGTGGTGCCGATCGTGAACATGGAGTGGATCCAGAAGATCGCCCGCGACAACAAGGAGCGCGGCTACTCGGCCGAGGCCACCGTGGACACGATCCTGCGCCGCATGCCGGATTACATCAACCACATCTGCCCGCAGTTCAGCCAGACCGACATCAACTTCCAGCGTGTCCCCACCGTGGACACCTCCAACCCCTTCATGATCCGCGACATCCCCACCCCGGATGAATCGTTCGTGATCATTCACTTCCGCAAGGGCGCTCGCGAGAAGTGGGGCATCGACTTCACCTATCTGCTCGACATGATTCACGATTCGTTCATGTCCAGCCCCACCTCGATCGTGGTGAACGGCGGCAAGATGGGCTTCGCCATGGAGCTGATCCTCACCCCGATCATCCACCGCATGATCGAGGAAAAGAAGAAGCTGGCCTGAGCTCTTACGCCACTTAGGCTGTAGCGCAACTGGCGGACATGGTCCACTTCTGACGGTTGCTCCTCAGCCCCGTGTGAACCCACCGGTCTCCCCATCCTTTGTGATTCGGGGGGCGGTGGGTTCTTCTGTGCAGCCATCCATGCCACAGCCCCGCTGGGATCGCATCAACAGCGCCGCCGTGATCGGCCAAGCCCGGCAGGTTTATTTCCAGTTTCTGGAGCGCTGCAGCGTGCAGCACGAACCCCTCGGCGTGGTGATCACGGAGCCACGCAACGGCCAGGGCCGGGTGGTGTTCGAACTGCCAGTGTTGCTGCCGGAGGAGCAGTTCATTCCCCTGGAGCTCGTGCGCGGCCGTGCTGGCCGTAGCCGCTCCCCCCGCTCACCCTTTCGCGGCTGATGCTTCCAGCGCCATTCCTTCTGATCGCCGCCCTGCTGGGTGCCTGCATCGGCAGCTTCCTGAATGTGGTGGCTTGGCGGGTGCCCCGCGAGGAATCGGTGGTGCGGCCCCGCAGCCACTGCCCGCGCTGCGGCACCACCCTGGCCTGGTGCGACAACATTCCCGTGCTGAGCTGGGTGCTGTTGCGGGCGCGCTGCCGCCACTGCGGCGCCGGCATCAGCGGGCGCTATCCGGCTGTGGAGCTGCTCTGCGCCGGGTTGTTCGTGGCGGCAACGGCAGCGGGAGCCTCGAGTTCGGCGCTGCCAGGCGCCCCCGCCGCCCTGGTGGTGCTGGCGGGCTGGCTGCTGGTGGGGCTGCTGCTGCCGTTGATCCTGATCGATCTGGATCATCTGTGGCTGCCGGAGCCGCTCTGCCGCTGGGGTGTGGTGCTGGGGCTGGTGGTCACGGCGATCGCCGGCTTCCAGCAGGGCGATGCAGCGGGCCGCACGCTGCTGTTCTGGCATCTGCTGGCGGCCAGCGCCGGCCTGCTGGGCTTTGAAACCACCAGTGCCGTGGCCCAGAAGCTGCTGGGCAAGCCGGCCCTCGGGCTCGGCGACGCCAAGCTGGCGGCGCTGCTGGGGGCCTGGCTGGGGCTCACCGGCCTGGGGCTGTCGGTGCTGCTGTCGGTGTTCAGCGGTGCCCTGTTCGGTTTGCTCGGCCTGATCAGTGGACGGCTCAAGCGGGGGCAGCCGTTCCCATTCGGCCCCTTCCTGGCCGGGGGTGGATTAGCGGTGTGGATGGCCGGCAATGGCTTCTGGCTGCAACGCTTCAGCGACTGGCTGGGCTGGAGCGCCCTTTAATGGACTGATCTGTAGTTGCGGACACCGCTGGCTCGATGTCGCTCTTCGACTGGTTCGCCGATCGCCGCAAAACCGCCCCGGCGGTGCGGAACGCGCAGGAGGTGAACGAGGAGGACGGTCTCTGGAGCAAGTGCCCTGAATGCAGCCTGGTGGTGTACCGCAAAGACCTGGCCGCCAATGCCAGCGTTTGCGCCGGCTGCGGCTATCACCACCGCATCTTCAGCGACGAACGCATCCGACTGATCGCCGATGAGGGCAGCTTCGAGCCCCTCGACAGCGACCTGAGCCCCACCGACCCGCTGGCCTTCAAGGATCGGCGCAGCTACGCCGACCGCATCCGCGATACCCAGCGCTCGACCGGCCTCAAAGACGGGGTGATCACGGGTCTTTGCCGGGTGGAGGGGCAGCCCCTGGCGCTCGGCGTGATGGATTTCCGGTTCATGGGCGGCTCCATGGGGTCGGTGGTCGGCGAGAAGCTGGCCCGCCTGGTCGAGGAGGCCACCGCCCGCCGCTACCCAGTGCTGATCGTTTGCGCCTCCGGCGGTGCCCGCATGCAGGAGGGCATGCTCTCGCTGATGCAGATGGCCAAGATCTCCGGTGCCCTGGAGCGCCACCGCCAGGCCGAACTGCTCTATATGCCGCTGCTCACCCACCCCACCACCGGGGGTGTGACCGCCAGCTTCGCCATGCTCGGCGACTTGATCCTGGCCGAACCCAAAGCCCTGATCGGCTTCGCCGGCCGCCGGGTGATCGAGCAAACCCTGCGGGAGAAGCTGCCGGACGACTTCCAGACCGCCGAATACCTGCGCGATCACGGCTTTGTGGATCACATCGTGCCCCGCACCAAGCTGCGCAGCACCCTGGTGAGCCTGCTGAAGATGCACGGCTGCGCCACGGCCGTCTCCGCTTGAAGAGCTCCACCGTGATCAGCCGGCCGCTCAAGCGGGTCTTGGCCACCGCCGTGATCCTTCTGCTGGCAGTGGCGGCCCTGGTGCCGGCAGCGGCCTGGGCCGGTCCGGTGGATTGGCAGGAGGTGCAGGCCAGTGCTGAAGGGCGGCAGTGGTGGGATGCGGGCAGCCTGCGCATCAACCGCAGTGGCAACCTCACTGTGCTGAGCCGCTTTCAGCCGGCGCCACCAGCCGATCAGCCCCGCAATCCCGATGGCAGCGAACCGCGCCCTCCCGCCAGCGACCTCTATGTGATGGAGATCGACTGCGGCCAGCAGCTCTACCGCGACACCTCGATCAACGGCATCCCCCAGTGGGGGAGCAGCTGGCAGGCCGCCAGTGGCGACAACCTGATCAGCAGCACCATCGAGGCCGCCTGCGGGGCCGGCGAGCCCCTGCTGGCAGGCTTCTGAGGCCTTTCCGCACCAGCCTGTGACCGCAGCCCCTTCTCCGCAACGCCCCCTCGGCGTGGCCCTGGTGGGTCTGGGCTTCGGGGAAAAGGTGCACCTGCCGGCCCTGCGGGACTGCCCACTCACCGAACCGGTGGCCCTCTGGCATCACCGGCAGGAGCGCCTCGATCAGGCCTGCAGCAGCAGCGGCCTGCCGGGGTTCACCAACTTTGAGGCCCTGCTGGCCGATCCCCGCGTGGAGGCGCTGGTGATCGCCACACCCCCCCAACCGCGCTTCGCCCTGGCAGAGGCGGCGATCGCCGCCGGCAAACACCTGCTGCTGGAAAAACCGGTGGCCCTCGAAGCCAGCCAGATCGAAGCCCTGCAACGCCAGGCCCTCAGCGCCGGCGTGACGGTGGCAGTGGATTTCGAATACCGAGCCGTGCCGGCCTTCATGCAGCTGGCGGCGCTGTTGCGGCAGAACGCCATCGGCACCCCCTGGCTGGTGAAACTCGACTGGCTGATGGGCAGCCGCGCCGACGCCAGCCGACCCTGGAACTGGTCTTCCCAACGGGCCGCTGGTGGCGGCGTGCTCGGGTCGCTCGGCACCCATGCCTTCGACACCCTGCACTGGCTGCTGGGACCGGCGCGCACGGTGAGCTGCCTGCGCAGCATGGCCATCCCCCACCGCCCCCTCGCCGATGGCAGCGGCCGCCTGGCCGCCGTGGACGCCGAGGACATCGCCCTGCTGCAGCTGGATCTCGACATCAACCAAGGCCAGAGCCTGGCGGCCCAGGTGAGCCTGGCCTCCGTCACCCGGCCCGGCCGGGGCTACTGGATCGAGGTGTATGGCAGCGAGGGAACCCTGGTGCTGGGCTCCAGCAACCAGAGCGACTACGTGCACGGGTTTCAGCTCTGGCAATCCACACCAGGCGGCGAGCAGCAGGAGATCGCACTGGATCCGGCCCTGGCCTTCGAGCACACCTGGCCCGATGGCCGCGTGGCACCGGTGCGGCGCCTGATCGGCTGGTGGGCCCAGGCGGCAGCGGAGCGGCGGCCGATGGTGCCCGGCCTAGCGGAGGCGGCCCACAGCCAGACGATCTGCGACCGCGCCCTCAGCGCCGCCGACAGTGGCATCCGCCAGCCGGTTTAGGCGAAAAAGGCGCCAGTTAGGATCCCCCGCATTCACTTCTTCGTGTCCCCATGGCGCTCGTCCCGCTTCGGCTGCTGCTCGACCACGCCGCTGAAAACGGCTACGGCATCCCTGCCTTCAACGTGAACAACCTGGAGCAGGTGCAGTCGATCATGGAGGCGGCCTATGAGACCGACTCTCCGGTGATCCTGCAGGCCTCCCGCGGCGCCCGTCAGTACGCCGGTGAGAACTTCCTGCGCCACTTGATCCTGGCGGCTGTGGAAACCTATCCCGACATTCCGGTGGTGATGCACCAGGACCACGGCAACAGCCCCGCCACCTGCTTCGGTGCCGCCGCCAACGGTTTCACCTCGGTGATGATGGACGGCTCGCTGATGGCCGACGCCAAGACCCCCGCCAGCTACGAGTACAACGTGGCTGTCACCAAGGAAGTGGTGGATGTGGCCCACGCCATCGGCGTGAGCGTGGAAGGTGAGCTGGGCTGCCTGGGCTCCCTGGAAACCGGCATGGGCGAAGCCGAGGACGGCCACGGTTTCGAGGGCAAGCTCGACCACAGCCAGCTGCTCACCGACCCTGCTGAAGCTGCCGACTTCGTGGCCAAAACCAAGGTGGATGCCCTGGCGATCGCCATCGGCACCAGCCACGGCGCCTACAAGTTCACCCGCAAGCCCACCGGTGAAGTGCTGGCCATTAGCCGTATCGCCGAGATCCACAAAGCCATCCCCAACACCCACCTGGTGATGCACGGCTCCTCCTCGGTGCCCCAGGAGTGGCTCGACATGATCAACAAGTTCGGCGGCGCCATCCCCGAGACCTACGGCGTGCCCGTGGAAGAAA
>VGPW01000044.1 GCA_016882545.1 Cyanobacteria bacterium M_surface_10_m2_179 | reverse complement strand
CTGGAGAACAAGCAACAGATCGTCGAAGAGCTCAAGCAGCTCCTCGGTGAGGCCGAAATGGCGCTGGTTCTTGATTACAAGGGCCTGTCCATCAAGGAGATGTCTGATCTGCGGACCCGTCTGCAGTCCAGCAACGGTGTGTGCAAGGTGACCAAAAACACCTTGATGCGCCGTGCCATTGATGGCAACAGCGCTTGGTCGGAACTTGATTCCCTCCTCACCGGCACCAATGCCTTCGTGCTCGTTAAGGGCGACGTGGGTGGTGCCGTGAAGGCCCTTCAGGCCTTCCAGAAGGACACCAAGAAATCGGAAACGAAGGGCGGCCTTTTCGAAGGCAAGCTCCTCTCGCAATCCGAGATCAAGGCGATTGGGGATCTGCCCTCCAAGGAGGTGCTCATGGCACAGATCGCCGGTGCGATCAATGCCGTGGCCACCAAGGTGGCCGTGGGCATCAACGAAGTTCCCTCCGGTCTTGCCCGGGCGCTCAAGCAGCACGCCGACGGCGAGGGCACGGCCAACTGAGGCCTGCTCTGCTGAGCTCTCCGCTCCGACTGTTCACACAGATCTGTTGCTGATTCCCAACCATGTCTGCTACTACCGACCAAATTCTCGAGCAACTGAAGTCGCTCTCCCTGCTTGAAGCTTCCGAGCTCGTTAAGCAGATCGAAGAGGCTTTCGGTGTGTCCGCCGCCGCTTCCGCTGGCGTTGTGATGGCTGCTCCCGCCGCTGGCGGTGCTGCTGAGGCTGCTGAAGAGAAGACCGAGTTCGACGTTCTGCTCGACAGCTTCGACGCCGCTGCCAAGATCAAAGTGCTCAAGGCCGTGCGCGAAGCCACCGGTCTGGGCCTGGGCGAAGCCAAGGCTCTCGTGGAAGGCGCCCCTTGTGCCATCAAGGAAGGCGTGTCCAAGGCCGATGCTGAGGCCCTCAAGAAGGCCGTTGAAGAGGCCGGCGGCAAGGTCACCATCAAGTGATCGCTGCGTCGGGCTGCTCCGGCGGCCCGCCATCACGCTTCTGCTCAGCCGGCTCCTATGGGGGCCGGTTTTTTTGATGGTCGGCTGATTGGCCAATAAAAAAGCCCCGCCGAAGGCAGGGCTTTGAGTTCGGAACGCTTCTGGGAGTCTGTCCTCGTTTCGACCCCGGAAGTGATGTCCCTCACTCCTCACACAAGGCAACCATACCGTCAGAGGAAAAGAACGGTCCAGGGGGGATGGACCGCTGGCTCAGCTGGCCTACGGCCTGAACGGAATCACCTGCAGGGCAATCGGCCCGCTGCTGCTGATGCCGCTGCTGCTGATGGGCTGGGGCGGCAGGGGCTTGAGCGGTTGGGCCGACACGGTGGGGCTGGTGCTCCTGCCGCGGCTGGCCTGGGTGATCAGTTGGCCGAGCGGCGTGGTGTTGGCGAAATACACGTGGCTGAGGGTCTGGCTGCCGTAGGCGCGCCGCTCCAGGCGCCAGCCGGGCTCCAGGTTGAGCGCCACGAAGCCGTTGCGGTCGCGCTGGGGCAGGGAGCCCCGGCCCACCAGCAGCTCGGTGGACTCGGCTGGGGTCATCGCCAGCAGGGCGAGGTCCTGCCCCTGCTGCTCCAGCCGCAGCCGGTAGCGGCTGCCCAGATCGTCGTCGCCAACCCGCAACGAGTAGCCGTTGCTGTCGATGTAGCGGCTGCAGATGCCGGTGAAGTCGAAGCGGTTCAGGGCCGGGTCGATCAAGCCATCGCTGCGGCGTTCCCAGCAGGCGGGTGCGGGTTGGATCTGCTCGAGCACCAGCAGTTTCCAATCGCTGCGGCCCACGGGCTGGGCCAGCACCGCGAAGCGGGCCTGATCGAGCGGCCGGCTGCTGAACACGCTCACCGCCAGGGCCGGTGCCGCCGTGGCGGCGGTGAGGGCCAGGAGAGGCAGGTAGGTTCGTTGCATGGCCTTCTCTCCGCCGCTGCACCACAGGAGCGTGTTGTACCTGATGCGGAGCCGCCAACCCAGTGTCTGAGCAGCCAGTGGTGGTAGCGGCCGCCTGCGATGGCGCCTGCAGCGGCAATCCCGGACCCGGCGGCTGGGGCTGCCTGCTGCGGTTCAGCGATGGTTCGGTGCAGGAATTCGGCGGAGCCGAGCCCAACACCACCAACAACCGCATGGAGCTCACGGCGGCGCTGACGCTGCTGGAGAAGCTGGCGGTGCTACCGCGCGACCCGAATCTCACGATCCGCACCGATTCCAAATACCTGATCGACGGCTTCAGCAAGTGGATCAACGGCTGGAAGCGCAAGGGCTGGCGCACCGCCTCCGGCAGCCCGGTGCTCAACCGTGATCTCTGGGAATCCCTGGATGCCGCCCGCGTGTCCGGCTTGCCGCTCACCTATGTGAAGGGCCACAGCGGCGATCCCGACAACGATCGCTGCGATGCGATCGCGGTGGCCTACTCCAAAGGGCAGAAGCCGCAGCTGGCGCACGGCGACTACGGCGGCCTGATGGTGAGCGAGCCCGAACCCACGCCGATAGCCCCGTCAGACGTAGCCCCGCCGGCTCTGCAGCAGTTGCTCACCCGCCTGGAGCTGGCCGATCGCCTGGCGGCAGGGGGCTATGGCCTCAGCCTGCTGGAGCTCGCCCAGCTGGTGGAGCAACCGCTGAAAACGCTCGAGGGCCGTAGCGAACCCTGGCGTTGGCGCGACTGGCAGGTGCAGCCCAGCGGCGATGGACGCTGGCGTTTGGCCCGGGAGGCGTCAGGATCGGATGTGGCCGGGCGAGATCGAGATGGCTGAGATCGGCACAGGGGCTCTCTACCAGCGCTTTGTGGGCCCGCTGCTCAGCCGCGACGAGGGCGCTGATGCCGAGCAGCTCAGCCAGCTCACCCTGCAGGCCCTGGGCCAGGCCTCGCTGCGGCGCAACTGGCCGCTGGTGAACAGCAGCCTGGCGGGGCTGGGTGCTGAGCTGGAGGTGCGCGACCTGCGCCTCGAGCAAACCCTGTTCGGCTGTCGCTTCCGCAATCCGGTGGGTCTGGCGGCCGGCTTCGATAAAAACGCCGTGGCCGCCGGCATCTGGCATCTCTTCGGTTTTGGGTTTGCGGAGGTGGGCACCGTCACCTGGCACGCCCAGCCCGGTAACCCCAAGCCCCGTTTGTTCCGGCTGGCGGCGGAGCGGGCGGCGCTCAACCGCATGGGCTTCAATAACAACGGCGCCCTGGCGGCCCGCCGCACCCTGGAGCGCCAGGCGCTGCCACCGGCGGGTCAGCGGCCGGCGGTGCTCGGCATCAACCTCGGCAAGTCGAAGATCACGCCACTGGAGCAAGCGCCCGACGACTACGCCTCCTCGCTCGAGCTGCTGGCGCCCCTGGCCGACTACGCCGTGATCAACGTGAGCTCCCCCAACACCCCCGGGCTGCGGGAGCTGCAGGACGATGCCCAGCTGCGCCGCCTGGTGGAGCGGCTGCGGCGGCTGCCGGCCTGCCCGCCGCTGCTCGTGAAGATCGCGCCCGATCTGGAGGATGAAGCGATCGATGCCATCGCCCGCCTCGCCTACGAGGAGGGTCTGGCCGGCGTGATTGCCGTGAACACCAGCCTGAATCGCCTCGGCCTGGAGCAGCGCCCGATCGCCCAAACCGGCCGCACCCTGGCCGAAGAGGCCGGTGGCCTCAGCGGTGCACCCCTGCGCGCTCGTGCTTTGGAGGTGCTGCGCCGCCTGCGGGCGGTGGCGGGCCCCGGCCTGCCGCTGATCGGTGTGGGCGGCATTGATTCGCCAGAGGCGGCCTGGGAGCGGATCAGCGCCGGCGCCTCCCTGATTCAGCTCTACACCGGTTGGATTTACGAGGGCCCCCAGCTGGTGCCAGCGATCCTGGAGGGCCTCGGCCAACAACTCGATCGCCACGGCTTCCGCAGCATCGGCGAAGCGGTGGGCAGCGGCGTGGGCTGGCGATAGCTTGCGGGCAGTGGGCAGCTGAGCTGCGGTGGTGCTCTCAGGGCTTGAGGATCAACTGGCGCCCCTGAGGAGTTGGCTCTTCCCTCGGCGTGTGTATCTGCAGCTTGAGGATCAGGCCTTCACCGCGATGGTGCTCGATGGCGAGAGCGTGGCGTGGCAGGAGCGGGTGCCACTGCCGGAGGGGCTGTGTGTGAACGGTGAGCCCCAGGCGGTGGAGGCGCTCGGGGATCTGCTGGGCGATTGGCTGGTGGAGAGGGGCTTCCCTGGCGCTCGGGTGAAGGCCGTGTTGCCGCGGGATGCCACCGCCTGGCGGGTGATCGAGTGGCCGGATGCGGCCTGGCCGGAACACCCCGAGCTGGTGGTGCGTGAGCAGCAGCAGGAGCTGGATTTGCCCTGGTCGCTGCAGGATGCGGATGTGTTCTTGGAACCCCTCCCGGGCGCTCAACCGCGCTCGTTGCTGGTGGCGGTGCAGCGGAGCTTGCTGGAGGCCTGGATTGCGGTGTGCAGTCAGGCCGGCGTGGCGCTCGATGGCGTGGAGGCCCTGCAGGTTTGCCTGTGCCGTGCCGTGCAGCAGCAACTGGGCGATGGTGTGCAGGTGGTGTTGCAGCTCAAACCGGATCAGAGCTGGTTGTTGGCGTTGGCGGACGGTGAACCTCTGGGGGAATGGTCGTTGCCGCCAGCGGCTGATCGCGAGACGTTCGCGTCGGCCTTGAAGGGCTGGGGGCAGCGCTACGCCCCTAGAGCCGCCTTGGTTGTGGAGGGCGATCCGGCGTTGGCTGAAGCGCTCGGTTGCCTCATCAGCGGATTGGCCAGCGTTGATGGAGTGCCAGCGCTGTGGGGATTGGCGGAGGCAGAGCAACGGCGATGAGCACCCCGAGCTGGCTGGAGAGCGATGGCAATTTGCTGCGGCAGCGGCGGCTTGAACGGGGTTTAACGGCGGAGCCGGAGCCTCTGGTGCCGGCGCGAGGGTTGCTGCTGCGCGGTGCGGTGATCGGTGGCGGCTTGTTGGTGACGCTGCTAGCGGTGTGGTTCGGGCTGCGTTGGCGGCAGGCTCAGCTCGAGCTGGAGTTGGAGGGGATGCGGGGGATTCCCGCCCAGGTGCAGGCTCTGGAGGCCCGGGCTCAGACCCAGCGCCGCAGGCTCAGCGCGATGCAGCGCAGCAATGAGGGTTTGGCGAAAGGGTTGGTGGCGGTGTCATCGGGGTCTGCCCTGGTCGCCCAACTGGGGGCGATCACCCCGCACGGCGTTCAGCTCACCGATGCGCAGGTGCAGGGCAGCAGCCTCAAGCTCAAGGGTGTGGCGGCAGATCCACAAGCATTTCGGCGGGTGAATGCCTTCACGCTGTTGTTGGCTGCATCGCCCCTGTTTGAAGCCAAGAGCGTGCAGGCGGTGAAGCTCAGCCGTGATGCCACCAAGCCCGGTGCCCCGGTGGAGTGGGATCTCACCGCGGCGTTTGCCACCTTGCCGGCCGCTCAGCAAGTGCGGCTGCTGCAGAAGCTGGGTGCCGACGGCCCGGCGCGGCGTTTGCAGATCCTGGAGCGAGCGGGGGTGCTGCCATGACCAACCTGCAGGGCCGTTCGTCCTCCCCCATCAAGCGGGAGTGGATCTTGCTCGGGTTGCCAGTGGCAGCCGGTGCGTTGTTGAGCATCGGTGTGGTGGTGGCAGCGCTCTGGCCCAGCTGGCAGCAGCTTCTGCTGGCGCAACAGGAGTTGGAGCAATTGGCGGAACAGCGCGAGCGCCTGCCGCTGTTGCGGGTGCAGTTGCTCAAACTCAGCGACACCGTGCAGGTCGCGGAGCGACGCAGCCGTCAGATCCTGGGGCTGATCGCCGGCAGCGGCGAGATCAACACCTTTATGGCCCAGCTCAGTGCCGAGGCGCAGCGCACCGGCGTTGTGCTGGATGGTTATGAGCCGATCACCACCAGCGCACCGGCGGCTGAGCCGGCATCCGCCAAACCCAGGCCCTCCAAAGGTGAGCCGCCGCCTCCGCCTCCCGACCCTCTGCTGGCTCCCGGCCTGCAAAAAACCTCGCTGCTGCTCACGGCCCGGGGCAATGGTCCGCAGCTGTTGGACTTTCTGCGCCGCCTGGAACTGTTGAGCCTGCTGGTGGTGCAGAGCGATCTGAGCCTCAAACATGAGCTCAAAGACACCGGTAAGCCAGGCGAAGCCGCCGCCAACACCACCAACCTGCGCCTGAATCTCAGCGTCTACAGCGAAGCGGAGGCGTCGAAGAAAGCCCGGTAATGCCTGGCCTGGCCTGGTGTTGGCCGATACGATCCGCCCAAAACCGCGCGAGATTAAGGGTGAAGCTGCGTTGTGGCCTGGTTTTGGCCTTGTTGGCCGCCGGTGCCGCGATGGGCCCCCTGGCGGCCGCTCCACGAGCAACGGAATCCCAGCCGGAACCGGCGCCACCTGCAACCTTGAAGTCCACCGGAGGGGTGGCCCTTTCCCTGCGGCGATCCCCAGATGGGATTCAGCTGGTGATTGAAGGCACTGGGGCTGGACCGGTGTTGCAGCAGAGCCGAGCTGGTGAGGCCTGGCGTGGAGATCTGCGCATCACCACTCCCGGTTCACTGCGTCTTGGGCCTCAACGGATGACCTTGCCTGAGGCTGGTTTGCAGTCTGTGAGTTTTCAGGGCTCAGGTAGCGACTATCAGCTGCAGATCGTGCCGATGCCGGGCGCACCCTTGAGCCGTCCTGTAGTGAGTGCCGACGGACGCAATCTGATTCTCAGTTTTGCCACACCTTCTCAACCGCCTGCACAAACCGCACAGTTCAATCTTCGGCAACCAGGCATGGTGCCGCAGCCTGCTTATGCACCACCGTTGCAGCCTCGTGCCGTGGCTCCGCCGTTGGGTGACATGGCAGTGGGAAGCATGGTTTTGCGTAATAGAAGTTACTTGAACCTGAATGGGCCTGCAGTCACGATGACGCTGCGTAATGCACCTGCGAAGGATGCGCTAATGGCATTGGCTCAGCTTGGTGGCTATGGCTTTGTTTATGTCGCTGATGATGCTGCGATGAATGGTTCATCTGGCGCTTCTTCAGGGGGAACTGAGTCCCAAATGGGTGCGCGAGTAACATTGTCTTTCAGGGCAGAGCCCTATGCAAGAGCTCTGAACTCTCTCTTGCTTGCGTCGGGTTTGCAGGGAAAGTCTGAGGCTGGATTGTTGATGGTCGGCCCCTCTGTGCTGGGAAAGTCTTTTGGCGCTCAGGTTTCGAAAGTTTACCGTCTGAATCAGGCTTCTGCTGATTCCGCTGCAAATTATCTGGCCAGTCTTGGTGCACAAGTTACCAAAGTCACGTCTATCACGAACGTTGTAAGTACTGGGCAGCCGCAGGCCAATCAAGTTGCTGGCGCGTCTCAAACTCAGCAAACCAAGGAACAGACCATTAGCACCACTGAGACTTACGGTGCGGCCGTTGGTCCACTCAAAGGTTTGATAGGTACCAGTGATTCCAGGCTTCAGACCATCACCTTGGTTGGAGATCCTGCCCTTGTTTCCATTGCCGAATCTTACTTGCGTCAAATCGATATTCGCCAGAGACAGGTTGCTCTGACGGTAAAAATACTTGATGTTACCCTGAATAATAGTGAATCACTGAGTAATAGCTTTGCGTTTCGGAGCGGCACGAGTTTTGTTCTTGGTCAGAATGGCCGCCTCTCTGCGACTTTTGGGAGCCTGGTGCCTGGTGGTGATCCCCCGAGTGCCAATCCTGGCCTGGCTTATCCTAATAATCAGCTAATGGATCAGTTCGTTGCTGTTATTGAGTCTAGTTCAACAAAGGTGCTGGCCTCCCCTACTTTGATCCTCAATGAGAACGGAGAAGAGTTTAAGGATGGAAATGATTATGACAAGGAGACGATTGCTAAGGAGCAGCGCGTTGGTCGCAAGCTTTCGAATGAGGGATTCGTAACTGTCGGGGATCAAGTCGTTATCTCTTATACGCCTAACTACTCGCAAACAGGTGGCGTTGTCAGTTGTATCCCTGTCTTTGGAACGTCCGGATTGCAGTTGGGTGCCCGCGTCACTCGTATTGATGACAATGGATTCGTGACATTCATGTTGTCTCCCCAGATCTCTGCTGCGGTAGGGGGCGGTACTTCACCAGGGTGCGGTTCCTTCCAGACCTTGAACTATCGACGCCTTGATACGGGCAGTGTTCGTGTAAGGGATGGTCAGACTTTGGTGCTGACTGGTGTTATTAGTGATGCCGATATCGCCGCTGTTACTAAATGGCCGGTGCTGGGTGACCTTCCTTTGGTGGGCCAATTCTTTAGAGGTTCTGGAAGGAGTCGCAGGAAGTCTGAGCTCGTTATTCTCGTGACGCCCCGTGTTGTGTCGGAGGCTGAAGGAGGAGCTTATGGGTATGGATATCAACCGGCAACCCAGGAAGTTCGTGGTTTCGTGGGCTCTTCTTCCGGGGGTTGAGTAATCATTAGAAGAATGTTGGCATCAATGCTTTCGCTGCAATGGGAGCAAGAATCTGAAAGGCTCTGATTGCTCCGGATGCCAAGTTTCCTCCGATGTTATTTCCGGTCTTTCTGGATGGCTCTGGTTCATTGAGTAGTGTCGAGGCTCTTTCAAGAGCGGTGGCCTGTTCACTGTCGCCCATTGAGGCATAGAGCTGACTGGCCTCATGAAGGTCTTGTGCAGCTCCGTTGATATTCCCTAGCTCAATACGGCTTAGCCCCCTGGCTACTAGACTCACCGTTGCATTCGGCTCGCGTCGAATGGCGTTATTCAAAAAATACTCCGCTTCTAAATGACGGCCGGCTAAGGCGGCATTAATACCCGCATTGTGTAGATCTGCGTAGCTGAGTATCTCGATGGGAATCCCGTTGGCCTGTTGCCAGTGGCTGCGGTTTAATCCCCCTCTTTCTAGCTTTGCGCCACTTAAGTTGCTTCCGCGTAGGTCTGTGCCGATGAGGATTGCTCCTTTTAGATTTGCGTTTCGGAGTGATGCGCCGGCGAGGCTGCTAAAGCTGAGGTCGGCGTTACTGAGATCGGCTCCGTCCATGACTGCGCCGCTTAAATTTGCCCGCTGCAGAGATGAGCCTTTTAACCGGGCTTCGCGCAGATCGGCTTGGGCAAGATCCGCATCCTGTAATTTGCAACCTTCGCATCGACGTTGTTCAAGCACCTTTGCAAGAGCGTGCGTGTCGGAAGCGATTGCTCCAGACTGAATCCAAACCACCCCTGTGCCAAGGCCAAGTATCCAAATCAATAGATTGCGTCGGTGCATGGCTGAATCTGATGGCGAGATGGTTCTAACGGCTTCCCAGCAGGGCGTCGACACGTTGACGTGCTGCGATGGCTGAAGCTCACGGCGGTAATCTGGAGGCTTCGGCTCAACGCTTGGGTGTTCGGCCGTCTCAGCTTCTGGACGCAAGTGCGTCCTTGGCTCCGTTCGCGTTGCCCCGCAGAGCTGTTGTCGCCGGGATGACGGCTCCACTGAGGGCGTATCCCGATCGTCGTGCCGGTGCTTTGCGCCGCTGCCTTGCCGATGTGCATGGATTGGAGCCTGATGCGGTGTTGCCGGGCAATGGCGCTGCCGAGCTGTTCACCTGGGTGGCTCGTGATGCGGCCCAGTTAGGGGCCTCTTTGTTGCCTCAGCCAGGCTTCGCGGACTACCTAAGGGCCCTGCGGTGTTGGGGGGGCGTCATGGCAGCTCTCCCCTTATCGCTCCGCTGGACGCAGCCTGGTCCCTGCTCCTTTGAGTTGTCGCCATCCACGGCGCCCGTGCTCTGGATCACCAACCCCCACAACCCCACCGGTCAGCTGTGGAGCCGCGCGTCGCTGGAGCCGTTGCTTGAGCGCTTTGCGTT
Organism: Cyanobacteria bacterium M_surface_10_m2_179; assembly: GCA_016882545.1. Classification (GTDB taxonomy): domain Bacteria; phylum Cyanobacteriota; class Cyanobacteriia; order PCC-6307; family Cyanobiaceae; genus Vulcanococcus. Next base: position 5,021 of record VGPW01000044.1, on the reverse strand, counting down.
GGTGATCTGCGATGAGGCGTTTCTGCCGCTGGTGCCCAACGGCGAAGCTCAGTCGTTGATCCCGCTGGTGGATCACTCCCCCAACCTGGTGGTGATTCGCAGCCTCACCAAGCTGTATGCCATCGCGGGGTTGCGGCTGGGCTACGCGGTGTCCCAACCCGAGCGGCTGCAGCGCTGGGCTCAGTGGCGCGATCCCTGGCCGGTGAATGCGGTGGCTTCCGCTGTTGGGGAGACGTTGTTGCGCAGCCCTCAGCGCTATCAGGCCTGGACAAAGCGTGTTCAGTGCTGGACGGCAACAGAGGGCGCCTGGTTGCAACAGCAGCTCGCTTTCCTCCCCGGCATCATCCCGATGCCTTCTGCCGCGAATTATTTGTTGATTCGTGGTGAGTGCGACGGCAAACCATGGTCGCTGCAGCCCCTTCGGGAGGCGCTTGAAACGCGGCATCGCATCTTGCTCCGCGATTGCCGATCGTTTGAAGGTTTGGATGAGAGCTGGTTGCGGATCGGCTATCAGAGCCGCCGTGGCAATCGGCGCATCATCCAGGCGATGCGGAAGGAGTTGTCCGAGCAACGCCCTCAGATCCCCACATGACTGATTGGGCCCCCTCTTCTGCTTCTCTTCGCGTGTGATTGGCTGCTGGGTTGCCTTTGGCTGGCCGCCTATGCCGCTCTCGGCAAGCCGGTGATGCTCTGGTTCTGGTGGCGCTGGCCCTCATCCGAGCGAAGCGGCGCACCTCGCGTCGTGCTCCAGGTCCAGGGCCGCCTCACGGGCGCGGCTTGCGCTTTGGATTGCTCTGAATTCCGCTGGTCGTTGTCGGTAGCGTTGATTCATGCTCAGCGCCTCAGCGCCTCAGCGACTCGCTACACCGCGCCAGCCATTCCGTGGCTGCAGCCCCAGCCGCTCGCGGAACACCTCAATCTGGGCCCCGGCTTGGACGCTGCCTTGTTGCATCAACGGTTGCTCCTGCTCTCCACCGAGCCAGCCGTGCAGGCTTTGGTGGCTTTCGGCTCCAGAGCATGCGGCAACGCTCGGTTGGATTCCGATCTGGATCTGGCGGTGATCTGCCGTGAGCCCAGCCTCACACCAGCTGAAAAAACTGAGCGCAGCTTTGGCTACCGCCAGTTGCTCGGGCCTGTGGGGTGCGGTGTGGATCTGGTGCTGGTTGGTGCCTCCGATGCGCAACGCCTAGCCGGTTCCCGTTGGCATGTGATGGGTGATGTGGCCCGAGAAGGACGGGTGCTCTATGTCGCCAGCTGAAGACGCTGCCTTGCTGCTGCGCATCGTGCGCCGCCATCTCCAGGCGATGCGGCTCAACCTCGATCCGTTGTATCCGGATGAGGAATGGGGCTTTCAGGCCCAGCAGGCGCTGGCAAAGCTGCTCAAAGCCGAGCTGGTGCTGCGCGATCAGCCGGTCCCACGCACCCATGAGCTCCTGGATCTTGCCCTGCTCTTGAATGATCAGATGCCAGAGACACTTCAGAAACTCCAGGTGTTTGCCGTGGAGGCCCGCTACGAGGCGGGGCCGTTTGCGTTGCCGGCCGCGCGGGACGTGTTGCTGGCGGAGCTGGAGGGGCGGCGCGCCTCTCTAGAGGCAAGGATTCACCGCTAGTGATGATCCTGGACCGGTTGGCTGCGGTCCAGCGCGTCAAACAGCGGAGCAAAGCTGCCATTGGGGTCGCTCTCCAGCAGTTCCACCCCGTCGTTTCAGCCACGCGAGTGGCCGCTGCAGTTGTGCCTCGAGCTCATCAAGGTCTGTGGATGGCAGCGTCTGCTCTTGAGCACGGTTGAGAGCTCTGAGCAGACGCTCGGGGTTGGCGGGGGAGAGCGCAGCAGATGGGCCCCATCGGCGCGGTTGGAGTGCTGGCTGTCCTTGGTTTCGAGCCTCATCCTGCCCAGCCTTTCTGGCAGCCGCGTCAGCCGCTCAACTCCATCAGCAACCCCGCCAGCAACTGATCCGCATCCCGCACCGCTAACCGCTCCATGCCGCCCCGCAGCGCAAGCAGGGGATCCACCGCCGGATCACAACCCCGCAGGCGTGGCCCCAGCAGTCGCCAGATCGTCTGTTCCAGCGCCGGGTGTTCCGGTGGGTGTTGCCACACGATCACGGCGGCGCCGAGGGCGGCGGCGGCGCCGGCGTTGGCGTCTTGATGCTTGTCGGCGGCCTGGGGGAAGGGCACCAGGATTGAGGGGCTCCCGCACACCGCCAGTTCGCTGAGGCTGCCGGCGCCGGCACGGCTGATCACCAGATCGGCGTGTTGCAGCAGGCCCGCCATTTCATCGCTGAAGGGACGCTCGGCGTAGGCGGGGTGTTGGAGCTGGCCGCTGTCGGGGTCGTTGCTGCCGCTCAGATGCACCACGCGGCATCCGGCTGCGAGCAGCCTCGGCAGCAGCCGCCGCACCATGCGATTCAGGCCGACGGCCCCCTGGCTGCCGCCCATCACCACCAGCAACGGTCCGGAGCCGGCGGGCACCCAGGTCGGTAGGGCTGCAGGCTGTAGAAACTCCCGCCGCACCGGGGTGCCCGTCACCCGCGGCTGGCAGCCCTGGAGCCGCTCGGCGGCCTGGGGCAGGCCCACGGCCACGTGGGTGCAGAGCCGGCCGACCAGCCGAGTCACCCGGCCGGGCACGCCATTGGATTCGTGCAGCACCACAGGGATTCCGCACCAGCGGGCCGCCAGGATCGTCGGTGCAGCGATGTAGCCGCCGGTGCTGAACACCACCTGGATGCGCTCGCGGCGGATGAGCTGGCGCACGCTCCAGCTGGCACCCAGAAGCTTGAGCAGGTTGAGCAGTTTCTGCAGGCCGCGCCCCTGCAGGCCGCCGGCTTGCACGGTGTGCAGGGTGATCTCAGCGGGCACCAGCTCCGTTTCCAGCCGGTCCGGCACCCCCAGCCACTGGATCTGCCAGTCGGCGGGTAGAGCCTGTGCCACCGCCAGCGCCGGGAATAGATGTCCGCCGGTGCCGCTGGCCGCGATCAACAGGCGGGACATGGGCGGCGCGGAAAGGCGCGCCTAACTTAAGGGCCGTGTGTTGGTTGAGCCCCAGTGCTGTTGCGCCCTCTCCTGCCGGCTGCCCTCGCCCTGGCCGGTGTGGTGATGGCGGCGCCGCTGCGGGCCGCTCCCAGCCTGCAGGCCCTGCAGGACGCCCTCAACAGCAGCTCGCCCGCTGCTCTGGAGGCTGTGCTCGAGCCGGGCCAGGGGCTAGACCCCGCTGAGGTGGGCCGTCGCCGGCTGGCGCTGCGCGAGCAGTTCCCCGATGCCACCTGGAGCGTGCAACCCGGTGCTCCCCTCAAGGACGGCCGTGCCACCACGCAGGTGAAGGTGACGGGCAGTCGTCAGGACGGCCCCTATCGCTTCCGCTTCGAGGCGCAGCAGCAGCTCGTGCTCGGCAGCGGCAGCAACCGCTTCAACAGCCAGGAGGTGATCCGCGAGAGCTCCCTGCTGCGCAGCGGCGACAGCGACCTCAAGGTGGGCCTGCTGATCCCCGATGCGGTGCTCACCGGTCAGCGCTACGACCTGGACGTGGTGTTCGATGAGCCCCTGGAGGGCGCCGTGGTGGCGGGCACGATCAAGCCCGTGAGCCCAGGCGAGTGGTTGCGCCTGCAAACCCCCGATCTGCAGCTGGAAGCCCTGGGGGGTGGCGGCATCTTCAAGAGCGCCCAGGCCCCCTATCAACCCGGCACCCAAACCTGGGCTGTGCTGCTGGTGCATCCCAAGGGGATCGTGGCGGCCAGCAAGCAGGTGCGCGTGGTGGCCGATCGGGCTGCGCTCAGCTTCTAAACCAGCGGGCCAGCGCCGACACATCCAGCTCGCCGTGCCCGTCCGCCATCAGGGCATCTTCCATGGCGGCCACCAGCCGACTCACCGGTAGCTCGAGCGCCTGTTCTGAGGCTGCCTCCAGGGCGATGGCCAGATCTTTGCGGTGCAGCGCCAGCTTGAAGCCGAGCGGGTAGTGGTCGTTGATCATCCGCTCGCTGCGGTGCTCCAGGGCCCAGGAGCCGGCGGCGCCGCCCTTGAGAGCTTCCACCACCTGGCTGCGGTCGAGCCCCAGCCGCTCGGCCAGGGTCAGCGCTTCCGCCACGGCGGCGTAGCTCCCCGCCACCAGCACCTGGTTCACCGCTTTGGCTTCCTGGCCGGCCCCCACCGGGCCGAAGTGGGTGAGGCGACCGCCGATCACCTCCAGCAGCGGCCGGGCCCGCTCCAGATCAGCCGCTGCGCCGCCCGCCAGCACCGACAACGTGCCCGCCTGGGCCCCTTCGGTGCCGCCGGTCACAGGGGCGTCCACGTAGCGGATGCCCTGCTGCGCCAGCGCTGCCGCCACGCGCCGGCTGGTGGCGGGGCTGATGGTGGAGCAGTCGATCACCAGGCTCCCGGGGCGCAGGCCATGCCGCGCTGCCGTCTGGGGTTCCGTACGGTCTGTACAGAACCCTGAAAGCGGCTGCGAGGCCTCCCCCAGCAGCACCGCCTCCACGGCGCGGTCATCGCTCACGCACACCAGCAGCAACTCGGCCTCCCGGGCGGCGGCGGCAGGGCTGGCGGCCACCTGCGCTCCGGCGGCTCGCAAGGGGTCGCAACGGCTGGGGTCGCGGTTGAACACCGTGAGCCGGTAGCCCGCCTGCAGCAGGTTGCAGGCCATCGGCGCCCCCAGGGCCCCCAGGCCGATGCAGGCCACGGCGGTGCTGGCTTGTTCAGCGGGCATGGGGTTCAACAAACAAAAAAGCCCCCTTGCGGGGGCGGGTGTGCGCTGGGGGCGCGGGTTGGATCAGGCTTCGTCGAGGGCGGCCACGCCGGGCAGCACCTTGCCTTCCAGCAGCTCGAGGCTGGCACCGCCACCGGTGGAGATGTGCGACATCTGGTCGGCCAGGCCGGCCTTCTCCACAGCCGCCACGGAGTCGCCGCCGCCGATGATCGTGCAGCAGCCCTTGCCGCTCAGGTCGGCCAGGGTGGTGGCGATGGCGTTGGTGCCGGCGGCGAAGGCGTCGAACTCGAACACGCCCATGGGGCCGTTCCAGATCACGGTC